>LKNB01000026.1 GCA_001564055.1 Rhodothermaceae bacterium Tc-Br11_B2g6_7
GCCGCGTGGCTTCCCCCCTTGCTTCACTGCGAACTGCCGCCAGGCCTCGTTCGCCGCCAGAATGGTGCCTTCCGCATCCAACACGGCCACATGCGCCGGGAGGGCATTCAGGAGTACCTGCGAAGCACCTGATGCCTCCGTGGCAAGCCGCTGCCGCAACGCCTCATTCGCTCGCCGGCAGGCCGCCAGTTCCTCGCGCAACTGCGCGGACTCGTCGCCGGAGGTATCTGCGTCCATAAGCCTTTATGAGCATCTCCCATCGTAGGTGAGGCGCGGATTACATCAAATATATGCGCCAATTCTATACTGCACTTCTATCCATCGTACCGCGGACACTGGTCACGGTTTCACATTTGCTTCATAGTTGATTTTGTTGAAGATAGCCAACGCAGGGCGAGCCCGTTACGCAACCAGCAGCACGAGTAGCGCGACCACAGGCACGGAGAGCACGGCGGCGATGATTTGTAGAACACTCAGCAGCAGGGCCGCCAGCAGGAGCAGCAGGCCGGGCAGCGTAAAGAGGCGGACGGCCGCCGCGTAGCGCACCAGCATCCCCTTATACTCCACCACAAGCCGGCGCATCTTCCACAGCGCAGCGGTCACCTTCCCGATGCGCCACCAGCGCTGCGCTTCGGTTTCGCCGGCGGATAGGCTGATGGTCTCCTTTATGTGGGCTTGCCCGCTTTCTGCCATCGCCGCCACCCGCTCGGGCAGGTGCATCACCTCGTTGAGGCCGAGGGTCAGCGCATAGAGCAGGCCCGCCGGCAGCAGCATCACCAGTCCAATCAGAATCGCTGTGAGGGCCACGAGCGTGTACTCCAGCACACCCGTCAGCACAAACACGACGCCCCAGAGCCAGACGGCCGACAGCGCCGCGTACAGTGAGAGCTGGCGCACCTTTCCGATGATACTCTGCGCCGTACGGGCAATAGCTTGGGCACGCTCTTGCAGGGCAGAGGACGAGTCGGGCATGAGGTGGGGCCGTCCGTGGATGAGAAAGGCAGGTACGGCCACGCAACGCATTCCTGCGCCGCACGTGCCCGCAGCGTGCTATCGGTCCGACGCGTCGTCGGCGCTCGTCACAGCATCAGCCGAGCGTCCGTTTTCAAGCTGAACGGCGGTTTTCATGTGCAGATCGCGCTGCGGGAAGGGGATGGTAATGCCGTGGTCGGTGAATGCCTCCAGCAGGGCGAAATACAGATCGCTCTTGAACAGGCCCGGGCGGTCGGCGCGGAGGATCGTCCAGGCGCGCAGCTCGAATTCAAGCGCGCTATCGCCAAACTCGAGGAAGCGCACCGCTGGTCCCGGATCGCGCAGGGTGCCGGTGACGCTCCGCGCCGCCTCCAGCGCCAGCTGCTCCACCTGCCGCACGTCACTCTCATAGCTGACGCCAAACGGCACGCGAATGCGGAGCTTGGCGTCGCCGTGGCTCAGGTTGGTCACGCGCTCCGAGATGAACTCGGCGTTCGGTACGATGATAATGATGTTGTCGTTGGTGCGGATCATGGTGCTGCGCGCGCCGATGCGCGTGACGTTCCCCTCGGTGCCGCCAACCACCACGCGGTCGTTCACCTGAATCGGACGCTCGGCCAGGATGATGAGGCCGCTCACAAAGTTATTGACAATGTTCTGCAGTCCAAAGCCAATACCCAGCCCCAGCGCGCCGGCCAACACAGCCAGCGAGGTCAGGTCTACGCCCAGCATCTGCACCACCATCAGGAGCCCAATGAACAGCACCACATAGCCGACGATGCGAGCGAGCGACTCTACCAACACGGACTCAAGGTTCGTCCACACCTGCAACTGTTTGCGCAGCAGGCGCCGTGCCCAGCGGGTGGCCACTGCCACGAGGACAAGCAGCAAGGCAAAGTAAACCAGGGTCGCAACCGTCACCGGTGTTTCGCCCAGAAAAAAGAGCGGGCCCTGCAGGATGTCAAACACGTCCGTCATGAAGTTCGGCAACCACGGTGTACGCGAGAGACGGCAAGATACCACTTCACGGCCCGAAAAGGAAGCAGCGTGCCCTCCCTCAGCCGGTTCACGCACCGGCTGAGGCCTACCTCACTCAAATAGGTCCCGATCCCAGCGGACGATGGCCCGCTCGTGGGGGCCATAGCGGCTACAGGCGTAGAGCGCGCCCTCGGGGCCCCAGGCCATCGCGTGCAGGGAACGCCCCAGGCTGTAAGGGGCCGCGCGGTAGGGCGGGCGCAGGCGCACCACATACGCAACCGAGGGCGCGGAAAAGCCAAGCGCGCCTCTTTCGGACACCCGGTAGGCCAACCACGCCCCATCCGGCGAAGGGACATAGCTCCTCTGCCAGTCCCTGTCGTCCGGGGCATACAGGTGGATGCGCTGGCTCAAGCGGCTGTGCGGCCGGTGGGCGGCCAGCTCGTGTCCCTCCGCATGATACAGTCGGATTTCCTTGGCAGAGCGCTGCTCTCGCCGAACAGGCGGTGGCGGCGGCGGGTCGGGCTCGCGGCAGTCCGGCGCCGCCACGGCCCGGACCGTGAGCGGTGACGCATCAAGGCGCAGCACAAACGCCGCCCGCTCAGGCCGCCCCTCCGTGAGGCGGGTGCGGGCAAAGTAGAGGGCCGACGCATCCCGGTTAAAGCAGCCCACCCCCTGGGGCGCCAGCCCGCGCTGCCGCAACGTGTCGGCCTGCGCAGCGAACCTGAGGTCCTGGGGCGCGCCGGTCTCACGGTCTACCAGCACCGGACGCCGGACGCCATGCGCGATGCCTGAGGCGGCGTCGGTCGTTCGGACGAGGTCGGTGGCCACGAGCCAGCGCCCATCCGGCGACAACGCAAAGTCGCAACTCTGCGACGGGAGCGCGAACGTAAGCGTCGCCCCTGCATCCTCAGCGGACGGCAGCTCTGCACAGGCCGCAAGGGACAGGCCAAGCAGCAGCAAAAGCAGCAGCAAAAGCAGCAGGCCTGCAACTCCCTCCTGCGGTGAACGGGGTTGGTGGGGACGACGTTTTCTCATGGCATGACCTCCGGGGCAGGGGGCGACAGCGCACGCCCACGGGTGTCCGGCCCAGTCTCCTGGCCGCTCATCGGTACGCGCACGGCAACATCACTGGGTTACTGTCAAATAAGGTGCCTATCGACCGCTCTCTGAACTTCTGCGTCCTCGCGTACGCAGAGCCTGCAGCTTGCCCGTACAACGCCGGGTACCCTGAAGCTTCTGCCGGCGTCCCCACCGCAGGGGTTTCCTGCCGGGTCTCTTGTCTACTTCATTGGCATACACCTCCTCGGCAGACGCAGCCAACCCATCAGGGCCGGAGAACAGGAACGGTGGTTGAAGCTGGTCCGCGAGGGAGGGGGTTGCTGTGATCGTAGGGATCACTCGTCGGGGAAGCGCCATAAGCCACTTTCAACGCGCTCCTCCATCGTCCCCCGCGTATCCAATGAAAACCATTTCTTTTGCAAACGGCGATACAATGCCCATGCTTGGCCTCGGCACCTGGAAGTCTGCCCCGGGCGATGCGTACGAGGCGGTAAAAACGGCCTTGCAGGTCGGCTATCGCCATATTGACTGCGCGCTGATCTATGGTAACGAGCCTGAGGTGGGCAACGCCCTGCAGGAGGCCCTCAGCGACGGCGTCGTCAGCCGAGACGAGGTCTGGATCACCTCCAAGCTCTGGAACGACGCCCATGCCCGGGAGGACGTGCGGCCGGCTCTGGAGCAGACGCTCGCCGGCCTCCAGCTGGAGGCCGTTGACCTGTACCTCATGCACTGGCCCGTGGCACTGACGCCGGGGACGACCATGCCGGAAGGGCCGGACGACTTTGTGTCGCTCGACGATGTGCCGCTTGCGGAAACCTGGGCCGCCCTGGAAGACGTCAAGAAGGCTGGCCTTGCGCACCATATCGGCGTCTCGAACTTCAGCGTGTCCACGCTACAGGCGCTGATGGACGCCGGCAGTGTCACGCCTGAAATAAATCAGGTCGAGTTGCATCCGTACCTGCAGCAGCCGGACTTGCTCTCGTTTGCGCGGGAGGCTGGGATTCCCCTCACCGCCTACTCCCCGCTTGGCTCCAAGGACCGCCCGGACGAGATGAAGGCGGAGGACGAACCGGTGCTCCTGGAGGATCCGACCATTCATGCCATCGCCGAGCGGCACGACGCTTCCCCCGCACAGGTGCTCATTAGCTGGGCGATCCATCGTGGAACCGCGGTGATTCCGAAGTCCACGACCCCCGCACACATCAAGGAAAACCTGGCTGCGGTAGACGTAACGCTGACCGACGAGGACATGGAGGCCATCGCTGCGCTCGATCGGGGCCGCCGCTACCTCTCGGGTGACCTTTGGACGGCGGCGGGCACGCCGTACACGAAGGCGGACCTCTGGGGATAAGCGTACGTCCGTTACCGTTCGCCCGGAGGCGCCCCCTGAGCCACGCTATGGGCCGCGGCCACGACGCAGGCGGGGGTGCAGGGTTGTGCTTCGGATGTACGCGCCGCCGTACCGGTCACCAGCGGGGCTGGCTGGGCGATCCTGGAGCAGCCGCTATTCCAGATGACTGCGCAGCATCCAGGCGTTTTTCTCGTGGATGTCCATGCGCCGGGTGCCCAGATCCTCGCTGGCTGAGTCGTTTGCGGCTTCTGCTGCTTCAATTACCCGCTGGGCCGCATCCGAAATCGCTTGTTGATCGGCCACGAGCACACGGATCATCTCTTCCGCCTTGGGGTGTCCCGTCTCTTCGCTGACAACGCTCAGCTCGGCGAACGCGGTAAAGCTGGCTGGTGCAAACGCGCCCAACGTGCGGATGCGTTCGGCGATCTCATCAACCGCAAGCGCCAGTTCGGTGTATTGCTCCTCAAACAGCGTGTGCAGGGTCGTAAACATCGGCCCTGTCACATTCCAGTGATAATTGTGCGTTTTCAGGTACAGGGTGTAGCTGCTGGCAAGAAGCTCAGCGAGCGCTTCGACGACGGGTTCGTTGGATTGCGTTGGCATGGTACGACTCCTCAGCGGTGAATAGGTAAGGGGGCTGCAACAGGCGGCCCCACGAGTAGCCTTTTAGCTGCTGCGGGCCACACGTAAGGTAGAGAAGAAGCGAGAAAGACGCCATTGCTTGTATTTCGCGATCCGTCTTCGTCATCCGCATGCCAAAGCCCGACAGCGCGAACGGATCGGGCTTCGGTCTCGCCAGTCGCTGGTTGATCCGAGGCGCCTGCATCATCGACGAGCTGGCGGATCGGGCCGAACAGGCAGCGTTGCGCGAGGTCGACCGCTTCGACGAGCGCGTCACGTCCTCGCCGACGTGATGGTTACCGGTGGCGCCCCCAAACGCGCGCTTCTACAAATGACCCGGGATCGTCGGTTACAACCCAAGCCCCAACTTCAGGGCAAAAGGGAGCTCCGTCACGTCGGGGACAGGATATATGAAGGAGAGCTCCAGATTTTCGGTAGGGCCGATGACGACTAAATTGACACGGTCGTTAGCCGACGGCGGAGGGGTGTCTTCCTGACCCACGACTTCGACCCGTTTCACACGCCCGGGGCCATAGCAATACCACTCACTGACATCGGTGGATGCATCGTAGGCGTCCCGCAGGCATGTTACCTGTTCTCCCTCCACGGAAAAATAGTTACTCCGGTCAGGGTCCAGCGATACGTACTGCAGGTGTTCCATTTGCACCGCGCGCTCGTCTTCCCCCACCATAAGCACCTCAAGGGTCCCCTCGATAGTCAGCGTTGTTGCATCAGAAGAGGGGAGGCCAAGCGTGCGCACAGGCACCGTAATGAACCCCCAGTCCGTTTCTGCCGAAACCTCATCATGGATGATGTGGCCCGTATCGCGCCGCTCCCCGGCTGTCATACCAAACATCTCCTCGAAATAGAGGTCGATCTCCGGTAAGCGGTCTCTTTCCTCCTGCAGCAGGTCCTTCCCCCGATCATCCACGAGGGAGGCAACAGCAGAACCGGTGCCGATACCCAGCACCGGTTGCTCAAACAGCACAACCTCGAGCTGAATGGTGGTCCCCGGCAAATCGAAGGGTGACAGCACGAGGGGTGCATCGATAGTGAGCGAGGTAGCGTAGACGCCGTCAGCCGGTGGCTCCGGCTCCTGAGCCTGCGCCTGTACGGCAAATGCGCTACAGGAGGAGATCAATAAATAGATCAGGACGCGGACCACGCGTCCCCACCGCGACAGGAGGGCGCATGAATACCTGTGTTTTAGTGCCGTGAACCCACCGGAAACAGCAACGTGATTGACCATGGGATGACAGGGGAAAAGGTATGAGTGACGTAATTGCTTGACCATCGGGCACGCGCGAGGTAGGCTCTCCTGCCACCTGGCTTATCTGGAGCAAACCTCCGTACTGCCGGTGCCCCAGCGGACGGCGTTCCCCTCGTCCCGGATGAGGATCTCGGTCTCCTCCGGGTCCTGGGCGGATTCGCCGCAGCGGGGCGCACTGCCAAGGGACCACGTATTGCCGATGGCCTGCACCTCACCGACGACGGATCGGTCGGCGTCGCGAGCATCATCCACGTCAAATCCTTCAATGCCTGCGAACGTGTTGTTGCCCGGTGCCTCCTCCGTCCCGAGCGAGACCACGAACCCCTCATCATTGGGCGTCCTTGGGCCAAGGATGATGACCCCACTGCCGTTGATGTCCTCAATCGTGGTATTGCGCAGGGTCAGGGTGCCGTCCAGTTGAACGATACCCGCCTTGCTGAGAAACGTGACATCGTCCGGATCCTGCGTATTTACACCTGCGATCCGACTATCGGCCACTGTCCACGTAGATTCCCGCAGCAGCACCGCCGTGTTTGCGATGTACTCGAAGGTAGAGTTGAGCACCGTCACGTTGGTATTGGGCTGGGCGTTGCCCATGTTGAGGGCACGGACAAAGCGCGTCCCGTCTGCCGTCCCGTCGCTTGAAGTGACGGTCACATTCTCAAGCACCAGCGTGCTCTGATCTGCTCGCAGGTCAATCGCTTGGCCGGTATTCGATGGCGTATTGCCCGGTGCGATCGTGCTGTTTTGAATCGTCACTTGATGGTTGGTGCTTGCATTACCAATGCGAAGCGCACCCCCCGACGTAGGGCTTCCCATGCGCTCGAAGGACACGTAGTCAAACACGACCGCCGTATTCGTCGTGTTAAACCGTGTGGCATAGGCCTTCCCCACGTTGCTTCCATCAACGACCAGGCTGGCGTCCTCGGTACCGCGCACGTCTACGCGGATATCCGATCCAGCAGAGAGGGCGGCTCCGCCGGGGTTGCTCATCGTAAGGGTCAGGTCTTCAAGCTGCACAAGCGATGACGCGATAGAGGCCCCGTCGGTCACAAATAGGGCATCGGGATCGCCGCTCGCGTCACTTCCCGTGTAGCCGTTTTCTACATGCAGGTGGCGCATGACAACACCAGGCGGCAGGATGACGGCCGGCTCCCGGTCGACGTCCGGGCTCAGCAGGTGGATCGTGTTGCGGTCGGCCGCTTCATCCCCCTGCACGATGAGGTTTTCCGGGAAGGTGATGGGAAAGGTCTCCCCGTTGGCTTCATCGTATAGTCCTTCGGCCACGCGTAGGCTGTCTACCTGATGAAACGCGTCGCTCGCGTTAAGCCACACCACGCCAAGGCCCCCAGCGATGGATTGCAGAGGAGTCGAGGGCAGATAGCCATTGCGTTCAGCATCCGTGCCGTTTACCGCATCCACAAAAACACGGCGGGCGATAGCGGAGATGGTGGCCACGTCGGTATCCGTTTCGCCTTCACTGGACGCCGTCAGGGTAAGTTCGTACGTGCCAGGAAGGTCCGGTAGCAATGCTGGAGTAGCCGTGTCCGTGTCGCTTAGCGTAGCGGTACTGCCCTCGGGCTGCGCCGTCAGTTCCCAGTTGAAGGTTACACTGCCGCTTCCGGAGGAAGCCGATCCATCAGCACCGGTTTCAAAACCCACAACGGCGTCCCCGTCGCCCCCTGCGTCCGCCGTCACGCTGGGCGTCGGGTCCGGATCTGTCGGCGTCGGATCGGGGTCCGGCCCCGTTACGTCGTCGCCGCAAGCGGTCAATAAGAAGATCAAGAAGAATCCCAGCCCTATGGGTACCCACCGCATGACGCGCCCCCGCTCATTAGAGTTTACCGGACGATGAACATACCCCTAATGCGAAATTGGGGGCTAAATCCGGACATTTCGCCGGATGACGGACGTGTGGTGGCAGTGTTCAGGCGCGCTCCTCTCCTGAGGTACGAGCCTTTCGCGAGAGCCGCTACCTTACGCCGATAGCAAAACAGCAGCCCCGTTCGTCGTCTGCAGACCAGGGTGATGCAGCGCTCTCCACGACTGAGGGAACGGGCGTTTTGCTCGATCCCACGCGCTGCGTGCAAGGCTACGGTAGAGCGGTCCTATCAGCGTGAGCGTAGCGAGAAAACACAGGCTTGGTGCGCTGGCAGTGGACGTAGAACCGTCCTGATGCGCGTGCCGAAGCTGGAGCATTGGCACGAGAGAAGTTCGATGAGTGAGCATCCATGTCCCACTCGGGGTTCCGCAAATCCAATTCTCGCAACCACAATGGTACCGGCTGGCCATTCATTAAGCGGTTGCATCCGTATTCAAAAGTACAGATCGAAGGCCTTCCTTAGTGCTACAAGTGTCGTACCGTTGAGCCCCAGATGGGTCGGATCAAGCTTTAGCTCAAATCGATCCTGTAGGTAGTGCCCGATCGCCCGTCTCAGTTCTGTTGCTTCGGCAGGGGTTTCCACTGGGCGTTTGTTTCGGTGGTCAGAAAAACTTGCATGGAAGCGCAAGGCCAGTTAAAGGTTGGGTGCTGATTATCCATCCTTGCCTTTCCTATGACGGATCTCGCTGGCTACCTCGTCAAGCGTTAGGTCATCGAAAAGCTTCTTGCGCTCCTCCGTGTAATTGCCATACCCCGTCGTAAACTGATTGATAAAGCGTGCGGTGTCCGCCACACCCAACTCACGGGCAAGCACCTCGATGGCATCCGCATTTATTTCGCTAAGGGATCTCGTTGGGACGGTCATTTTTCTATTTCCTCCACAAGCGCCAAGGGTGAAACAACTGTCATGTATCCTCTGGCTTCCTGCTTTGCCTTCGCCAAGAATGAATCATCACAAGTACAAAAGAAATCTGCACGGCCAGCTTCTGCCGAAGCCAGATGTAAACTATCTAACGTCTTGATCCCTGCTCGGTTTAGCTCTTCGGCTCGTTTCTCCACGGCATCGGAAAACGCGATATGCTTCGATGCAGTGGCAATCACCTCGCGGGCGAATTGCCGCCGGGTCGGGTGTGGGTTGCGCCCATTCTCATACGCCAAAGCGTCTGACGAGAGGAGCGTGAGTGTGCCGGTTTCGACCAAGTCAATGATACTCAAGATCGCCTCCGCCTCCATGCGTAAACGTAGCTGCGTCTTATCATCGAGTGGACGTTGCAGACTGCATGTGTCGAGGTAAACAATCATGTCCAGAAGCTACGGCCAGAATGCACTGTTTGCAAGGTCGATATGTGGCTACGACGTAGGGATGATATGAAAGAAAGTACCACATAGTGGGGTCAAGGGTAGCCACCTTAGAGGCGTTGCATCTCGCTCCCATGCTCTGCGTGGGAGCGCCCATTTAGCAAGCTCCGCGTGCGATGCAACGTTCGGCCTGCTTGGTTTGAGGCAACCTGCTTAATCGGACGGGCTACCCTACTCGGAAACTTGGGACGGAGGACCGTCCCCAAGCGCGTGCCGACGCTGGAGCATCGGCACGAGAAATCACTCCACCCCCAACCGCCCCGTAGCCGTCCGCCCACGAATCTCCGGGCGGTACATCTGCTCGGCTTCGACGGCAGGGTGCAGGAAGTCGCCGGCGGTGGTGGTGCGGGCGACGTAGCGGTAGGTGTGCTCGCCGCGCTGCAGGAAGTCGGCGAAGAGGAGCACGCGGGTGTCCTGTTGCTCGGTATGGTTGAAGGAGCCCCACCAGCGGTCCTGCCCGGCATCGGCCTCGCGGAGAAGGCCGGTGTCGGTGGTTTCGAAGGCGGCGCTCACGGTTTCAAGGCCGGCGGCCAGCGGGTCGTCCACCACCACGTAGTAGCGGTCGGTGGGGCTCTGCACGCGGAGCGTCACGCGGACGAGCGTGCCGAGCGGCAGCGTCGGGTCAGCACCCAGCGTTTCGACGACCTCCCCGCTGGTGTCCAGCCGCTCGATGGTGCGCTCGATGCGCAGCCCCTGGTCGCGGGCCTCGACGGGCGCGTCGGTTTCGCTCTGCAGGCGCGCGGTGTAGTAGAGGCGCCCCGGACCGTCGTCCTTGGCGACGCGGAGCTCCAGCGCATCATCGGGCAGGTCAGCGTCGCTGACGCGCGTGTGTTCGCTGCGCACCGTGCGCTCCCGGAACGCGGTCTCCATCAGCGTGCGCCCGGCCAGCGTCACCTCCGCAGCAAAGTCGGGCGCGTCGGCCTCGTAGGCGTCCACGTACCGGCGGAAGGCCTCCAGCACGGCGGCGTTGTCCTGCGTGGAGGTCCAGTGCCCCTGCTGCCGCTCATCCATCAGATACTGGATCATGCGCTGGGCCAGCTGCTGAAAGTCGGCGGAGGCGTCGTGGACGAGCAGCGCGGAGAGGCCGAACGCGGTGGCTCGGGCGTCGCTCGCGAAGATCCAGCCGAAGTCCTTATCCTCGGGAGCGGTGAGGTAGGCCTGGGTCGACTCCACGCGGATGCGCTCGCGCAGCCGCTCGGCGATCGGCGCCCGCTGCTCCACGAGGGCGTCGGCGTCCATCTGATGGAGCGTGCGGAGGAGGTAGCTGAGGCCGTCGGGCGAGGCGGGCGGGTTGCTCGCCAGCTCCGAGAGCGCGGACGGTATGCCGCGGTCGTGCCGGCTCAGCGCGTAGAGCATCAGCGCCCGGGTATCCGCCCAGACCTCCTCGCTGTAGAAGTCGGGCCGATCGCTCGGGTTGCGCACCCAGTCCTCCAGCGCATCGAGTGCATCGGTGGTGAGCCGTTCGGACAGGTCCAGGCCGGCGTCCTGCGCCTCCGCCATCGCCAGCACCACGTAGGCCGTCACGTAGGGCGAGGCGGTGGAGCTGCCGGGCCACATGGCAAAGCCGTCGCCCGCCCAGAAGTCCCGCAGCCCGCCGGCCCATTCGCGCAGGGCCTCATCGGCGGAGTCGAACGGCAGCGTCAGGTCGAAGGCCTCGACGAGCTCCCGCCCGATGAGCAGCGGGCGCACGCGGGAAGTCTCCTGCTCGATGCAGCCGTAGGGATAGGTAAACAGGTGCTCCAGTGCGCCATCCAGCCCGGTGAGGGCGGTGGAGGCCAGCCGCACGTCCAGCGCGCCGCGCCCGGCCAGGCGGCCTTCCGGCGGACGGATGGTTTCCACGGCGGTTTCGGTGGTGGAGGCAAAGGCGGCCTGCACATCGGTGGTGGTGCTCTGCTTCAGCGGGAGATCCACCTGCAGGGCGTCCTGCTCCTCCCCGTCGGGCGTCTGCAGGGTGGCGCGGAAGCGCACCTGCGCGGTGTCGGCCACCACATCGGCGTGGGCGCTGAACGACACGGAGGCGGTGGCGCCGGCCGCGACGGACACCTCCTGCGGGTCCGTGTCGAGGAGGCGGAGGCTGTCGGCCTCGGCGGTCACGGTGACGGTGCCGTCGGTGTCCGTGCGGTTGGTCAGGACCACCTGCGCCTCAAAGCGGTCGTCGTAGTGCACAAAGCGGGGCAGCGCCGACCGCGCCACGAGCGGCTTGGTCACGGTGACGTCCGTGCTCGTCCGCCCAAACAGGTGGTCGGCGGTGTGGGCGGTCGCCATCAGGCGCATGGTGGTCAGCTGCTCGGGCAGGCTAAATACGAGCTCTGCGCGTCCGCGCCGGTCGGTGGGGAGCGTGGCTTCCCAGTGGGCCAGCGGCGAGAAGTCGGTGCGCAGCTCATCCTCGCCCCCACCACCGCCGGGGTCCGCCTCCATCTTCACCGTGAGCTCCTCCGACCGCTGCTTCACCAGCGACTGCCGGGTTTCGGTGGTGGTGACTTCAAGCGGCCGCGGCCCGTAGAAGTCGTCGAATGGATCGGGCAGACGGTAGCCGATGAGGTTGAGCACGCCCGCATCGGCGGCGCTGAACGTGACCTCGCCCGGCACGCCGCGGTCGTTGTGGTCGCGCAGTTGCACCTCGACGGTCACCTCCCCGCCCGGCCGGTACGTGTCGGCGTCGGGCGTGAGGTCCACCGTCAGGCGGCGCTCGCCGGCGTCGACGGGCAGCTCCACGTAGCCCACGCGGAAGGCGGGGGCGCCGGGGTCGGACGTCTCCTGCGGCGGGGCCGTGCGGCCGTTCAGCAGGATGACACTCACGAATGCGTTGGGCAGGTAGTCCTCCTCGATGGGGATGTCGATTTGCGGCGAGGAGCCGGTGAGGTATTCGACGCGGCTCTGGAGGATGCCGTCGCGCTCGACGGTGATGAGGGCGGTGGTTTCTTCGAAGGGCGAGGGCACCATAATGCGGGCCGTTTCGCCAGGGGCGTAGGTATCCTGATCGGCCACGAGGTCGATGCGGTCGTCATCCTGCCGCTGCCACGCCACGTAACCCGAGCCGGCGGCGTAGACGCGCGTGTCGGTTTTGATGGCGTTGCCGCGCAGGTCCTCCGACGCGGCCCGGACTTCGTAAAGGCCGCCGCCGGGCACGGTGAAGCGCACGCGGCGGGAGGCATCCTCGGCGGAGGTCACGGTCATTGAGTCGATCACCGTTTCGATTTCCTCGCTGCGCCAGGTCATGCGACCGTCGGACCCCACCTCGCGCACGCTGTCCCACTCGATGCGCACGAGCTCCACCGACACGTCGTGGTCGGCCTCGGGACGCCCGTTCGGGTCGACGGCGATGAGGTCAACCGTCAACTCGTCCGTCTCCGTCAGGTCAAGGTACGAGGTGGAGGGCTTGACGCCGATGTAGAACTGCCCGGGGTGGACCGTCACGCGGGTCTGGCCGGCGATTTCCTGCTGCGAGGGATCGGTCACACGGCCAAGCCATTCGAGCGACATTACACGGCCGTGCGGGTTGCCGGGGATGGCCGTGCGCAGCGACGCCTGGCTGTCGTCGTTGAGGGTGGTGTCGACGCGCGCCAGCGTCTCGCTTACCCTTCCACTGGTGGCGGCGAAGGAGAAGTCGTCGTAGCCGGGCGGACGGTGGCTGCCGACCCCCTGGCGCAACTGCAGAAAGGCCGTCGCGCCGGGCATCCCCGCGCCGAAGAGGTAGCGGCCGCTGACCTGCCCTTCAAAAAAGTCGCCCGCCACGTATTCATCCGCCATGGAGGTGGCCTCCACCCGGAAGGCGGCCGGGCGGAACGCATCCACCCGAAACGACCCCGAGGTGATGCCCTCGCGCTGCCACGAGCGAGCGGCGAGGAGCGTGGCGTCGGAGGCCAGCCCCACGCGCATGTCGTACGTGCCCTGCGCAGCCCCGCGTGGAATGCGCCACGTGGTGTCGAAGCTGCCCATCTCCGACGAGGTCAGGTGTTCGTCTATCACGAGGTCGCCGCGCGGGTCGTGGACGACGAGACGGAGCGAGTCTTCGATCGCGGACCAGTCGCGGTCGGTGCGGCTGCGGAGGATGCCTTTGATGTGGACCGTCTCGCCGCCGCGGTAGAGGCCGCGGTCGGTGAAGAGCGTGCCCGTGCGCGTCACCGGCGCGGGCCGGAAGCTGCTCCGGATGCCGAACCGCCAGGCCCGGAAGCCGCGGTCGTAGGCGCTGCTGGTGAAGGCCATGTCATCGCCATATTCGACTATCGCGATAAGGGTGGGCCGGCTGTCGTCTTCATAGTCCAGCATTTCCACCCAGCCGGGGAAGGGGGCGACGCCGTCGGCCCCGGTGCTGCCGCCCCAGCGAACGACGTTGTCCTCGTCGCGGATCTCCACCCACGCGCCCTCTACCGGCTCGGCATCGCCGAGGGTCGTGACCAGCAGCAGGCCCTGATGCGGGCTGAACTTGGCGGTGAGGCCGAGGTCGGTGTACTGCACGAGGCCGGACTGCGTGCGCTCGGTTTCCTCGTCGCGGTCGTAGCCCAACTGCCACCCGACGACGCCGTGGCCGTCGGTCAGCAGCGAGTCGAGCACGAGGTGCCGCACCACGCGTTGCGTCGGCGACGGATCGAGGGTCCACGTGCGCTCCATGGCGACGGGCGATCGCGCATCTCTCTCGCGGTGGCGACGGTCGTACGTTTGGAGGGCCGGCACGATGTCCTCCTTCGCGAAGCGCTCGGCGCCGATGCGCACCTCCGGCACGTTCACGTAGCGGACGGGCAGCGCGCGCATCTGGCTGGATTCCACAACCATCGCGCCGCTTGGGATCGACAGGGACGGCGTGTACGCCCGCGTCGTGAAGCGTTGCTCGGTCAACGGCAGCTCCTGCCCGAAGCGGTCGGTGAGCCCTTCGATACGCACCGTGTAGCTGGTTTCGGCCTCAAGAGGGACGGTGATGGTGTGCGTGGTGCTGGAATGCGCATCCCGCGCCTCCACGCCTGGTGGCCAGGTGAGTTCAGGATCGAAGGAGAGCGCCTCGCGCAGGTCGCCGAAGCGCACGGGGGTGGAGAACGCAAACTGCAGGCCGTCGTCGGGCGAGAAGCGGTCTTCGTCATCCGGGTAGCGCCAGCCGGGCTGGTCCAGCGGTTCCGCCCGCAGCGGCGGGTACGTGCGGAAACGCACGGTGGTGGTGTCGGCCATGCCGAGCGGACCGGCGGTGGTGGGCAGCCCCTCGACCAGCGTCACGGTGAAGGTGGAGTCCTGCGGCAGCGTCTCGGCGAAGGGCAGCACGAGCGTGCTGTCGCCGTCGTTCGTGGGGGCGTCCACCGGCAGGACGCCGGTATCGATGTAGGGCGCGGCCTCGTCCGCATCCACCGACAGGCTGAAGTCGAGCCGCAGCGCCCCTTCAAGCGGGGCAAAGCGTTCGCCATCGGAGGGGCTGGACGAGAGCAGGCGCGGGCGAGCCGTTTCGAACGACCACGTGTAGCCTTCCTCCATCTGATCGCCGCTCTGCGCTTCAAGGTACGGGTGCAGCGTCACCTCGAAGGCCGTGGCCGCCGGCAGGTCCTCCGCCGGGCGGAAGACGAGCGTCTGCGTGCCCTCCCATTGGAGATTGCCCTCAATGGACGGCGTCAGGGTGAGCACGGAGTCCGGTGGCGTCGGGGCGTCCCCCAGCGGCACCATGGGCTGGCTGAACGTCGCCGTGATAGCCTGCCGCGCGCGGTGTGTGGTACGCGCACCCCGCGGACTTACGCTGATGAGGCGCAGCGGGCCGTCGAGCGTCGGCGTGTAGCTCTCGCGGTCTCCCCGATCCGTCAGGGACACCGACTCCACGCCGTCGTCCGTGGTCGTCGTCCCGGTGCCGCACGCGGTCAGGAGCAGCGCAAGCAGGAGCGGTAGCAGCAGGGCACACCCCTCCGCGCGTCTAATTGACGGAACGACCGAAGGAAACAGGGTGCCCGGCCGCACGTCCGCGGCATCGGTGGCGAGGTCAAACAAACGCATAATCCTGAGTCAGCTGGGGGAAGAAGGTCAGCGGGTCGGGGGCGTTTCGGTCAGCTCGATGACCGAGAGCGCCCGCGGGGGGCTTGTGTGCGTGTGGCCGTGCGGATCGCGGGCGGAGAGCGTGACAGTATGCCGGCCGGGCGCCAGCGTCCACGGCCCCTCCACCACCTCGTCGTCCACGCGCCACGTGAGGTCCGTCCACCCGTCGGGCGCGTAGCCCGCAAAGTGCAGCCGCTGATGCGCGCGGCGCAGCGTCGGGTCGATGATGAAGCGGGCACCGGGCGCCGGCTGCGTGATGACGAGCGGCGACTCCCGCCGTGCCTCGTCCGCGCCCGGCGGTGCCGTGTCGCCGGCTGCTGCCACGGCCTCTGGCGTCGGAGCAGACGCCGGCGGCGGCATCGGCAGTCCCTCCCGCTCCATCCATCCGACAAATGCGGGCGGGTGCACGGTGTAGCGGCGCTCTTCCACAAAAGCCGGCGGCGTGTCCTCCGCAGCCCGCGTGTTTGTGCGGGTGTCGACGGCTATCTGCCGATGGACCGTGCAGGTATCGGTCGGCACGGTGCCCGGCTGGAAGCGCTCGGTCCGCGTGGTCGAGCATAAGGCCCCCGGACGATCGCCGCTTTCAGGGCAGACGGCCGTTTCCGTGAGCGCCTCACCTCCGTCGAACGCGCCCCCTGCACCCACGAGGCGCATCACGTCGTGAAAGATAGGCCCGGCTCCCGTGACGCCGCTTACCTCCTGCATCGGGGCCCCATCGAAATTGCCCACCCAGACGGCCACCGTGTGCGTGGGCGTGTAGCCGACCGTCCAGTTGTCGCGGTAATCCTGCGAGGTCCCGGTCTTGACCGCCAGTGGGAAGGGCGCGCGCAGCACCTCACCCCCGCCGAAGCCCGGCTGCCGGGCCTCGTCATCGGAGAGCATATCGGTGAGCTGCGCTACGGTAGCCGGCGTGAGGCCCATCGGCTGCGGCACCGCGGGCGGCCGGTGCAGGGTATCGCCGGACGCGGTGCGATGCCACAGGAACGGGTGCGCCGTCGGCCGCTGCCCGCCACGCGCGAGCCCGGCGTAGGCCTCCGCCAGCTCAAGCAGCTGCACGTCGCCGTTGCCCAGCACCAGTCCGACGCCGTAGTGCGACGCCGGCCGGTCCAGCGAGGCAAACCCGGCCTCCTGCAGCGTACGCAGCACCGTTGCCGCGCCCATCTCACGGGCCAGGTAGACGGCCGGCACGTTGTAGCTGGACGCCAGCGCCTCGCGCACCGCCACAGGCCCGCGGAACTGGCGGTCGTAGTTGGTCGGGGTGAAGGCGCCTCCGGCCGACGGCACCGCCAGCGGCACATCCGGCAGGATGGAGGCCGGCGTGTAGCGGCCGCTCTGTAGCGCGGTGCCATACACGAACGGCTTGAGTGCACTGCCCGGCTGGCGACGCATGCGCACGCCGTCGTTCTGGCCGGCAATGTCCGGATTCCAGAAATCTTCCGATCCCACATACGCCCGGATCGCACCCGTAGCGTTCTCCAGCACCACCACGGCCGCGTTCGTCACGCGCTGGTCGCGGAGGGGCTGCAGGCGCGTCGTGACGCGGCGCTCGATCTCGGACTGAAGCCGTGCGTCGAGCGTGGTGCGCCACTCGCGGGCTCGCTCGCCATCGGCAGAAGACAGCAGCGCTGTGGTAAAATGCGGCGCCTGAAACGCCTGGCTTCGGGAGCGAAGAGATAGCGGCAGGCTCGCCCAGCGGGCGCTATCCGCCGGGGTGAGGGTCCCTCCCGCCACGAGCGCGCCAAGCACATGTCGCTGCCGCTCGGCCGCGCGGTCAGGATGGCGGTAGGGGTTGAAGCGGCTGGGGCTCTGGGGCAGGCCGATCAGGTAGGTGCTCTCCTGCGGCGTGAGGTCACGCGCGGAGGTGCCGAAATAAAGCTGCGCCGCAGCCTCGATGCCGTGGGCCCGGTTGCCAAACGAGACGCGGTTGAGCCACTCCTGCAGGATGCGGTCTTTCGACCAGCGCAGCTCCAGCCGGAGTGCCAGGTGGGCCTCGGCCAGCTTGTCGGTCCAGCCGCGGTTCGTCACGCCACGCATCGCGCGCGCCACCTGCATCGTCAGCGTGGACGCCCCGCGCACCACCCGGCCGGCTTGCACGTTCTGCCGCATCGACCCGAGGACGGCCAGTGGGTCAATGCCCGGGTGCCGGTAGAAGCGCCGGTCCTCCGTGGCCATCAGCGCGGCGATGGCCGTCGTGTCGATGGCCGTCAGCGGTACCGGCTGCCGACGTCCGTCGGGGTACACCGTGCGCAGCACCTCGCCGTGCCGATCGGTGATAGTGAGCGTGTGCGGCGCATCCGGCCGCTCGGCCGGCAGCGGCCAGGCAAGGGACGCTACGAGCAGGACCACCGCCAGCCCGGAACCGACGGCCCAGGCCCTCCAGTGGATATGCAGCCACGCCGTCATGAAGCGATCAGAAGCTTGGGGAGATGCGCACCTCCAACGTACGACAGGCTGCGAGAAGGTGCAACTGTGGCGGTCAGTCGCGGGAGCTGTTAATGAGTGTCCGTCACCGGCTCGCGGAAATGGGGGTTCGGAGGTTATCAACGCAAGAACCCCGCGCGGACTCAGGAGCTTGCCCTTGACAGCGTACCGCTGCGCCCCCATCATATGGATCCTCGCATGCGTGAAGATGACTTCGAGGGGACGATGGCATTAAATAAGCCGCTCCGTGCCACGCTCGGCCCAAGAGCGTCAATCACAGGCGATCCCAGGTAGCACACGGTACGCGATGGCAGCCCGCTCCCAAACCAGTCATCCTCGACTTGATCGAGGAACCATACCCGGGCATCCTCGGAGCGCCAGGGTGTACACACGATACGCTCAGGGGCTGCGTGCCGCGTTTCCACAGGCGTTCCAAGACTCTGCGAGACTGCTGCGCGGTAATGCACTATGGATCCTCGCCAATCGCGAGGATGACTTCGGGGGGATGAGGTCGATAGAGCAAGGCATCTGCGTCGGGCCATGCGCGAGATGCCTCGCACGCCACCCCCGTCAGGCGGAGCGTAGGATGGGCCCGCGATCCGGAAACGACGCCCTCCATTACGCATGCACCTCGCCCATCCATAGCGCAAGCCGTAATGCGCGCCAAAGGCCGATTACAATTCCTTAACCGGGCCGGCGGTAACCCCCACGGCTCGCGGACGTTGGGCATCGCTCTGTTCTGCCTCATGATCCCCGGTGCCTACATGTCCCTGCGCCTTCGCTCCTGCGCCTACCTCCTGGGTTTGCTGTTTTTGTTTTCAGCGCTGGCTCTACCGGCTCGCGCGCAGGAGGCGGACTGCTTCGACCTCAACGCCTTCACCTACACGGAGACCATGCTCGACATCAGCCCGGCGACGGCCAATGCTCGGGCTACGCACTGGCACCCGGAGGGCACAATGCTCTTCGTTACGGGTCGCAGCAGTGCCAATGTGGTGGGCTATGCGGTGGAGGAGCCCTGGACCCTCACGGGCGCGACGCCCATCACAACGTTGGACCTCTCCACCACCGTCGGCACCACTGACGAAGGCGCTCACGCCCACGGGCTTTTTCTTCGGCCGGATGGGCATAAGCTGTGGGTCTTCAATCGCACGGAGCTCTGGGCCTTTACCCTGGATGCTCCTTGGGACCTGAGCTCCGCCCGGCAGACGAACTACCGCAACCTGGCGGATTTCGTGAAGCGCGGCCACGACATCGACTTTAGCTCCGACGGCGCGCGCCTCTTCATCGACGATCGGGAGGCGCAGGCCGTCTACGCCGTGGACCTCGCCACGCCCTGGGACATCGCGACGGGCACGCTCAGCGCTACGCTCGATATCAGTGCCGAGGAGCAGGCCGTGCGCGGGATTGAGTTCATGAGCGACGGCACCCGCATGCTACTCATGGACACCGACCGCGCGGAGGTCCTGAAATACCAACTCAGCCAGCCGTACGACCTGACGACCGCTTCCTTCGTGACCGCGTTTGACGTCAGCGCGCAGACCACCGACCCGCGCGGCCTCAGCCTCTCGGCCGACGGCCGCTCCTTCTTCGTGACGTGCCGCACGCAGCTGCGCATCTTTCAGTACACGACGACCACTACGTGCCCGTAGCAACACACGGCCGGGCGGCGGACCATGAACACCCGCCACGCGCCTCGCCGGGCAGAGCGCAGGATCGCGTCCGTGTCGGGAGCGGGATGAGACCTTGCGCGTACAGCGTGCTGATTGCTTGTACCGGTATCCTTTCTCCAGATGAACCCCCGACCGTCGTCTCATCGCATGGCCTGCTTGGTGCTCGGCGGCATCACCGTGCTACCACTCATGGGCATTGTGGGGTGGCTGGTGTACTACCAGGCGTTCGTGCGGCTCCTCATCAACGATTGGCTTGCGCCAGCGGCCGATATCTCGCCCTCGCTCATCGTGGTCGATCTCTCCACGACCGTCTTATGGGGAAGCGTGGTCCTTGGCCTGCTCCTGTGGGTCTACTACCTGGCCTGGGTGCTTCGCACGAACCGCCTCAGCCGCTGGGCGAAGGCCGGCTGGAGCCTCGCGCTGTGCCTCGCTGGCCTGATAACGATGCCCGTGCTGTGGTGGCGGCACTTCTGGCGCGGGTGTTGAGGGGTGGGAGTCGGGGAGTCGGGGAGTCGAGGAAGTAGGCGCGATTCTACGCTCAGGACGACGAGATTCAGGTATGCTATCCAAATACACCCCCATACCCCCAAACTCCCATACGCAAACGCCCTTTCGCCCCTTCACAAAATCATCCCGCCCCCTGAGGTGCCAGCGCTTCGTCCTTTACCTTGTGCAGATGTGCCAGCGCCGCCGCCTCGTCTTCCGGGACCTCCCCCCAGAAGACTTCCTCTTTGATGGCCCCGATGGCGCGCTTTTCCGGGCCTTCCAGTTCGTGGATGAGGTGGTCGAACAAGGCCCCGCGCCGGAGCGCTTCGTCTTTGTGCGTCATCATATACGCGTACGCGGCATCGTGCTCGTTCGGGATCTCACCTTCCAAAATGGCCTCACGGATCCACTCCTTGATGATGCCCACCGCCACCCCTTCTTCCAGCCCCAGCGCCTCCATGATCTCGTAGCCGTCTACCGGAGGCTGGAAATTGCGCAGGCGGTCCTTCGCCTCCACTTCCACAAACTTCTCATCTACCCGGTCGAAGGCCGCAAGGTACTTTCGCACCCGGCGCGGGTTTTTTGACGTGATGTCGGCGCGGACGAGCGTCATCAGGTCGTCGATGGCATCGCCGGCGTCGTAAAGCAGGCGGCGGACGGCCGAGTCGGTGACGTCCTCATCCACCAGGGCCACAGGCCGGTGATGCAGCGCCACCAGCTTCTGCACGTAGTCCATGCGCTCATCCAGCGGCAGCTTCAGCCGCCGAAAGACCTTCGGGATCATGCGGCTGCCGACGTCCTCATGCCCGTGGAACGTCCAGCCGGTGCCCTCCCGAAACCGCTTGGTGCGCGACTTGCCGATGTCGTGCAGCAGCGCGGCCCAACGCAGCCAGCGCGTGTCGCCCTCGCAGGGCCGGTCGGCGGTGCGTTCCACGAGGTTATCGACCACCTCCAATGTGTGGTAGAAGTTGTCCTTATGCCGCTCGCCGTCGACCTCGTCCACGCCCTTCAGCGCGGTAAGCTCAGGGAAGATGCGCTCCAGGATGTTGGTGGACTCCAGGATCTTGAAGCCGGTGGAGGGCTGATCCGAGCAGATGATCTTCTGCAGCTCTTCGGTGATGCGCTCCTGCGAGAGGATGTCCACGCGGTCGGCCGCCACCCGCATCGCCTCGAAAGCGCCCGGGACGATGTAGAAGTCGAGTTGGGCGGCAAAGCGCGCGCCGCGAATCATACGGAGGGGATCGTCCTCGAAGGTGGCTTCGGGGTCGAGAGGCGTGCGGAGGACGCCCTCGTTGAGGTCGCGCATCCCGTTGAAGGGATCGAGCAGCTCGCCGAAGCGCTCGGGATGCAGGTGCAGGCCCATGGCGTTGACGGTGAAGTCGCGCCGTCGCTGGTCATCTTCGAGCGTTCCGTCCTCCACGATGGGCTTGCGGGAGGAGCGGCGGTAGCTCTCCTTGCGCGCCGCGACGAACTCCAGCACCAGCGGTTCGCCTGAGGGCAGCGCCTCCGGCAGGCGGACGGCCGCGGTGCCAAACTGCTCGTACGTGTGCACGGAGTAGCCGCCGAGCGCCTCGCCCACCGCCCTGGCCAGGGCAATGCCTGTGCCCGGTCCAACGGTCACGAAGTCGATGTCAGTCGTCTTGCGCTGCAGCAGCAGGTCGCGCACGGTGCCGCCCACCACGTACGCCTCGATGCCTTCAGCGACGGCCACCTCGCCCACGCGACGCAGCACGGCGCCGTACGGCTGTTGATCGACGAGGGGGGCAAGGGAGGCAGGCATAGCGGGAGGCAGGATGGGGTTGAAGGCTTCTTCGGAATGATGCTGAACGCGCGTTTGTTCTGCTTTCGCCCCGCCTTCATTTCGTTGCGGGGGTGTGTAACCAGTGCACGGTCGTGCCGTAGGGCTACACGTCTTCTTCATGCCCTGTCTCCTTACACACCGCCTACGCCATGCGCGCCTTTCTCTCTATTCTCCTGCTGATCGCCTTTGTCATCCGTCCTGCGGTAGCCACTGATGTGCCGCCTGCAGACACCGCGGCAGCTGATACGCTGTGGAAAGCCCGGCTGATGGTCGGCGAGGTAGGCGTCGGGTTGGGCCATGTGCCGCGGGTGACGGGCCTTCGCCTGAATTATCGCGATGCCAACCTGGAGCGCGTTATCGGGGCAAACGTGACCGTTTGGCTGCCGCATGATGAGCCGACGGGACGGGTGTACGGCCTGGGGTTCGGGCTGCCGTTTACAGCGGCCGCAGAGATGCATGGCATAGGCGTGGGGCTGGGCGGCGTCTTCGCGGGCGAGCAGCTCCGCGGTGTCGCCATATCCCCCATCGCCGTTGGCTCCGGTGGACAAACGCGCGGCGTCATCATCGGAGGGTTGGCGGCGGGTGGCGGGTCTTCAGCACGAGGCGTGCTCATCGGTGGGGCTGGAGCGGGTGCTGGTGGAAACGTGAACGGGCTCCTGATGGGCGGAATCGGCGCGGGGGCAGGCGGACAGCTCCGGGGCATTGGGGTAGGCGGCCTGGGGATCGGCGCGGGAGGAAGCGCGCGTGGCATCCTCGTGGGTGGGCTTGGCGCTGGTACCGGCGGCACGTTTCAGGGCATTGGCGTGGGCGGCCTGGGCTTTGGCGCCGGCGACGGGGTGCGCGGCATCATGGTAGGCGGACTTGGTGCCGGCACGGGGGGCACGATGCGCGGCATCACGGTGGGCGGTCTGGGCGCCGGGGCGGGCAGTCACGTCCACGGAATCCTTGTGGGCGGCGTAGCCGCAGGTGCGGGAGGCACCATTACAGGAATCGCGCTGAGCGGTGGCGCGGTGGGCGCGGGTGGCACGATCCGCGGGATTGGCCTGGCCGGCGTAGCGGCAGGGGCGCAACGGACGGAGGGCATGCTCGTCGCCGGTGGCGCGGTGGGCGCACGCGATGCGCGGGGCCTGCTCTGGGGCGGCCTTGCTGCCGGTGGCGAGACCATCGACGGGCTGCTGGTCTCCGCGGCCTACAACCGCCTCACCGATGATGGGCGGCTCCGTGGCCTTGCCTTCAGCACCGTCAACGACCTCCGCGGCCGGCAGCACGGACTCGCCATTGGCCTTATCAACTACGCCCGCTCGCTCCATGGCATACAGCTCGGCCTCCTCAACATCGCCCAAAACAACCCCGCGCCGTTTCGGGTGCTGCCGCTCGTAAACGCCAACTTCAGCCGCCGCAAGTGAGGCTCCTCCTCTCCTCCGCCTTTATCTGTGGCTGGCTGGCGATGTGTTACCCATGTCTCCGAACACCTGTGTAGGATGTCCCCGGTCCATACAGCGCCCACACGCCCTTCCGCCCAAACGCCCTTTCGCCCTCCCACCGCTCTACCAAAGCCACGCCTCCAGCTTCGCCACCAGTTCCCGGTCGTGCTCCAGGGGTGCATCTTTGCTTGCGTGTTCGATAAAGTTGGCCATAAGAATCACCCGCTCCTGCCACCGGTCGCGCCGTTCTTCAAGCACACCATTCGTCTCAAACGCGTCGAGTAAGAGGTACAGCATCATCCGGTAGCTGTTGAGCGTGATCTCACGATAGAGGCGCTGCCGCTCCGGTTCATGATCCCTCGGCTCGCGGCTGATATCCCAGCCGTAGCCATGGAAATTGGCATAGTTGATACGCAGGTAATCGTCGCGACCGTGGACGGGGTCGAAGTTCTCTGTGATCTGACGCTTCGTGGCGAAAAAGACATTGTGGATGCCGTACCCGCTTCCGTTGACGCCCGAATCATCCGGTTTCCAGTCCCGGTTGATAAAGTGCGTGAGGTACTCCCCGTTGCGCGTCGAATTGCCGCAGCAGGTGAACTGGAGGGATTGGTCAAACAACCAGCCTGACCAAAACCAGGAGAGCTTGACGTCCTTCATATCCTCACGGAAATCCCGCCCTTCGGCCACATGGTTGAGGATGTGCTCTGGGATTTCAGCCTTCGGTAGATGGTCGTTCACGCGGGCCCAGTCGCCCACCTGCCAGACATGGCTGGGAATGCGACTGCGATGCCCGCCCGTGCCTACCGGGAAGGCCACCGCAGGATAGTCCTCAAACTGTTTCCCCCCGGTCACCTCGCGCCGGAAGAAGTGCTGAGCGAGAAGCACAGAGCCGTACTTGTGCCGCATGAATCCCGCACCATCGCCGTCATAGCTCGTCCCCGTGTACTCCTGAATACTATTAAGCAGGGCAAACAGGCGTTCGTCCGTGGGGTTGGCCAGATAGGCGTTGTGGAGGGCCCACCAGTCATCGGTGTATTCCTCCCGTGCGATGCGCGGAAGAAGCGGCAGCCAGTCGGCCAGTGACGCGTGGGCAGGTCCGTGGTGCGGATCTTCGCTCCATCGGTTCAGCGGAATGCCGATAGGCAGCGTCCGCGGATTCACTGCGAGCCATTCATCACGCTGCCGCATCGCTTCCTTCCGGTCCAGCACGGGTACCGATGCAAACCGAAACGTTTGCTCGAGCTGCTGACCAAACGCTAAATCCCGCTCTTGGGGCGTATCGCCCGGTAGCACCTCACCACCCGGCTGCAATGGACGATGTGTTTTCGGATCCTTGGGTATGATCTGGTGCTCGGCGCGTAGCGCATGCACCATCGCCACGATGTCCTCCAACTGAGCATGCGACAGAAGTCCGGGTTTGTCACTGGCGTGGGCTGCACCACGACGCCGGAGGTCCTCGTCGCTGAAGTCAAAATATGCCAGGTCGAACCCATCCGGGGCATGACAGCTGGCACAGGAGGCGCCCGCATCGATGACGCCGGGCGTGCGAAAGGCCTCGATTCCGCGCGCGATCACGTCCGCCCGTTCCTCTGGATCAGCTAACGGCGGTTCCTGCGCGGGGACGAGGGTGTCACATCCGCTCAGGCTCACGAAGACGACGAGGCTGAGCACTGCAAGTACAACGCGCATGGCAGGAGCGGTGGAAGGTAAAGAAGCAACCGCCCCTACGCACGTCCATCTCCGTGCCATCCAGGCTAAGCCCTCATCATTGCCCCCTGCTGGGGTTAATCGCCGGCCATAATGGTAACTACGTAGCCAAAAATTACTAAACTCCCCCTCGCCCCTTCCCTCCTCGCCCACGCACAAACTAACTACCGCAACCGCGTCATCAGCCGCTCCACAAGGCGCAGCGTGTGAAACGCCTCCAGCATCGACACCGGTGGCGGACGGCCTTCCGTCACGGCCTGCGCAAACGCCTGGGCTTCGGCAGCGGCGGCTTCCTCGGGCGCGGTCGTCAGATCGATGACTTGCTGCTGCGCGCCCCGCCCCAGGTACACCTGATGCCGGTGCTCCGTAGGCGCCCGCCGCACGTGGAGCTGCGCGTACGTGCCGCTATGGAAGCGCAGCCCGGCGCCCAGCGCCGTCGGCCAGGGCCTATCACCCCGCACGGCCTCGGCGTCAATGCGCTGAACGCTGTGGCTATGGGCCAGGGCGCAGCAGAGATCAACCGCATCGGCCATCCAGCGCGCCCACGGCGGGGGCTGTGTAGCCTCTGGCACCACCTGCGTCAACTGCACGAGTTGCGCACGCTTCGACGAGCGGGCTACCTCTGGATGAAAGCGGAGCGGCCGGCTTACGCCAATCTCTACCCCGGCCTCCTCGCCCAGCCGTACCAGGCGTTCTGCTTCCGTGAGCGACGCGGTAGGGGGCCAGGCCAGCAGCAGATGAAGCCCTTTCTTGAGGGCTGCCTCGGCCAGCCGAAACCGCGCGTCCGCCGGAGCGGCCATGCAGAGCACATCGGCGGTACCTGCGTCCTCCAGCCGCTGCACGGGTGTAGCGCCCAGCACCGCACGCTGCCGGACCAGCTGGTCCGCTGGGCCGAGGTAGGCAACACGAAGGGCAAAGGCATCCACAGGCAGCGGCGCAAAGCAGAAAGGGGCCGGGCGGAGAGGCAAGTAAAGCTATAGCGGCGTCGGGTGCAACGTGCACCGCACGATCGTGGCCACGGGCTACCGGCCGAGTAGCAGCTGGCTACGCCGCAGGCCGGACCGACTCCTCCTTGACTCCAGCTTCTTGCTTTCGCAACCAGGCCTCCACGTAGCGCCCTGTCGCATAGCAGGCGAGGCCCGCGAGAAACAGGAAATCGTGCACGTAGCCCATCAGACCAGCCCCATTCAACACCACCAGCACAACGCAAAGGCCCCCGATAAATAGGAAGTCAACCTTCGGCCGGAGTGCGGTGGAGGTCCAGTCTACACCACGGCCCACAAGATAGCAGGCGAAAAGCGGAACGAACACCAGCGTGTGGAAAAGCCCCACGAACGGGCTATACGAGACGGCTATCAGCACCAGTGCCCAGCCAAGGAGGAAGAAGAGATCCCGGGGTTCTCCTTTGAGCGATGTTGACTGGCGGTGGAAGGGCATGGAGTGCGTACCATATTGAACTCAAGTTCGGGAAAACACGCGCGTGGTCCGCGCATGTTCGGTCCTGCCAGTGCCGAGGCAGGGGCTATGCCTGCACCGCTTCGCACTCCTCCGCAGTGCCTGCCTGGAGGGCCTCCACGTCGCGGCCGAGGGTGCGGCGCACGAGGCCGGAGAGCACGCGGCCCGCGCCAACCTCCACAAACCGCTCAGCTCCATCGCGGTGCATGTGTTGCAGGGTCTGCGCCCAGCGCACGGGCGAAAGCAGTTGCTGCAGCAGGCGCTGACGGATTTCGCCCGGGTCCTTGGTGGGCTCGGCTGTCACGTTCAAATACACCGGGCAGCGGGGCTCTGTGATGTCGAGCGCCTCCAGGGCCTCGCCCAGGCCTTCGCGGGCGTAATCCATCAGCGGCGAATGAAACGCCCCGCTCACCGGCAGCGGGATGACGCGGCGGGCGCCGTGGGCCTCTGCCCGTTCCATGCCCCGCTTAACGGCGTCCTCGTCGCCCGAGATGACGATCTGCCCGGGCGCATTGAAATTCGCGGGCTGCACCACGCCAGGCCCGGTTGTCCGCGCTTCTTCGCAGGCAGCCTCCACTGCTTCGTCGTCCGCCCCGATGATCGCAGCCATGGTGCCCGGGCGCTCCTCCCCGGCGGCAGCCATGAGTTCGCCCCGGATACGTACCACACGCAGCCCGTCGGCGAACGAGATAGCACCAGCGGCGGCCAGGGCACTGTACTCGCCCAGGCTATGCCCCGCCACCATCGCTGGCGTGAGGCCGCGGGCGTCCAACACGGCCATAGCAGCCAGGCTATGCACAAACAGCGCGGGCTGGGTGTTTTCCGTTTGCTTGAGCTGCTCCTCGGCTGTGTCCGTATGGCCAAACATGAGGTCCGTCAGCGCAAACCCAAGCTGCTCGTCGGCCGCGTCGAAGCGGGCGCGAGCGGTAGCAGAGGCGTCGTACAGGTCGGCGCCCATGCCTACGGTTTGGGAGCCCTGGCCGGGAAAGAGAAAGGCGGTAATAGCCATGCTAAAGGAAACGATCGTTGGTTCGAAGGGGGAACGAATCAGCTGATCAGCCCAGGCTGGCGGATACCTCGGCAAGATTGGTACGAGCCACGTCGGCGCCATCGTACGCCCACTTCACGTAGGAGGCGCCCCACGTAAAGCCGCCGCCAAAGGCTGCGAGAATGAGATTATCGCCCCGCTTGAGCTCGCTCTCCCAGTCGTGCAGGCACAGTGGGATGGTGGCGGCAGTGGTGTTGCCGTAGCGGTCGATGTTGATCATCACCTTATCACGCCCGACCCCCATGCGGCGGGCCGTTGCGTCGATGATGCGCAGGTTGGCCTGGTGCGGGACGAGGTACGCGACATCGTCGCCCGTGAGGTCGTTGGCCTCCATGACCTCCTCCGCCACCCCGGCCATGCCCTCTACGGCGTACTTGAAGACGGCCCGGCCTTCCTGCTTGAGGAAATGGGCGTGCGCCTCCACGCTCTCGTGCGAGGCCGGCATCTTGCTCCCGCCGCCCGGCATGCAGAGGAGCTGATCGTGGCTGCCATCCACATGCTCATGGGCGTCGAGCAGGCCATAGCCATCGGTGTCGGGTTCAAGCAGCACCGCGCCCGCCGCATCACCAAAGAGGATGCAGGTGTTGCGGTCGGTGTAGTCGATGATGGCGCTCATCTTGTCGGCGCCAATGACGAGCACCTTGTCGTAGCGGCCCGACGTGATAAAGCTGGCGCCGGTGGAAAGTGCAAAAAGGAAACCGCTGCAGGCAGCAGAAAGATCAAAGCCCCAGGCGTTGGAGGCCCCGATGGCATCCTGC
This sequence comes from Rhodothermaceae bacterium Tc-Br11_B2g6_7, assembly GCA_001564055.1. Classification (GTDB taxonomy): domain Bacteria; phylum Bacteroidota; class Rhodothermia; order Rhodothermales; family Salinibacteraceae; genus Tc-Br11-B2g6-7. Next base: position 28,266 of record LKNB01000026.1, read on the forward strand.
ACGAGGCACGCCGTGGCGGGGAAAAGCATATCCGGGGTGACCGTCGCCACGATGATGAGGTCTACCTCATCGGCCGTGACGCCCCGCTTGTCCAGGGCCTCCTGCGCCGCGCGGGAGGCCATGTAGGAGGTCGCCTTGTCCTCATCCAGAATGCGCCGCTCCACGATGCCCGTCCGCGTGCGGATCCACTCGTCGTTGGTGTCGACCATCTTTTCGAGGTCGGCATTGGTCAGGCGTTCGTCGGGGAGGAAGTGGCCTACGGCCGTAATTGCTGCGTGCGGCATGGGAGAAGGGTTCAGGAAGGGGAGAGAGCGACGGATCCGTGCTACGCGTCAAAGACGGACGCGATGGAGTGGGCAAGGTTTTGCGTGGCAGCGGCTACAGCAGCCAGGATAAGCCGCTCGAAGGCGCGGGGGGACGAGCTGCCGTGCCCGATGAGCACATTGCCCGCTACGCCCAGCAGCGGCGTCCCGCCATACTCTTCGTAGTGCAGGCGCTTCGTCACCGTCTTGATGACCTGCATCATCGCCTGCTTCACCTCGGGCGAGGCGTCCTGCCGCGCCAGCGTCTGTTTCACCATGATGGGGTACGCCGTCACAAAGCCCTCCCCGAACTTCAGCATTACATTTCCAATAAAGCCATCACACACCACCACATCCACGGTGTGATGCATCACGTCGCGGCCTTCCACGTTGCCGTAGAAGTGAATACCAGGCGTATCGGTGAGGAGATGAAAGGCGGCCTTCACCTGTTCATTGCCCTTGCCCGGCTCTTCACCAATGTTGAGCAGCCCAACCGAGGGGGTTTCGTTGTTGAAGATCAGCCGACTGTAGATGCTGCCCATGCGGGCAAACTGTACGAGATGCTCTGGCTTGCAGTCGACGTTCGTGCCGGCGTCCAGCGCTACGCACTCGCCTTTGATGGTAGGGTAGATGTTGGGCACGGACGGGCGCAGTACGCCGTTGACGCGCCCCAAGAGGAACAGCGAGGCGGCCATAATGGCGCCCGTATTACCGGCACTGATAAAGGCCCCTACCTCGCCGCGCTTGTGAGCGGTAAGGCCCACGTGGATGGATGAGTTGCGCTTTGCCTTAACCGCCGCCGTAGGGCTGTCCGCCATCGTGATAACCTCGGCCGCATCCTGCACATGGATCGGCAGGTCAGCGGCGGCCGAATGCGCATCGAGCGCGTCGCGTACCACGGCTTCCTGCCCTACCAGCACCACCTCCAGCTCCTGCGACGTTTCGTGGATGGCGCGCATGGCTCCCTCGACCACCGCGGCCGGGGCATTGTCGCCGCCCATTGCATCCACAGCAACTCGAACAGCCATATAGGGTCAGAAAAGGGTTGGGGAGACAAGAAGCGCCGCGATCCTGCTCGACGGCAGGCGTCAGGCAGGAGAGCGACCATACAGGGGACTCTCCAAAGATAAGAGATCTGTAGCGTGACGCAACCGCAGTCCTGACGCTGTGCACGCAACTTGCGCGTACGGGAAAGGCTACCTACTCTTGCGCGAAGGCGGACTGGTGCGACAGCCCCAGCGGCGCTGCCAGCCTATCGTTTACACCAACTCGGTGTGCTCTACGACCTTACGGCCACGGTAGAAACCACAACTCGGGCATGCCCGGTGGTACACTTTAGGGCTCCCGCAGTTATTGCACTCCATGACCTCGGGGTTCTTGAGGCTGTTGTAGTACTTGGAGCGCCGCTGGCGCGTGCGTGCTTTCGAATGCCTGCGTTTGGGATTGGCCATGAGTCTAAAAAATAAACGTAATCAGAAAAAAAGAATTACCGCGTTGGGTGCTATTCGCCCCCGTTGGACGAGCGCAGCGCACGCAGGGCTTCCCAGCGAGGATCGATGTCGTCCTCGGAGGCCTCAGCATCGGCTTCTGCGCCAAAGGTGGTCTGCAACTCTTCGTCCTCCGCACCCGGGGCTACCCGGCGCTGCGGAAGCGCGAGCCTTAGCGTGTCGCGTACGTCCTCAGTGAGGTCGATGATGTGCTGCGTAGGCTCTAATTCACGAACTTCTGCATAGGGCTCGGTGCTATCGTCGTCCTCAATGCCTGGCGTGGCCACGTAGCGGTCCGCAAAAAGCACCGCATAGCTACCTTCCACCTCTTCATCATACGGCCGCAGCGTACGGTCGCACTGCAGGTGCGCGGTGGCACGGGCCTGAAACGTGACAAGCACCTTCTGATCGCCATGATCCACGACCAGATCCACAATGATGTCGCTGAACGTCTCATCGGGGAGGCCCAGGTCGTCTGCCGACGGCGTGCGCTGTAGATGATGAACCCCGGGTTCAAGCGGGGCGAGGTCAAGAGCAAACATGGGATGCAGGGTCGCACACGGGCGCAGATTCAACAGAAAGGATCCTCGGCAGCAAGGCCGATTCTCCGTAAGTCACAGATCGGAAGATACCTGTAGTGAAAAAGTATGGTTCCAAAAGGGCGTGAAGGCCGTGCATGAATCTCCCGCGGGATCGGGGTACTCCCGGCCAACCCCAACCGCTCGTGTTCTATGAAATCCACAGGCGTTGCCTTGACGTTCACCCCCTCGCTTCATACCATACAGCACGTTGTTAACAGTACGGTAATGCAGGGCGCTGCGCCGGAACGTAACGGAGGCTCTTACGGCGATACGCCGAGCCGCTGTGCATGTCCGCTATACGGGATGGTTACCCGGAGTAGAGCACCGCAGCGGGACCCGTTGTACTGCTACACTGTGCGAATACTGTGTGTCATCCACAGGCCGACCCAAAGTGTGGGTAAGTTGTTGAAAACTTGGTTTTGTACGGCCTGCCAGATGCAAGTATCACTTTAAGTCGAGGTGAAGACGCAGTACTTCGCATCGGCGAGCAGGCCCTAACGCCCTAATTTTGCGGTATTTGGCACTTGTGCCGGTCCGCGCACAGCAGGAGGCGACGCGAAGTCCCGCCACTCCAGGCCCTCTCCTGCACGTGCGCCTCTATCCTCATCTAATGTTAATAACTGGTGCATAGCCTTAGGGTGACCCGATGATACCGCGCGTATGAAGACGCGTAAAGCGTGGACCCTCGATACAGACACCACGTTGGCATGCGCCCTTAATTTTAATTCCTTACTATAGCCGCAGAGGCCCCGTGGGGCACGGGCCAGCGGCAATAGTGTATTGTTGAACCCCGGCTATGGAGCAATCCCCCGAATCTGTTTGGCAGGAGTGTCTCGAAATCGTTCGAGACAACATCAACAGGCAGAGCTATAAGACGTGGTTTGAGCCGCTTAAAGCGGTAAAGCTGGAGGAGGAAGAAGAACTTGTAAAACTGACGGTGCAGCTTCCCAGCCGCTTCTATTACGAGTGGCTGGAAGAACACTACTTTGGTCTGCTGCGCAAGACCATCACGAAGGTGCTGGGCCCCAAGGGGCGGCTCTTCTACAACATTGTGATTGAGCAGGAAGATGAAACGCAGGGGCATGAGGGGGCCTCCATGCACTTGCCTGCACGGCGCCCCGCTGACGAGCCCCGCCCTGCGCCCAACAACCCCTCGCGTGGTTCCTCAGCGGATCGTACCAGTCGCTCCGGCGGCGTCCCGGCAGCAGCCTCCCCGGGAGACCAGGGCGGCCGCTCCGGCTCTGCGGGTAGCGGTAACGCCGGGCAGCGGCGGCGCGGCGAGCAGCAGCAGCGTTCGGGCCGCTCGTCAGGCGGCGGGCGGGCCTCGCAAGAGCGAGCCCAACAGCCTTCCCCACAGGGTCAACAGCAGCAGCGCGGCCAGCCGCAGGCCCGGCAAGGGCAGACGGATCGGCGCCGCACTCCGCAGGGCCGTACTCCGCAGGGCGAGCAGGAGCCCATCGCCAACCCGTTCGTGATTCCGGGCATTCGGCGCGCGCAGGTCGACAGCCAGCTCAATAACAGCTATACGTTCGACCGCTTCATTGAAGGCGACTGCAACCGTCTCGCCCGCTCCGCCTCGCTGGCTATCGCGCAGCAACCCGGCACCACCAGCTTCAACCCCTTCCTGCTGTACGGGGGCGTAGGGCTTGGGAAGACGCACCTCATGCAAGCTATTGGCAACTACGTGCAGGAGACCAACGACACCGCCAAGGTGCTGTACGTCTCCAGCGAGCGCTTCACGACGGAGTTTGTGCAGTCTATCCAGCACAACCGCGTGAGCGAGTTTTCGCTGTTCTACCGCCAGATTGACGTGCTCATCATCGACGATGTGCAGTTTTTTGGGGGCAAGGAGAAAACACAGGAGGAGTTCTTCCACATCTTTAACGCGCTGCATCAGAACGGCAAGCAGATCGTGATGTCGGCCGATCGCTCCCCGCGCGACATCGACAGCATTGAGGAGCGGCTGCTCTCGCGCTTCAACTGGGGCCTCTCGGCCGACCTCCAGCCGCCAGAGCTCGAAACGCGCATCGCCATCCTGCAGCGCAAGGCCGAAGACGACGGCATCGAGATCGACCCCGATGTCATCACGTTTGTGGCTACCCACGTGAAAAGCAACATCCGGGAGTTGGAAGGTGCGCTCATCCGGCTGCTGGCGCATGCGACGCTGCACAACCGGGAGATCGACCTGCCGCTGGCCAAGGAAGTCCTGCGCGACCTCATCAGCGATACCCGCGTGAACCTCACCATCGAGGAAATCCAGCGGATCGTCTGTAACTATTTCAATATTGAGGAAGACCTGGTCCGCGCCCGCACCCGCAAGCGCGAGGTGGTGGAGGCCCGCAAGGTGGCCATGTACTTCTGCAAGGAGCTCACGCAGCACTCCCTCAAAACCATCGGGCTACATTTTGGAGGACGCGACCACTCTACGGTCATCCATGCGAACCGCAGTGTGGAAGACCGCCTCGACACGGATCCCCAGTTCGAGGATGTGGTGGAGGAAGTGCGCACCCGCATTGACTTGGGCGGGCGGTAGGCCCACGCGCCTCCGGCCCCGACGCTCCACGGGCGAACGGACCCGACAGGAGCCGCCGTCGTACACCTTTTTCGACCTTTAACTGCATCCGGTAGAGCCATGAAATTTACAACTGCAAGTGCCGACCTTCGCGAGGCCCTGACCACCGTGGCCGGGGCTGTGCCCTCCAAAAGCACGCTCCCCATCCTGGAATCCATTCTGTTTGAGCGCGACGGCGACACGCTGCGTCTGAGCGCGACGGACCTGGAGATCTCCATTGTGCAGCAGGTGCCGGTGCAGTTTCAGAGCAATGGCACCCCGGACGGCGGCAACCGCGTGGCGGTGCCAGCTAAGCGCCTGCTCGATACCATGCGCGCACTGCCGGATCTGCCCATCGAGTTTGCCGCAGACGGCGACTTCAACATCAGGCTCACCACCAGTCAGGGGCACTACAAGATGGTGGGCCACGACGGGGCCGACTATCCCGCCATTCCTGAACTGGACGACGCGCACGAAATCACGGCTGACGCGCCGCTGCTGACGTACGCCATCCAGAAAACAAGCTTTGCCGTCAGCAAGGATGCGCTGCGCCCGGCCATGATGGGCATCTACTTTCAGATTACGCCGGAGCACGGCCGTGCGGTGGCCACCGATGGCCATCGCCTGGTGAAGCTAACCCTGGAAGGGCTCACGACGGAGCAAGAGATCGACTTCATCGTCCCGGAGAAGGCGCTGAGCCTGGCCAAGAAGGTGGCGGGCGACGGCTCCTGCGCCGTACGGGTAGATGAAAGCTACGTATCGTTCGACTTCGACACCGCCCGCGTCATCGCGCGCCTCATCGACGAGAGCTACCCCAATTACGAGGCCGTCATCCCAGGCGAGAACGACAAGCGGCTCGTGATTGAGCGGGAGGCGCTGCTGGCCGCTGTGAAGCGCGTGGGGCTCTACTCCTCCAGCATGACCAACCAGATCCGTCTCTCCCTCGGCAGCGATCAGCTGGAGATTTCGGCAGAGGACGTGGAGCGCTCCAGCGAGGCCAAGGAAACGGTGGCCTGCGAGTACGACAACGAGGAAATGCTGATCGGCTTCAACGCGGAGTACCTGAAGGAAGTCCTCAGCAACCTGGACGCCGACGAGGTCACCTTCGACTTTAGCTCGCCGAACCGAGCCGGTGTGGTGATGCCGCTTGAGCAAGAAGAGGACCGCGACCTGCTGATGCTCATCATGCCGGTGATGCTGAACACGTACGCCTAAGTATTGGTCTGCACGCGCCGCTCGCTTTTCTGGATCTGTTACCCGCCCTGCCGATGTCTACGACCCCTGCCCTGCACGTCCTGCGCCCTCTTATGAAGCGGGCGATGGAAGAGATGGGCGAGGCGTACCGGTCGGTAGAGGGCGGCGACCAGAAGCGCGTGGCGCAGGCCATTGCCACGGGCAAGAACTTGCGGGCCTGGCAGGCGGCGATGCACGACGGCGATCTGCCCCCGGCAGAGGCCGCCTCGCTTGCCACCATCCGGCACGACGTCGCCCAGTGGTGGGGTAAGGAGACGGAACTGCATGAGGCGGTGCAAGACGTGGAACGCGTGGTGGCTACGTTCCTGGCCGCTTCGGAAGATCAACAGGCATGATGGCGGTAGCCCTGCGTTTATTTGGTGGGATCCTTGGGGTAGCCCTTATCGCGCTGTTGGCCTCTGGCTGCCAGACCATTGAATCGCTTGGTGATGAGGACGCGCCGGCCTATCGGGTGCAGGTGCACCTCACCGACGACCGGGCAGAGGCCGAGACCGTCCGCGAGCAGGCGGCGTCCTGGTGGGCAGCGCTGCGCCCTGACGAGCGTCCCCCCAGAGCAGCCGACGACATGCCCGCCGTGGTGGTCTGGCAACAGCCGTACTACCGCGTCCGTCTGGGCGCCTTCCGCTCACGCGAGGCTGCTACGGACGTTCTGCCAACCATCCGCGCACAGTTTCCAGAAGCGTTCATCGTGCGCGCGCGTCCCGACGCGTAACGCCCCTACCGCATCTCCTTCCCGTTGGCCCAACGCGCCTCCCATGACCGTCGCCCTCGTGCAGCAACAGCCCACCGCCGACCCGGACGCCTCTCTGCAGCGCGGGCTGGACGCGCTCGCCACGGCCGCAGGGGCCGGCGCCGACCTGGTCGTTTATCCCGAGCTGTCCTTCACGCCCTTCTGGCCCCAGCATAGGGCCGGTGCCGACGCCATGGCCCGGGCTGAGCCTATCCCCGGGCCCACCACCGTGGCCTTTCAGGAGGCTGCTGCCCGGCACGGCGTGGTGGCGGTTATCAACGTGTACGAACGCGCAGGGGACGTGGCGTATGATACCTCGCCGGTGATCGACGCCGATGGCCGCCTGCTGGGCCGCACGCGGATGCTGCACATCACCGACTACGAAGGATTCTACGAGCAGGGCTATTACGCCCCAGGCGACACCAACGCGCCGGTGTACGACACCGCAGCCGGCCGCATTGGGGTGGCGATATGCTACGACCGCCACTATCCCGAGTACTTGCGTGCACTCGCCCTGCAGGGCGCCGATCTGGTGGTGGTGCCACAAGCGGGGGCCAAAGGCGAATGGCCGGAGGGGCTGTTCGAGGCCGAGCTGCGGGTGGCCGGCTTCCAGAACGGCTACTTCATGGCCCTCGCCAACCGTGTGGGCGCGGAAGACGTGCTGACCTTCGACGGCGGCTCGTTCGTCACCGACCCCGAGGGGCAGCTTATCGCGCAGGCGCCACGGGGGGAGGAAGCGATCCTGTACGCCGACGTGGACCTTGACGCCTGCGCCCAATCAACGGCCCGCCGGCTCTTCCTGCAACACCGGCGTCCGGCGCTGTACGAGGGCGGGGCCGTCGCACGGTGACCGCATACGGCGCTGGGGTCGGTTCTGGGCAGATCCCCCTACGCCCATGGCACCTTCGCCGCAGGTTTGGTATACTCTGCTGCTGTCCTCTTTTGAAGGACGCCGTTTGATGCCCGTCGCCAGATACCCGCCGATGTGTTTTCCTGAGCGTACCGCTCGTGCGCACCGGATGGCGACCCGTTCAGCTTCTCTCTGACCTACCCCCGTTTGTTCTATGCACGATTTTACCGACACCAACGTCCTCATCACCGGTGGCACCCGCGGCATTGGCCGCTCCATGGTGGATGCCTTCGCGAAGGCTGGCGCCAACGTGGCCTTTACCTTTCGCTCCTCCACAGAAGAGGCCGAGGCCATCACGAGCCAGCTCGCTGAGGCTGGCGTTAACGTGCTATCGTTTCAGGGCGATGCGGCGCAAATGGAAGCCGCCGAGGAGGCCGTAAACGGCGTGGTGGACGCCTGGGGCTCGCTGGACGTGCTCATCAACAACGCCGGCATCACCAAAGACGGGCTGATGCTACGGATGAGCGAAGACGACTGGGACGCGGTGATTAACGTGAACCTGAAGAGCGTCTTCAACTTTGCCAAGGCCTCGTACCGGCAGTTCATGCGGCAGCGCGGCGGTGTGATGTTGAACATGTCGTCGGTGGTGGGCGTGATGGGCAACCCCGGCCAGACCAACTACGCGGCCTCGAAGGCCGGCATCATCGGGTTCTCGAAGAGCCTGGCCAAGGAGCTGGGCGGGCGGGGCGTGCGCGTCAACGTGATTGCCCCCGGCTACGTCGCTACCGAGATGACGGGCGAGCTATCCGAAAAGGCCCGCGACGCCATGCTCAACGCCGTGCCGCTGGGCCGTCCGGCCGAGCCAGAGGACGTGGCGCAGGCCGCGCTCTTCCTCGCCTCCCCCGCCGCGGCCTACATCACGGGCCATGTGCTGCATGTGGACGGCGGCCTGGCGATGTAGCCTCCACGCCGGCGGCGGATCGTTACCAGCGCCGGATGCGTACAGACCCCCGCTCCGTCTTCGGAGCCTCCCCTGCTGACGCCGCGACACCGCGGCTGCCCACTTTCATTTCGACAAGACTGCGGACGCGCATCGCCTCATGGCTGACTCCAACGACAGCACCTCCAACGACTCCTCCAGCTCTCCCTACACCCGCACCATCGACCTCCGCACCAAAACGGTGCGCGAGAAACGCCAGAAGAAGGCGCAGGAACGCCTGACCGAGGCCAGCGGGACGGAACTGGACGCGCTGGACCCCGACAACCTTCCCGACCGCGTGCAGCAAGCCATGCGCGCGACCGGCTGGAAGGACCTCATGGACGTCCAGAAACAGGCCATCCCCTACGTTCTGGCCGAGCGCGACCTGATCGTGCAGTCACGCACTGGGTCGGGCAAGACGGGCGCCTTCCTGCTCCCGCTCTTCGAGGTGCTGGATGCGCAACGTAGCGAACCGCAGGCGCTCATCCTCACGCCCACGCGCGAACTGGCGAAGCAGATCTATGAGGAGTTCGAGCAGATGAAAACCGCCACGCGCGAGACCTTCGACCTGGAGGCGGTGCTCGTCTACGGCGGCGTCGGCTACGGCCCGCAGATCCGTGCCTTCAAGCAAGGCGTGCAGGTTATCATTGGCACCCCGGGCCGCGTGCTCGATCATCTCAACAAGAAAAACCTCGTCCTGGACAAGCTGGATGTGCTGATCCTGGACGAAGCCGACGAGATGCTGTCGATGGGCTTCTATCCGGACATGAAGGAGATCAAGAGCTTTCTCCCGGACGACCGCATCTCTTGCCTTTTCAGCGCAACGGTGCCGCCCAAGGTGCGGGCGCTGGGCAACGAGTTTCTGCGCGACCCCAGCTTCCTCTCCCTCAGTACCGGCCAGGTGAGCGTGGAGGAGATCGAGCACCGCTACTACATCGTGGACAAGATGGACAAAGACCGGGCGCTTACGCGGCTGATTGAGTGGGAAAACCCGGAGTCGGCCATCGTCTTCTGCAATACCAAGCGCGAGGTCGAGTACCTCACCAACTTCCTCTCCAACTACGGCTACCACGCCAGCGACATCTCCGGCGACCTCTCGCAGAAAGACCGCGAGAAGGCCATGAAGCAGATCCGCGACGGCAAGCTGCGCTTTCTGGTGGCCACCGATGTGGCGGCCCGCGGCATCGACATCTCGGAGCTAAGCCACGTTTTTCAGTACGATGCCCCGGACGACCCCGACTGGTACATCCACCGCTCCGGGCGCACCGCGCGGGCTGGGCGCTCCGGCACCGCCATCACACTGGTGGCCTTCGACGAGGAGTTCAAGGTTAAGAATGTCGAGAAGGAGTACGGCGTCGAGTTCACAAAGGGTGAACTGCCGGATGAGGATGCCCTGGGCGAGCGCGTAGCCGAGCGCCTGGCAACCCTGCTGCGCGAGCGCTTCGAAAAGAAACCGCGGCTGGTGCAAGAGCGCGTCTCCCGCTTTGAGCCCACCGTAGAGGCCCTCGCCGAGTCGCATCCCGCCCTGCTGGCCATGCTGGTAGATGAAGTCTACTTTTCCCATCTGGAGGCCCAGCGCGAGCACTCCCGTTTCGATGAAGCGGCGGCTGACACGGGCGAAGAGCCGGGCGGCACCTCCACGGCCAAGGAAAGCAGTGACGAGCAAAAGCAGCCTCGCAGCAACAGCCGCGGCCGTGGGCGTGGGCGGGGCAAAGGACGCAGCGGACGCCGTAAAGGCAATCGCGGCTCACGCAACAAGGGCCGCTCCTGATGATGCTTCGCTTCGTACCGACGGTCCTCTGCAGTGCCGCGCTGCTGCTGTTGCTTAGCGTTCTGCCGGCTACGGGTATGGCGCTCGTTGCCGACACCACAGCAGCGGCGGACACGGAAGCCTACCGCATCTATCAGCCCGATGGCACCGAAGTGACGCTGAACGACCTGGCGACTGCCACGGACACCGTGCAGGTCATCTTCTTTGGCGAGCAGCACAACGACCCGGTAGCGCACGCGCTGCAGGACAGCCTTTTGCAACACCTGCACGCCCGCGCCGGCACCGCAACAGCGCGCCCCGTCGCCCTCTCCCTGGAAATGTTCGACCGGGACGTGCAGTACATCCTGGATGAGTACCTCGCTGGGCACATCAACGAGGAGAACTTCCTTCAGAGCAGCCGGCCGTGGCGTAACTACCAGTCGGACTACCGGCCGCTGGTGGAGTTTGCACGAACGCACGAGCTTTCGGTGCTTGCCGCGAATGCGCCCCGGCGGTACGCCAACATGGTGTCCCGGGAGGGCCGGGACGCTTTAACCGCACTCTCTGATGCCGCGCAGCGCTACGTCGCGCCGCTACCCTACCCGGAAGCCTCCGCGGCGTATCGCGCGCGCTGGGACCGCGTGATGACGCATGGCCACGGGGAGGACCCCGAAACTGACACGCTTGCAGCCGACACCACGGCGGCTGACATCCTGCACGAGGACGCACACACGGATACCTTTTTGGACGCCCAGGTCCTCTGGGACGCCACAATGGCGTACAGCATAGCCCGCCACCTACTCCGTGCTCCCGACGCGGTGATCCTGCACTTGGCGGGGAGCTTTCACGTAGACCGTGGGCTGGGCACGCCCGAGCAGCTGCAGCACTACCGCCCCAACACCCCCGCGCTCGTGATCGTCGCGCGCCCCGTGGCCGACGTAACCGCCTTCGACGAGCGCCGCTATGGCGCTGCCGGGGACTTTATTATTCTGACGGACGAGACGCTGCCGCGGTCGTTTTAAGTTTCGGCATGTTGCATGTGGGGGGTTGCTCAGGAAACAAGGATTCGGGGAGTGGGAGAGGCGAGAAAGGCTTGTGGGCCGCTTGCGATATGTACCGCGAATGGGGAGGGTGTGGGGGTTTGGGGGTGTGGGCGTGTAGGGGTTTCAGGTTTGAAGACGTGGCACGGCCGTGCGCCATATCTGCCCCTCGGCCGAGGAATTAATGAGACGCACCGAGGCGTAGCAGCACGGCGTGCCGCGTTACGGCAGTAGTCCACAGGAGTGTGTGCTGGTTTCCTTCCCTCCTCGACTCCTCCGTTCTCCGACTCCTCCGTTCTCCGACTCCTCCGTTCTCCGACTCCTCCGTTCTCCGACTCCTCCGTTCTCCGACTCCTCCGTTCTCCGAC
>LKNB01000072.1 GCA_001564055.1 Rhodothermaceae bacterium Tc-Br11_B2g6_7
ACTATTATCCCTCACAGCTGAGACGAGGTATTGCGCATGAGCACAAATATTGGAATTAACGGATTCGGACGCATTGGCCGCCTGGTGTTGCGGTCTATCCTGGAGCACGGTTATACCGACGTGAATGTCGTGGCCGTGAACGACCTGACGGATGCCGACACCTTGGCCACCCTCTTCAAGTACGACTCGGCGCACGGGGTCTATGCAGGGGACGTCTCGGTAGAGGATGGCGCGTTGGTCGTAGATGGGCACCGCATCCCTGTGCTCAGCGAACGCGATCCGGCCGACCTCCCCTGGGGCGACCTGGACTGCCATGTGGTCATCGAATCGACCGGCGTGTTTCGCACGAAGGAGAAAGCCTATGCCCACATTGATGCGGGCGCGCAGAAGGTCGTGCTGTCGGCACCCGCTAAGGGCACCGACATTGACGCCACGATCGTAATGGGCGTAAATGACGATATCCTGACGGGTGAAGAGGAGGTTATCTCGAACGCCAGCTGCACCACGAACTGCCTGGCCCCCATGGCCAAGGTGCTGGACGACACCTTTGGCATTGAGCAGGGCTTCATGACGACCGTGCATGCCTACACGGCCGGCCAAAACATCCAGGACGCTCCGCACAAGGACCTCCGCCGGGCCCGCGCCGCAGCCGAGTCGATCATCCCCACCACCACAGGCGCAGCGAAGACCGTAGGCCTTGTGCTGCCGAAGATGGCGGGTATCCTTGACGGGATGGCGGTGCGCGTACCAGTGATTACGGGATCGCTCACCGACTTCACGGCCGTCGTCAAGAAAGATACGACCGTTGACGAAGTGAACGCCGCCTTTGAGCAGGCCGCGAGCACGGACCCGTTGCAGGGCGTGCTGGACTACAACACCGACCCGATCGTCTCGTCGGACATTATCCACAACCCGGCTTCGTGCATCTTCGACCAGCCGTCGACTATGGTTGATGGCAATGTGGTGAAGATCATCGGCTGGTACGATAACGAGTGGGGCTATGCCGTCCGCACGGTTGACGCAGCCCTCAAGCTTGTCAGCCTCAGCGCGTCGGCCTGATCACCCATAGCTTGGATTTCGGGGGAGAGCGGTTTCGTTCTCCCCCGTCTTTTTTATCGCTTCATTTCCGCAACTGCTTCCCCACTATCATGGCGAAACTTTCGATAGACGATCTGGACTTGCAGGGCAAGCGCGTGCTCATCCGCGTGGACTTCAATGTGCCGCTGAAGGAAGACGAGGACGGCGACAAGGTGGTTGGCGACGACAGCCGCGTGCGCGCCGCACTGCCCACCATCCGCGCTGTGCTGGAGGCCCAAGGCAAGGCCATCCTGATGAGCCACCTCGGCCGCCCCAAAGGCGAGCCCGACCCGGCCTTCAGCCTGGCTCCCGTCGCCCAGCACCTGGAATCGCTGCTCGACGCGCGCGTCCGCTTCGCCAGCAATACCGTGGGCGAAGCTGTGGAAAGCACGGTACGGAGCATGCCCCAGGCCAGCGTCCTCCTCCTCGAAAACACGCGGTTTGAGTCCGGCGAGCGTGAGAACGACCCGGCCTTTGCCCGGCGGCTGGCCACCCTGGCTGATGTGTACGTGAATGATGCGTTTGGAACGGCGCACCGTGCCCACGCCTCCACCGAAGGCGTCACCCGCTTTATGGAGCGATCCGCCATGGGCACCCTGGTGAAGCGCGAAATCGACCAGCTCTCCCGACTGCTGGAAGACCCGGCCAAGCCCTTTGTAGCGGTGCTTGGCGGCGCGAAGGTCTCCGACAAGATCGGCGTGATCGAAAACCTGCTGCCGCGGGTCGATCACCTGCTGATCGGCGGCGCCATGAGCTACACGTTTCTGAAAGCACTGGGCCACAACGTCGGCCAGTCCCGCATTGAGGAGCCGAAGCTGGAGCAAGCCAAAGCGCTCTACGAGAAGGCCGATGGCAAGATCGTGCTGCCCTCCGACCACGTGGCGGCCGAGGCCTTCGACAACGAGGCCTCCTTTGAAACGGTAAGCGGCGATATTCCGCCCGGCACCATGGGCCTCGACATTGGCCCGGAGACCGTGGCCACCTACCGCGACCTCTTGATGAAGGCCCAGACCATTGTGTGGAACGGGCCGATGGGCGTGTTTGAGATGTCCAACTTTGCCAAGGGCACCAATGCCATCGCCGAGGCGATTGCCGAAGCGACCGACGAGGGCGCGTTCTCGGTGGTTGGCGGCGGGGACTCGGTAGCGGCCATCGTAGAGGCCGGGTTTGAGGACCGCATCAGCCACGTCTCCACCGGTGGCGGCGCGATGCTTGAGTTTCTGGAAGGCAAGGAGCTACCGGGCATTGCCGCCCTGTGTGACGCATGATGCCACGGAGCGTCCACGCATAAGCGTTACCGCACGCGCACGATCGACTCGGTCAGCGTAGCCTCTTCCGCCTGCAGGCGCACAAAGTACACCCCGCTGGCTACCGGTGCGCCTGAGCGGTCGCGGCCGTCCCAGACGTGCTCATGGAAGCCGGTCGATGCCTCGCCGTCGTGCAGCAGCGCCACCTCACGCCCGAGCGTGTCGAACACCTGCAGGCGGACGTGTTGCTCCTCGGGAAGCCCGTAGCGGAGGTGCACCTGCGTGCGGAAGGGGTTGGGATAACCGGAATCGAGCACGACCTCGCCGGGCCGCAGTAGCTCGCCCAGTTCGTGCTCAAGGTAGGCCGTTGACCCCACAAGGAGACGGAGCGGCAGCGGCCGCCCGGCCTTGAGCCCGGAGATATCCATTGGACCCTCGGAGAGGTCGTGCGCGGTCTCGGCCTGGTCGTTGACCAGGTAGGCCGCCCAGTCGGACGGCAGGTCATCCGTACCCAATGCCCGGAGCCGGGCCGGGCCGTTGTCGCCATAGCGGGTGAGCTCCGCGGCCCAGCTATAGCCGTCCGCCCCGTCGGCGCGCACGTCCGAGGAGAACGTCTGCGCCGGATGCTCCCAGTCTTCCCGCGGAAAGGTGAGCGCCACATCCTCAAAGAGCGCAGGCGGCTGCGGATGATCCAGCGCATCCCACCCGTCGGATGCCCCCTCCGCCACCCCGGCCACCACCGACGCATGCGCCTCGCGGCCCACCTCCGCCCGCAGTTGCAGGGTCCACGCGATGGCATCAGCAATCTGCTGGTGCTCGGTGAGCGCGTCCTCATCCTCCTCCACCTCCGGGTCGAACCGTAGCGTAGTGGCGTCGCCTTCGTTGAAGAGCGCATAGCCCTCAAACGGCGTCAGCTCCTCTACCGGACTGCCCACCGGATTATTCCAGTCGGTCGGGCCGAACGAGCGCAGGGAGAAGCCCTCCTCACTCTCCAGCGCGAGGGCGTCCACCGGAAGCGAAAAGTTGAACGGGTTGCCGATGAGGTTCCACCCGGAGCGGATGTCCTGCTCGAAGGGCGCGTCGAGGTCCACGAGCCGCCCGGCCCCGGCTTCCAGCGCGATGCCCCCTTCGCGAGCGATCAGCCAGAAGCCCCGGCCCGGCTCCAGATCGGCCGTATTTGGAAACTCGCGCACGCGCTCGTCCTCAATGAGCTCAAAGAAGCGCCACTCCACGTTGTCCTGCGGGCCCAGGTTGGCCGTCAGGAACGGCCCGGGCGCGGGGTTGTCGAGCGAGAGGGGCAGCGCGATGAGGCGGTAGGCGCCCTGGCTCTGCCCGCCCGGCAGCGGATCGCCACGAACGATGGCGCCCTCATCAACGGCGATGGACAGCGCGAACGTGCCGGTGCGCGGGGCCCGAAACTCCGCGCCCACCGCATCCACGAGGGTGATGAAGTAGGTCAGCCCGCGTGCGGTAACCGCGGAGGCCGGGATTTCACCCGAGACGGCACCGTTTTCGATGTCCATCTCCACCGACTCCAGGCTGCCGCTCCCCACCCGGTACCGGAGCTGCGCGCCGACGACCGGTTCTGGGCTGTCGACCAATACCCGAATGGAGGCGGCCGTGCCCGGGGCTACCGGCCCGGGGCGTTCTACCACGAACGAGCGGGCGCGGGCGGAGAAGGCAAAGAGCGCGCCGCTGCGGAGAGTGCGCCCGTCGTCGGCCGTGCCAAGACCCACCGGCGCCACCGGTCCCACCTGTGAGATGAGGCGCTGGCCGTCGGTCGACTCCGAGGATACGCTTGTGCCCGTAGCGATGCCGCCGCCGCGCACGTGCACGGCCTGCCCCAGCGCCGGTGCCACGGCCGCGCCCATGAGCAGCGCGGCGAGCCCGAGTGCAGCAACAAGATGGTTGGGAAACATGCGCATGTTAGTTTCCGGCCTCCGCCATCTGCGTGACCATGCGCTCCAGGCGTGCGATGCGCTCCTCCATCTCGTCGATCTGCTCCTGCTGGGCCTCGATCTCGGCCTGTTGCTCCTTCGTCGCTTCGACGAGCACCGCCACCAGTCGACTGTAGTGCAGCCGCTCCGGCTCGCCGGCATCGTTGAACGTGACCAGCTCCGGCAGCACCTCAGCCACCTCATCGGCGATCATGCCGACATCGGCCCGGCCGTCTTCCACCCACTGGTACCGCACGCCCCGGAGCCGCGCCAGCAGCTCGGCCGGGTTCTCCAGCTTTTCGACGGCTTCTTTGTAGCGGGCGGCGGAGGTTTCGCCCTCGGGCTCGGTTTCGGCAACCTCAAAGTTGATTGTCTGATCGTCGACGGAGATCTCGACGCTACCATCCGGACTACCGAATGTTAGTCCACCTGCCCGTTCCGTACCGTCAGCCGTAATTGAAGTGACGGCGGCGCCAGCTTCAAGCTTATCAGTCGTAACCGCACCATCCGAGATACCAAAAGTGATCTCATCGCCTTCTGGATTGATGGCGAGATCAATACCGTCTCCGGCAAGTGCGACGTTGTCGGTTAATTCCTCCGCCCCGACCGACAGCTGACGCACGACGGTGCCATCTTCAAGCTCAGCCGTGCCGACTGCATTTTCGGCAAGTTCAGCAGACGTTATCGCATCGCTCGATACAGAGAGCGTGATCTCGTTCTCAGACTCCGACTCCGTCACGACAATACCGCCCGCGCCGTTGGTTCCTGAAAGAGTGAGCTCGCCGCCTAGTGAATTGATTGACTGGACGCCGCTTCCTGGACCGTCAATCGTGATGTCCTGGTCGGACTGGGTAATCGTTATATTCGAGCCAGCACTGAGGTTGACGTCTCCCCTTAAAGCAGTTTCACCATCGGCACTCAGGGATAGCACGGCGGCGTCACTTTCCAACTTCTCCGCAGTAATAGACCCATCAGCAATTGAAAGCCCGATGTCGGGATCGTTCGGAGTTATCTCGATAATACCATCGCCAGACAAAGACAGTGCGCCGTCCAGCAAATTTAGCGACTCGACACCTGCCGTTCCGCCATTACCGGATGCGGTGGAGTTGATGGTTATCTCTTGCCCGACCTGGTCAAGAACTATATCGTCGCCACCAATCAGAACGATGCCGCCCACAAGCTCCTCTTGACCCTGCGCTTGTAGCGTAGTGACGGCGGCGTCATCGGCCAGGATGTCAGCCGTCACGGCATTGGAGGCCAGTTGATCGGTGTCAATCGCGTCAGCGGCAATTTTCTCCGTGGTAATGGCCTGGTTAACAATATTTACTGTCTCAACAGCGTCGTCCGCTAATTCGGTCGCGCTGATGGCATTGGACCCGATTGCCAGATCGATGGCTAAACCATCGGGGTCGATGGTCACGCTGTTGTTTTCCGATGTCAAGGAGAGCGCACCCTCCAGACTGTTCAGAGACTCCACACCGGCAGATTCCCCGTTCCCGGATGCCGTAGAGCTGATGGTGATGGTCTGGTCGACCTGATTTAGTTCGATGTCGGTCCCAGCTTCGAGCGTGACCTGATTAACGAGGAAGTCATCAGTGTTCGCTCGCAAACCAACCACTGCGGCATCATCGTCGAGTATATCGGCCGTAACTGCACTTAGAGCGAGTTGATCGGTGTCGACGGCTCCAGACTGAATGTTGCCCGTTTCCACTGCATTCAAGCCCAGCTCGTCGTTCGTGATGGCGCCCGATTCAATCTCAGCCGAACTAATGGTTCCGACCCGAAGCTCATTATCTTCGCCGCTTGTCCCATCGCCGAGAATAGTGGTCCCATCGGTGTTTACACTCTGAAGTCCACCGTCTTCCGTCTCAGCTGAGATGGTAATCTCCCCTTCGGTACCATCGTCGATGGAAATATTAGCACCAGCGAGAATGTTGACTCCCCCCGTGAAGGTGTTCAGGCTCGTAACCGCCGCCTCCTCATCCAGTTGATCGCTTCCTACGGCATTATTCGCAATATTCCCCCGTTCCACAACGCCCGACCCAAGGGCGTCGTTGTCTACTGCTCCTGGCGCAATGTTCGTCGTTTGCACGGCGTTAGGAGCCAATTCGTCACTCGTGATGGCGTCGGTGGCAATCAGGTCCGAGTCAATCTCATTGACGGAGAGAGGCGCGCCATCAGTCCCGTCCCCATCAAGCGTGTCATCTGTCTCCACTTGTTGCAACCCACCTTCCTCGGACGTTGCAGAAAAGGTAATCGTGTTCTCCGACACTGAAATGTCAGCATCTCCGGATGCCTCAAAGGTTACTCCCTCGAAGAGCGTTTCGCCATCGGCCGTTATGGAACGGATCACTGTGTCGTCCGCCAACTGGTCTTCACCAACCGCAGCATCCGCGATGCTGAAGGTGATGGTGTTTGCGTCTTCATCGTCTGAAACGTCAAGGCCATCGGCGGCGAGCGTGATGCCATCTTGCAACCCATTCAGGCTTCGCACGGCCGTGTCATCAGCCAACTGGTCTGACCCTACTCCTCCGTCAACAATAGATATAGCGTTTTGCTCATCCGTACCATCACCATCAATTGTAACACCGTCAGTTTCGACAGACGTCAACCCGCCCTCTGGCGCATCGACGGAAATCGTAATCGTGTTATTACCGTCGTCTGTTATGTCGACATCGCCTCCGCCCACGAGCTCAACCGAACCGAAAAGTTCATTCAGCGAAAGCACCGCGGCGTCACCTTGCAACTCCTCTGAGCCCACGGCGCCGCTTTGAAGCTGGGCAGAGCCTATGGAATTATCCGCTACATCAAGAGGGGAATTTGTCGTGCCGACACCTGAAAGCGTATTACCGGATGTCACCTCTGTTAGTACATCTGGAGCCGCAACGACAAAGTTGTCATTGCCGTCGCGACTAACCGAAATGTTTGTACCAGCCTGCATAAATTCAGAGACTGCCTTAACACCTGTAACAGCCCCATCCTGAATTTTGCTCTCACTTACCGCATCATCTGCGAGACTAAGCCTGCTGCCTTCGGTGCCATCACCATCGATCGTCACGTCCGTAAGAACGGAGGCGCCTTCCAAATCAGCATCGATCGTAAGTGTACTTCCCCCATCATCACTTATGGTCAGATTGCTTCCCGCATTCAGGGTGATAACGTCCCGAAACGGTCCCGTTGTGCTGCCTCCATTATTTTGATACTCAAGCGTACGCACCACCGTGTTGTTCGCAATCTCACCACTTCCAACAGCACCATCCTGGATGTTCGATCCCGAAACCCCATCGGTGGCGATACGGAGATTGCTGTCACTCGTACCAGTCCCCGCCAACGATGCATCGGTGATGATACTGGTCAGCACATCCCCGCTCGTCGCAATGGTCAACTGATCATCGGCGTTATCGCTGATCACAATGTTTTCACCCGCGATGACGCCGATCCCACCTCGGAGGGTGTTCCCTGCTGGCGTCTCCAAAGATAGCACGGCGGCATCATCGGATAGCTCGCTGCGCCCAACGGCACCACTAATGATCTGAGAGGAGCCGACAGAATTAGAAGCTATCTCATTCTGCGTGACCGCCCCAGAAACGATTTTGGCAGTCGTCACGGAGTTGTTCTGGAGATTAGATTCACTGACTGCCTCAGTGGCAATTTTACCAGCAATAACCTCCCCATCACCGATATTTCTAGACTCGACAGCGCCACTCTCAATCTTATCCGACGTGACCGCTCGATTATCCAGCATGGAAGTTTCTATCCCTTCGTTCTGAACATTAATCGTCGTGGAAGGCCCACTCCCGTTCTGAATACTGAGCGCACCGTCCGTATTCGAGATCGACTGGATTCCACTGTCGCCATCGCCCCCGCTGCCCGCGGTAATTGTGATGGTGTTGGTCTCACTGTCCGTGCTAATCCCCGCGCCGCCATCTACTGCGATGGTCACATCGCCGCGCAGTGAATTCAAACGATCCACTGCGACACCGCTGGCAAGCTCATCTCGTCCAACGCCATCCTCTGCTATCCCAAGCGGGGCGTCCTCCGAACCATCACCGATCATCGTATCATCGGTGCTGACACCCGTAAGCCCTTCCGTCTCGACGCCAATCGTTAGCTCATTCGAATCGTCGTCCGTTGCAATGGTGACGTTCGATCCGGCAAGCAGAGATACACTACCGGTGAGTTCGTTGAGGGCCCGAACGGCCGCACCTTCGGCAAGCGAGAGATCAATCTGCTCTCCTGAAGACGAAATACCCAGGGAGTTATCGGTGCTGCGCAGCGACAGGGCGCCCGTGAGGGAATTGAGTTCCAGAACCGCTGCATCCTCCCTCAACTTGCTTGCTGTCACCGCCGCGTTTTGAATTCGCGAACTCGACACCGCGTCGGTAGCAAGCTCTCGGTTTCCCACAGCCCCCTCTAAAAGGTTCGAAGACCCAATAACATCTACGCCCAGCGGATCCGAGGAGGTACCATCGCCTGTCAGTGTGCCATCGCTTGACACGCTTGACAATCCGCCATCAGGGGCTGCTGCGGAAATGGTGAGCGCTCCGTCGTTTGTGCTAAAAGAAACATTATCTCCTTCGATGAAAGACACCTCGTCTCGCAGGTTTGCTACAGTAGAACCGCCCTGTTGAATGCTAAGTCGGCGCACGACAGCCCCGTCAGCAATCTTACTTCCCGTAACGGCCTCGTCGGCAAGTGCACCGGTGTCTACGGCACGCGTCTCTACAGACTCTGCTATATCTGCAACCTCCGCGCGCTCGGCTATCTCAGCCAGCCCCGCCCGCGCCGCACTCAGCGCAAACACCGTACTGGTCAGCCGCACGCGGTCGATCTCCGTGCCGTTGACTGACACCCCGAGGTATAGCTCGGCGTCCGATGTCAGGTCAGTCGGTAGGTCGTTTGTCTCCCCAAGCAGTACCGAGAACACACCGTTTACGGGTTCTACCGTGCGGGTCTCCGCCCACGTACCCACGGTGGCGCTACCGGTCGGGCTCCGGTGCAGGCGGAAGGTCACCTCTTGCGGGCCTTCCACGGGCGTCGTCTCGTCTTCCAGCAGTTGCCCCTGGTAGGAGAGCACCCGCGGCGCCTCCTGGGCCTCCGCAGTTATCGGGATAAGGAGTAGCAGTGCGCACAGGCACACGAGGGGCGCCTCAAGGCGCGAAAGCGTAGCAGAAACCATGACGTATCGGACAGAATGACAAGACAGAAAAGCGGTGCCTCAGGGCAGGCGTGGCGGTTCGGGTAGGGGTTCAGGCCCACCGGGCGGGTCCTCATCGCCAGTGCCGTTCCCGCCCAGAATAAGAACAGCGGACGTAGCGGCGCCAGCCAGGACGGCCCCACCCAGGATCGCCAGCCAGGTGCGACCTCCGCCCCGCTCCTCTTCCGCGGCCGCTACATCCAACGTGCCCATCTGCAGCTGGCGCTGGACGGTGGACACGAGGGAGACGTACGACGGGGGGTCCTGCACCTCGTCGGGTTCGTACGTAGGATCGACGTTTAAGAGGCGGATCACCGCGCGACGGGCCTGGTCCAGGTTGCCGAGGTTGATGTAAGCCAGCGCCGACAGCCGCGCCATCTCGACCAGCAGTGCGTCGGGCAGGTCGTCGCGGTTGAGGCACTCCGACAGCAGGTCGTTCGCTTCAGCAAAGCGACCGTCAAAGTAGGCCTCCTCGGCGGCAGCGAACGCGTCGACGCACAAGTCGGCGTCGTCTGCCTCCTGCGCCGTAACCAGCGTCGGCACCACGGCCAGCGTTGCAAAGAGCAAGACAACAACCGTTGAAACGGCACGTAGCGGTGCCGTGGAAAGGCAATCCATCAAGAAAGGGGTGGAAGCAGAGGGGTAGGCTCTCCCAATGTACAGCCCCTTAGGGTAAATACCATAGCTTTTCGCCCCCTTTGGGGTCATCCAAAAGATGAGGCGATAGCCACCAATCTTTGAGCCAGCCGCCTCATTCCTGCCCGCGCAGGTTCACTTCGATGGAGGTTGAGGAGTCGGCCGAGACCGTAACCTGTTGCTGCTGCCGGCCCAGCGAGGGGTGCCGGACTTCTACCGTGTGGGTGCCCACGGGCAGCTCCGTGGTATAACGCACGTTGGTCTCACTGACGCGCAGCTCACCGTTGATGTACACGCTACCCCACGGCCGCGGCAGTACGCGCAACGTGCCGGTGAGGGCCTCCAGCGAAGCGACCTGGGTACGGGTGTCGCCTGCGCTAATGTCAATGGTGGACGTGTGGGTGCGGTACCCTTCCTGCCGCACCTCCACCGTGTAGGTGCCCTCGGGACGGTCGAGCGACAATGGCGTCGCGCCTACGGCCTCACCGTCCAGCGCTACCGTAGCGCCATCGGGCTGCGACGAAATCACGAGCGTACCCATGGCGGGCTCCGGTTCAGGTTCAGGCTCGGGCTCCGGGCGCGGCTGGGGCTGTGGTGAGGGCTGAGGGGACGAAGCAGGCGGGGACGACGGCAATGCGCGCCCTTCCAGCCGGGCCAGCTCCTCCGCCGGGTCGCGGGAGCGCATCTGGAACGCATACGACGGGGCGCTACCACCATCCACCACAATGAGCGTGTCCCGGCGGAAATACCGCTCGTGGTCGAAGGATAAGATGTACGCGCCCCCGGCCAGGCGATGATCGGTGACCGGACTGGTGCCGATGGAGTCGCCATCCACCAGGATCGTAACCCCATCGGGGCTGGTGGTAAACGTCACCAGCGCCGGTTCGCCGCGCATGGGGTCGGGTTGCGTGAGCGGCCGCTGCAGCACATCGGCCCGCTCTTCCAGCGTGGCCGGGCCGGCATCCGATGATTCGCGCAGCGCAAATGGATCGAAGTAGAGCAGCGCCGTCACGGCCAGCCCAAACAGCAGCACCGCCAACGGAAAGACGAGGTGCGGCAGCAGTTCGCGCAGGCGGTCGCCCAGCGATGGCGGCTCGGGCGGCGGCACATACCACTGCGGCTCCTCCTCCGTGGGAGGCAGCTTCCGCTTGCCCCGCGCTGGCGGGCGCTCGGGGCGCTGCGATGAGGACGAGGTGGGCATGAGAGCCGCTGGGAAAGGGATAACAGGGGATGCTGTATTCACCGTTTAATCCCACCTGAGGCCATGGGTTCGCCCGTCCTCGCTCCACGAAGGGCGCGCGCACCCACGAAAACTTCGGTGGTGCATCCGTACGATCAAATCGGTACCTTGCGAACCCGCCTGCTGATTTGCCCCCTCATCGAACGCTATCGCTATGCTTTACACAACCGCCGCTGCCCTCGATTTTGAGCGCCAGGATCTGCCTGCCCTACCACAGCCCGCAAAGGTGCTCCTGACGACCCCCGACCACTTTGACGTGCAATATGTCATCAATCCCCACATGGAAGGTCACATCGGCGATATCGACCACGCTCAGGCGCGAAAGCAGTGGGAGGCCGTCAAGGATGCGTA
Source organism: Rhodothermaceae bacterium Tc-Br11_B2g6_7 (assembly GCA_001564055.1). GTDB lineage: Bacteria > Bacteroidota > Rhodothermia > Rhodothermales > Salinibacteraceae > Tc-Br11-B2g6-7. Next base: position 11,686 of record LKNB01000072.1, read on the forward strand.
TGCGCAACTCGACCTCAACATTGCGGTGATGGCGGGCGCTGAGGGCCTGCTGGATATGGTCTTCTGTGCCAACCAGACGCTCCCGTCGATTGACCCGGCCACCGGGCAAAAAGACGTGATCCTGAGCCGAATGCATGCCCCTGAGCGCAGCCCGGAGGTAGCCCATTACGCGGCCTACTTTGAGGCCGCGGGCTATACCGTCCATGCGTTGTATGACGACCCGCACACGTTCGAGGGCATGGGGGACGCGCTCTGGCACGCCGGGCGGCGCCTGCTCTGGGGCGGCTACGGCTTCCGCACCGACGCGGCGGCCTACGAGCCCATCAGCGACACGCTGGATGTGCCCATCGTGCTGCTACGGCTCGACGACCCCGACTTCTACCATCTCGACACCTGCCTCAGCATACTCGACGAGTCGACAGCGCTCATCTACCCGGGGGCGTTTGATGATGAAGGGCTGCGGATGCTATCGGCGCTGTTCGATACACTGATTAAGGCGGATGAACAGGAAGCCCGCGACCTCTTTGCGGTCAACGCTCACTGCCCGGACGGCCAGCACGTGCTCATCCAGGACGGTTGCACCCACACCATAGAGGCGCTGCGGAACGCTGGCTTTACGCCGGTGCCGCTCGATACCAGCGAATTCCTGAAGGCCGGCGGCTCGGTGTTCTGCATGAAGCTGATGTACTGGTAAGCTCACCGATACCTGTCCTGCGTTTATCTGCTTATCGCCTGCATGCACCTCTCCGTCGTCATTCCCACGCTTAACGAAGCCACCCAACTGCCACGCACCTTGCAATCGGTGGTGACGCAGGCCCACCCCTCCGAAATCATTGTGGTGGACGGCGGCTCGACCGACGGCACGCAGGCGGTAGCCTCCGACGCCGCCCACCTGATTGAGGCGCCGCGCGGCCGCGCCCGCCAGATGAACGCCGGGGCCCGAGTGGCCACTGGGGAGGCGCTCCTCTTCCTGCACGCCGATACGCGCCTGCCCCCTCACGCGTTCGCCCACATCCAGCAGGCCTTGCAGGCGCCGGGCACAGAGGCCGGGGCGTTTCGTCTGGCGTTTGATCGCGCCAGTCCACTGCTCGACTTCTACGCGTGGTGCACCCGCTGGCCGCTCCCGCAGATTTGTTTTGGCGACCGCGGCCTGTTTGTGACGCGGGCGGCCTTCGAGGCCGTGGGCGGGTTTCCCGATCAGCCCATGTTTGAAGACTTGGACCTGGTGCGCGCGCTGCATCGCCGCGGTGGATTTCGGTTTCTGGATACGGCCGTCACCACCTCGGCCCGGCGCTTCTCGGCCATGGGCGCCCTTAGGCAGCAACTGCTAAACGCCTTCTTGTGGACGCGCTACATGGCGGGCACGCCACCAGAGACGCTTGCATCGTACTACCGGTACAACGGAGGCTAACGGACCCTACGCCTTGCACTTTACCACTATAGGACTGTTATTATTGTACTTCTAATCTTTTCTACTGAACACCGAGCGTAGGATGATGCGGTTTTTGGGTGTATTATTGTTGATCGGACTGACTGCCTGTACCTCCACGCAAGAGCCTGCAACCTATGACCGGTCGCCGTTGCCTGACCGTGTGTGCGAAGGTGAGGTCCTGCAGACGTCCGACTCGGAGGTCATGGCCCAGCTTGACGCCATGCCGGAGCCGGTGGGTGGGATGACGGCTATTCAGGAGCAGATCCGCTATCCGGACACCGCCCATGCGCTTGGCCTGCAAACGCGCATCATCGTGGTGTTTACGGTAGGCCCCGATGGCCAACCGTGTGATGTGGACGTCGCCCAGACGGTAGACGAAGAGGAGCTCGAGGGGCTTGACGAGGAGGTCCGCGAGGCATTCTACGACCTGCAGCACCACGCCAAGCAGGCGATCTGGCGGACGGACTTCACGCCGGGCACCATCGATGGCGATCCGGTAGCGGTGCAGACCACGTGGCCCATCACGTTTCGGATTGGGAGTTGAAGAGGTGTGCCTGAGGGGCGCGCGTCCTGCCCGTGGCTCTGGGAAAGCGGTCGCGGGCATTGCATATAACCATTGCACGTCGTACGTTAGCCTCGTTCATTTTCCGCATGACCCGCACCGCACGTGCATCGGCTGGGGTGTTTCCCGAATGGCGAAACCGAACGACCACCCG
>LKNB01000027.1 GCA_001564055.1 Rhodothermaceae bacterium Tc-Br11_B2g6_7
AGCGTTTGCGTGCGCTCGCCGTTTAGCCAGGGTGTCACGGGCGCGGTCTGCTCTTCTGTGCGGCCGTCGGCGTAGGTAACCCGCACCGGCGCGGGCATCGGGAGGCGGTCCTCATCCAGGATCGTCACCGTCACCCCATCTGCTGTGGTGTCCACCGCGCCGATGGCATGCTGTAGCGTCCATGTCTCGTAGAAGAGGCCGCGCCAGAACCAGTCGAGGTCCTGGTCCAGCACGTCGTTGAACGTATGAAAAAGGTCGTACGGCTCGGGGTGCTTATAAGCCCAGTGGTTGATGTACGTGCGGAACGCCTCCTGAAAGGCGTCCTGACCCACAAGGCCTCGCAGGGCATGGAGGGCCACCGCTGGTTTACTGTAGCCGGCGATCACGCGGGCCCGGGTGCCGTGGGCATACTCGTCGCCATGGCGCATGGTAGGCTGCTCCAGCCCACTGCCGGCAATCTGATAGTAGGCCTGCCGCAGCGGGTCCCACGCGTCCTGGTCGAAGAAGGCCGCCCGGCCCTCGTTGGTGGCAAACGAGACGGGGCCCTCATCCATCCAGGTGTACGACTTCTCATCCTGGCTTACGATCATTGGAAACCACATGTGGGCGATCTCATGATAGGTGACGCCAAACAGCGACGCGTCGGTCCGATTGCCCCCGATGATGGTCATCATGGGATACTCCATCCCGCCGCCCACCACCCCTTCCACGGCGGTCATGTGCGGCCAGGGATACGGCGTGAAGTATTCCGACAGGTGCTCGATGGCGAACTGAGAAAACTCAGCGGACCGGTCCCAGGAAGCCGCGTCGGGGCGGTAGAGGGCGTGGATCATCGACGTGCCCGCGCCGGTGTCGGCGGTGGTGGCATCCCACACGTAGCGGTCGGAGGCGCCGATGGCCACGTCGCGCACCTGATCAGCGGCGAAATGCCACGTGAGGGTGCCCGTGTCACTGGTGGCGGTGGATGTGCCGGGTCCGCGTTCGTCTTCCCCGACGATAGTAACCGTTTTTGACGTAGCGGCTGCGGCATCCAGGCGGTCGCGGACCGTGGCAGGGAGGACCTCGTCCGCATTTTGAAGCTCTCCGGTAGCGGCCACCAGCCACCCCTCCGGCAGGGTCAGCCGCACGTCGTAGTCGGCGAAGCCCATGTAGAACTCACCGTTGCCCTGATACAGCTCGGCGCGCCAGCCTTCGAGGTCGTTGTAGACGGCCATCTGTGGGTACCAGTAGCCCAGATAGAAGACCTCGTTGCCGGCCTCCGTGCCCATCCGGGGGGCCTGGCGCGGCACGGTGAATTGCCAGTCCATGGCAAGCTCCACCGAAGCCCCGGCGGCCAGGGGTTCGGCCAAGTCAATGCGCATCACGGTGCCATCCATGCGGTAGCCCGCCGCGCCACGGCCGGGCTCCTCCACCAGCGGCTGGCCGTCCACCGCCACACGGCCGATCTGCATGCCGTTGGTCACTTCGACCTCACGGTTTCTGATCATGCCTTCCCGATGCAGGTTTTGTCGCAGGTGCACATAGAGTTGCGGAAGGGCCTCGGGGGCGTTGTTCTGGTAGGTGATGGTCTGCGTCCCTCGCAGCGTCCGTGTGGCCGGGGAGAGGGTGGCGTCGATGTCATAGGCGGCCGTGTTGGTCCAGTAGGCCAGCCCTGGCGCTCCGGTGAGGGTGCGTGTCTCCAGGTTCAGCGCCCGCTCAAACGCTGGTGGCAGGTCCACCGGGTAGGGCACCGGCCGGTCCTGCTCCTGCGCAGCGAGGGGAGCGGTTAGCAGGAGAAGCGGCAGCAGGAACAGCAGAAGCAGGCGAGGGTGCATGTGCAAAGGAGGAAGCGGAGGAAAACGACAACAGGGTGCAATACGACAGCCCGGTGCTCCAGTTCGCGCCCCGGCCGTCGGCGCTTCATGAAACGATGGTGGAGACGGCGGGGGGCTTGAACTTGGGGGGTGGCGTCGCATATATTGACGCTCGGTATCCGATGCCCTGGTGGCGGAACTGGTAGACGCGCAGCATTCAGGATGCTGTGAGCTAACGCTCGTGGAGGTTCGATTCCTCTCCAGGGCACCGACAAAGCCCCCTCATGCCGTACTGGCGTGGAGGGGCTTTTTTTGTTTCGGGCGCTTCGGGCACGTTTGCATGATGCCCCCGCTGGCATGGGCCAGGCAGGGAACCGAGGTTGCGCCATGCCCGGGATGCGTACGGCGAGCCGGATGGGATGTGCAGGAAAGCCACGAGCTGGCTGCGCGTGCCACGGGCTCTGTGTGCTGCCCGATATCGGGGGAGGTCGGCGTCAGGGCCGCCCGTTCGACGGGGACGTATTCTCCAGCGGAAGCAAGCGGATACCGCCTGAGCTCGTCTGGATGGAGAGGCGAGGCCCGCCGGCGTTGAGGGTGCCCCGCATCTGGTTGCGACCCTGTTCGCCGTCGACCACCACGGGGAGGTCGGTGCGCACACGGCCCGAGCTGGCCTGTGCGTGGATGTCCAAATTTACATCGGCGGGCAGATAGACGCGTACGGAGCCGCTGGACGCCCGGATGTGGGAATCCGCAGCGGGCTGTGCCGTGAGCGAGGCCGTGATACTCCCGCTGGAGGCCCGGGCGTCGATGGCGCCGGCCACGCCCTGCAGCGTGATGCGGCCGCTGCTGGAACGGACGCTCACCGGCCCGTCCACTGCGCCAATCTCCATGCTGCCGCTGGACGTGCGCGCATCCACCGCCTGCGTGGCCCCGCCAATCCGCAGACGCCCACTGGAGGCCCGGGCGTCTACGGTCCCATTGATGCGGCCAATGCTCTGCGAGCCGCTGGACGACCGCGTCTGTACCCGGCCCGTCAGGTCGGCCACGTCAATGCGGCCGGAGCTTGTGGCGAGGTCCACATCAAATACTGCTGGCACCTCCACCATAAAGGCCACCGACCGGTTGCTGGAGCCAAACCAGGACGAGAACCAGCCCGACTCCCGGCGCTCGCCTTCCACCCGCACGGTGTTGCCCTCCTGCGCGAACGAAACCGTGTACCAGTCGGCCGCCCGGTCCTCAATGATGGCCTGCACCCTCACTGTGCTGTTGTCTCCCGGCTGCACCCGGATGTTGGCCATCTGGCCTGACAGATCAAGTAGGCCGCCAGGCGCTACGTCAAACGTACGCGTGAGCGTGTCGGATACCGCGGGTGAAGCTGTGGCTGAGGTCGTGCCCGGGACGTTCGGCGTGGCGGACCTCAAGCCCAGGAAAGCGATCAGCAGCAGGAGAAGGGTTAGAAGCCGGAGTAGAGCTTCGCGGCGGGCGCCAGGAAGGGCGAGTGGTGAGGAGAGCATCCGTGGATCCATGGGTGGTGGGAGGATAGGAGAGAGACATGTAGCGTGGCAGAACGCCCCATGGATGCTGTTCGAAGGCGCGATGAAATAGTTTCAGTCCGGCGCACTGGTCATAGATGTTCAGTACGTGGGGGAGCGGCATGCCCTTTGCTCGCAAATCTCCGCGGTTACAGGTCACCGCAATTGTACCGTGCTCACGTAAGGCATTCCATTACGCAAGGTGCAGTTGTACCCATGCGGCACCGGGGGGAACGAAGGGGGTATGAATTGTCGATACATCACTGTATGTATAACTCTGTGCTCCACCGCTGATACAAGCTCCGCGCATGACCTATTCGAACGCCCGACCGTCACCCATGGCTATGCTCCGCGACCATACGCGGCTGGCCACGCTTCAGCCCTACCATACGGTAGGCATGGCACCGGAGCCTGCGTTTGAACGGATTGCCCGGCTGGCGGCACAATGTACCGGTGCCCCGTTTGCACTCGTGACGTTGATAGACGAAGCGACGGTATGGTGTAAGGCGCACGTGGGACTGGAGGTGACGTCCATGCCGGCCGAGGAGTCGTTCTGTGCCCACACCCTTGCGGATGCCGAGGTGCTGGTCGTCGAGGATGCTACCGCGGACCCCCGGTTTTCTGCGCTGCCGCTGGTTACCGACGCTCCCGGCGTGCGCTTCTATGCCGGAGCGCCGCTCGTTGCCGCTAATGGCGCGGTCCTGGGGGCGCTCTGTGTTATGGATGCGGAGCCGCGCCGCCTGTCAGCCGCTGACGAGGCGGCGCTGCAGGATTTCGCTGCGCTGGTGATGGATGAATTGAACTTGCACCGACGTGATCGCGCGCGCGGAAAGATGCTCGAAAGCATCACCGATGCGTTTTACGCACTCGATGCAAATGGGCGTTTTACGTTTCTAAACAAAGAAGCCGAGCGTCTCCTGCAGCGCCCCCGGGAGGACCTCCTCGGGGCTTATGTCTGGGCGGCGTTCCCTGAGGCCGAACCCCTGCTTCGCCCAGCGTATGAGGAGGCTGTAGCGCAAGGAGAGCCCCAGCAGATCACCATCTTCTATCCACCCCTGCACACGTGGTTTAAGGTTAAAGCTTTTCCGTACAAGGACGGGCTTTCTGTCTACTTTGAGGATGTTACCGAGGCCGAGGAGGCCCGCCGCTGGCAGGCCGAACAGGAGGTGCGGCTGGAGCGCAAGCACAACCTGCTGCACCAAACCCAGCGCCTGGCCGGCGCCTGGCAGGTAAACCTTGAATCGAACACGGTGGAGTGGTCAGAGGAAGTCTATCGCATCCATGAGCTATCCCCCGACACCCAGATCACCGTCGACCAGGCTATTGGGTTCTACACCGAGGAGGCGCGGGCCATACTTCAAGAGGCGTTTGCTGCATGCATAGAACGGGGGGAGACGTATGATCTGGAGCTCCCCATCACTACGGCCACCGGCCGGCCACGGTGGGTACGGACCGTCGGCGGGCCTATTGTGGAGGCGGAAAACAAGATTCGCATGGTAGGGGGCGCTGTTCAGGACGTGACGGTGCGCTATGAGAGCCAGCGTCGACTCAGAGCCAGCGAAGCCCGTCTGCGGGGCATCGCCGACAGCATGCCGGGCATCATTTTCCAGTACGTGACCGGGGACGAGACGGGCCTGGGGGAGCTGGTTGTCTTTGGCCAGGCGCGCAACATATTGGGCTATCCTCCAGAGGTAGATGATCTCAACGCCTGGATCAAAAGCCGCATTCCTGAGCCGTATCGGACCGCGCACGACGAGCGGGGGCGGCATGCGCTCAAAACGTTGGCACCGTGGCACTCCGAGTTTCCGTTTGACCATCCCGACGGCACCCGCCTCTGGTTGCAGGGCACCGCCATGCCGGTCGAAACGGACGAGGGGGTGGTGTTCAATGGGGTGATGATTGACATCACCCAGCGGAAGAACGAAGAGCATGCCCGGGAAGCAATGCGGGAGCGGATGCAACTGGCCCTTGATCGCACGCGGGCCGTCGTGTTTGATCTGGACCTCACCACAGGGACAGCTTCACGGACGGGGGCTATACAGGACGTATATCAGGTTGACCCGGCCGATCTTTCCTCGGGCCGGTCGTTCTACGAGACCGTCATTCACCCTGACGATCAGCAGCGTGTGCGTGCCAAGGCAGACGCGCTGAGGCAGGGAACGATCGAGGCCATGCAGGTCGAGTTTCGCACCCACCCGGCCAACGGACCGGTGCAGTGGGTGCGTGAGGATGTGTCCCGTGTACCAGCCAGCAAGGGGCGCGGCCCGCGGATTATCGGGATTGGGTATGAGATCACCGAGCAAAAAGCGGCGGAGGAGGCGCTACGCGCGGCGAAAGAAGAGGCTGAAACGCTCAATCGGCTCAAGACGGCCCTGCTCACCAACATGAGCCACGAAATCCGCACGCCGCTCACCGGCATCATCGGGTATGCGGAGTTGCTGGATGACGTCGATCCGGGCCCTGAGGCCGCCGAATTTGCCCGGGCCATCAACCGGTCGGGCCAGCGCCTGCTACGCACGCTGTCGTCACTGCTCGACCTATCGCAGTTAGAGGCTGGCGCCATAGCGCTGGGGGCGACCAGATTCGACGCCCGCGCAAGCATCCAGGCGGTGCAGGAAGATCTGCAGGTGCGGGCGGCCGGGAAGGGACTACAACTCAGCGTGGTCCTTCCCGAACATCCGGTGGAGGTGCGTACCGACCGTAACGCGCTGCACCGGATCCTGACCAACCTCCTGTCCAATGCGGTGAAGTTCACGTCCGAGGGTTCGGTCACGGTGGAGCTTGAGACCTCATCCGATGACATGCTGGTGCACGTGCACGATACGGGGGTAGGGATCGACGAGGCGTTTCTGCCGCGTCTCTTTGTACCGTTTGCGCAGGAGTCAGACGGGCTGCATCGGAATTTTGAAGGGTCTGGGCTGGGCCTGTCGATTACGCACCAGTTGGTAGGGTTGCTGGGAGGTACCATTGACGTAGCTTCGGAGAAAGGAGTAGGGACTACCTTTACCGTGCGGCTACCGCGTCGTATGCCACAGCACAACGCAGCGTAAGCCAAAAAGGCATGCCTGTTGCGCTATGTAGGGATGCATAGCATGGAGGGGCTGGGCTGGCGCACAGCGCAGGCGGTGTGCCGTCTAAACCAGCAAGTTGCCCACTATCCTCCACGCTGCGTTCACGATAGCACACGTATTTGGCCGGGGGTATCGCATGAAAAAGCACCGACAATGGATTGCCACATGGGGCATCGCAGCGCTGCTGCTTATCGCACCGGGGTGGGGCGGTCAGGTGCTGCCTACCGCACAGGCAGAGGCCTTGCAGCAGTCGCGCGAGCGGACAGGGCAGGACCGCAATCGCTCAAGCGATGCTCGACAGCGCAGCACGCAGCGTCAGGCACGGACGCAACGTCGCAGTGATTCCCGAACGCAGGAGCGTCGCCAGGCGCGCACACAGAGCCGCAGCGAAGCGCGCACACAGGAAAGTCGTCAAGCGCGGTCGCAGAATCGCAGCGATGCTCGGACGCAGGAGCGTCGGCAGGCCCGCACCCAGAACCGGAGTGAAGCCCGGACGCAAGACCGTCGGCCGTCCCGCACGCAAAACCGCAGCGAGGCGCGGACGCAGCAGCGCGGTCGGGATGCGCGGGCAGCCCAGCGGGGGAGTCGGGATCGCGCCCAGTCCTCACGTGGCCAGGCGACCACCGGACGATCGGCCCGCAGTACGCCACGTAGCCGCACGGGTCAGCGCAGCAGTTCCTCAGCGCCGCGAGCAACCAACCGCGGGGTAACATCGCCTCGGGGATCAGCGGCGCCGGCTCGGCGGTCGTCGCGCGTCGTCGTGCCCCGCCGCCCTGCCCCCCCGCCCCCGCGCGTGGTTCAGTACACCACGTTGCGACCCCGGAAGGCATACTTTTCGTCGTTCAACCTCAGCATTTACATCAACCGGGTGATTACGCAGCGGCCACGCGTCATCGTGCGGACGTTTGATCAGCGCGCCTTTGCCTACGAGATCGGGCAGGAGTTCGTGCGCGACTTCCTTCCGCGCAACGCCCGCGTGCGCTTCCCACGTTTCCGGCCGAACAGCCGCTCCCTGGTTGTGGAATACCTTGGCGCCGGGGAGTATTTCATTGCTGGCACGATGCGCGTCCGGGAGCCGGGCTTCCGCGGCTGGCTACGCGAGGACTTTGAGTTGGTCATCAAGGACCGGCGGGGCGGCTGGGAGCTCTTGGAGATCTTCCTGGAGAGCTATTAGCTTCACACACATCCGCGTACTACGGGGCGGTCAGGCATCCGGCAGGGTGTAGGCCGCCCCGTACGCGTGGCCCTCATCATCTACCACGATGGACTCTTTACCGGGTACGATGTCCGTGTTCTGCGCGGTCGTGCAGATCCAGCCCTCCGCCACTCGCCGTGCGACGAAAACAAAGATGCCCGTCCGGGGGCTGGCCGTCGTGCTGTCGGGCGCGTACTGCCCCGTGATCCGCCAGCGGGCATGCACGGTCGCCACCTCCTCCGTCACATACGGCACCTTCACCCGCTCCATCGTCACCGATGAATCGCGAAAGAACGTCTGAAGCCCGATCGCATGCGCCTGCCGGATGCGTGCGCGACGTTCCCACCACAGGCCCACGACGTTGACGAAGTCGGCGTCGTCCGTAAACAGGGCCGCGATGCCCTCCGCGTCGCCGCGGTTCCACGCTACCGCGAAGCGCTCGGGAATCTGCTCAGGGAAGGGCGGGAGCATCATGGGCCACACGAAAAAGGATGAAAACCAGTCGAAGCAAACAGTTGGGCTCGCGACAAACGATGGCATAGTACGGACCCGGGGCGACACAAATGTTATGCTCCTGCTAATCCGGCCTAACAGCCGTTCGGCGCGTGGTATGTGTTCTGTTGAACGGCTATCTTCACTCTGATATTTACAATGCTCCCCTGACGCACCCGGCCTATATGTCTTACTGGTACCGCTTTTCCCTTCCCCTGGCAGCTCCGCTTCTCCTGCTGCTGATGCTGTGGCCGGCGCCGGCGCATGCCGCAGACGACCCCATCTCCATCGCCGACGCCCGGGCCCAGGGCGAGGGCGCTACTGTGCTGATCGAAGGCGTCGTCACCCGTGCGTTTGGTGACTTCGTCCGGCTGCAGGACACCAGTGGTGACCTCGGGGCCAGCGGCATGGTGGTGCGGCAGCAAGAGGGGCCGCTCTCCGAGGACTTCCGCGCGCAGATTGAAGACGGTACCATCGGGCCGGGGACGATCCTGCAGGTCGAGGGCGAAATCTCGGAATTCTTTACCCTCCAGCAGATTAATAACGAGGACCTTGCGAGCTTTTCGGTAGAAGGCACGACGGACGTCCCGGAGCCGTTAGACGTAACGCTGTCCACACTCTCATCGGATGGGCCGGACTACGAGAGCATTCTCGTTCGGGTAGAGGATGTGTCTATTCAGGAGTCCGGGCGTTTTGGTGAGGCACAGACGTACACGGCTGACGATGCCACCGGTACCCTTCCCTTTCGGATCCAGCGGCCGGCCGAGACGGAGCTGATCAATCTATTCATTCCCTCTGAGCCGTTTACGTATGAGGGAGTAGTTGGGATACGTAACGACGAGGCACGGCTGAACCCAGTGCTTGTCTCTGACCTGATCACGGACGAAGACCTCGAAGATCCGGGCGATGCGGATATCGTTACGATTGCAGAGGCCCGCGCGCTGGGGGAGGGCTCGACGGTAACGGTTGAGGGCATCGTCACGCGGGCCCGCGGCCGCCTCACCCGCATTCAGGATGAGACCGCGGCGATTGCGGTGTTTGATGGCTCCGAAGACTTTGCGAGCAGCGTAAATCAGGGCGACCTGGTGCGCGTCACGGCAGAACGCGACGACTTCAACGAGCAGGTGCAGCTGTCAAATATTGATGATTCTCTGGTGCTCTCCAGCGGAAACGAGTTGCCCGAGCCGGTAGAGCTAACCATGAGCGAAGTAAACGCAGACGGCCTTGAATTCGAGTCGCAACTGGTGCGCATTACCGATCTGACAGTGGATACTGACGACACCATTTTCGAGCGGGATACCAGCTACGACGTCAGTGATGGCACGGATACCGGCGAACTTCGTGTGCAGCGTCCCAGCGACAGCGGGCTGGTGGGCCAACCCGTACCACAGGAGGCGTTCACCTTTTTGGGCGTGTTGGGAAGCTTTAACGGCAACCCGCAGCTCACCCCGGTCCGTGCAACCGACGTGAGCGTGGGTGATGACGACTTTGACCTGGATGACATCCTTGTGTGTGAAATACAGGGAACCGGCTTTGTGTCGCCCCTGGTCGACCAACGAGTAACTACCCGCGAAAACGTCGTCACGGCGCTTGCCACCAACGGCTTTTTCATGCAGATGGCCACGCGGCAAGAGGAGTGCCCCGAGACGGCCTCACAGGGTGTCTTTGTGTTTCAGGGAGGTGCTCCTACCGTCACGACAGGCGATGAGGTGACGGTCTCGGCCACGCCGGAGGATCGCTTCGGGTGGACGCAGCTCAGCAGCAGCCCCGAGGTGGACGTCACCGGCACCGCCTCGCTCCCCGAGCCCATCACCTTCAACGCCACCACCCCGGACCCGGGGCCGTTCGACGTACCGGCCCTTTACCGGTACCAGAGCATGGTGGTGCAAGTAAACAACGCCATTGTGACCAGTCCAACGGATCGGTTTGGCAACTTCGTGGTCGATGCTAACGGGACGTTTGCGCTTGACCGCAACTTCCGGCAGCCCGGCGTTCCGTACCCCGGCGAGGCGCCCTTCCCTATGTGGGATGGCAACCAGCATCTGTTCGAGATCGAACCCAGTCCGAACAACTTCCCGTCCGATTTCGACGCGGAAGCCTTCCGGGGCGCTACCGTCTCAGCCACTGGGCCGCTCGTGTTCTCCTTCGATGAGCACGTGCTCTGGCCGACGGACCTGACGATCGAAAATCCGGCCGAAGAGGAGGTCTTGCGCGGCATTCGCGAACGGGAGCAGGGCGAAGCCATTCTTGGCACGCTCAACCTGTTCGATCTCTTTGGGCCGGGGGAAGGCGATTCCACGCCCGGCGGATACCAGAACCGTCTGGACAAACTGTCACTCTACGTCTGCGATCTCATGCAGTCACCGGATATCCTCGGTGTGCAGGAATCCGGGGGCGACGGCTCCATGCAGGATCTGGCCGACCGGATCCAGGCTACCTGCGGCACGGCGTATGATACCTTCACCGGAACGCCAGACAACCGCGGGATTCGGAACGGGGCCCTGGTGCAAACGGACATCGCTAATGTGGAAGTGCAAGAACTGGGTGCTGATGAAACCCTCAGCTTCCGCCCCAATCAGCGCGTGCACGATCGCCCCCCGCTGCTCGTTCAGGGCGAGGTCAGTAGAGGCGGGGCAACCGTTCCGCTGAGTGTGCTCGTGGTTCATAACCGCTCGCGCATTGGCATTGAGGACGGCAACACCGACTTCGTCCGCGGCAAGCGCTTTGAGCAGGCCCGCTCCATCGCGCAGATGGCACAGGACCTGCAGACCGCCGATCCGGGCATCCGCCTGGCAGCACTTGGGGATTTCAATGCCTTTGAGTTTACCGACGGCCGGGCCCATGTCCTGGGCGAACTGACCAACACCACCGTACCCGGTGAGCAGGAACTGGAAGGCCCGTTCATTCTGGATCGCCCTTTCGTGAACCAGGTGCTGGAGGTCGATTCGCTGGACCGCTACTCGTTCATCTTCGAGGGGTCCGCACAGGTGCTCGACCATATCCTGACGAATGACCGGCTGACCCCGCTTGTCACCGATCGCGCCTACATCCGCGCCAACACCGACGCTCCGTACGACTTCATCAGCGACGCCACGACGCCGTTTACGTCCTCTGATCACGACGGTATGGCGATGCTGGTCGACCTCACGGCTGCCGAGGATGAGGAGGTGACGGTATCGATCGATCAATCGTTTGCTGACTTTACGGACCCCAGCAGCTACCGCCTCATTGGCGTTCCAGGGCTGGCCGGGGTCGCGTTTGAAAACACGTTTGGTGGCACTTCAGGCACCAGCTACCGCATCTTTGCTGACAATGGTTTAGAGGGGGCGCCGAACACATACCTGGAAGAGCAAGATGGGAGCGACGTCTTTGTGCTGGGCCGAGGTTACTGGGCGCTGGCACGCGACAACTGGACGGTAGAGGCCGACGTGCTGGCGCCACAGCTTACTGCGGATGGGGCGTTTGACCTGCCGCTGCAGTCGGGCTGGAATATTATTGTCAACCCGTTTGACACCGCACTCGATTGGAATCAGGTACAGGCAGACAACGAGGTAAACGACCCCCAGCCGCTGTGGGCGTTCGATGGCGACTTTGAAAGCACGTTCACCTTTACTGAAGGCACCACGGGTGAGGCCTACTACTATCTGAATGCAACAAATCAGCCGCGCCTGACGCTTACCCCAGACGCGCAGCAGGCCAGCCAGGCAGCCGCTACGCTGCGCGCCGATGAGCGCATGCTCACCCTGGAGGCCCATGTGGCTGGTGAGCGGCGCGGACGGGTGGAGCTGGGCACAGCGGCGCAGCCTCGTTCCTTTGTGGCGCCGCGAGCACCGTTTGGGGGCGCTATGCTGCATGCTGTAGACGAAGACGACCGCCGCCTCGCCACGCACGTCCAAGCCGCCGATCGCTCCGGCCCCTATACGTTCGACCTGGTCGTGGAAGGTGCTGCAGGCAACCACGTCACGCTCCGTCCTGCGCGTCAGACCGGCCTCGACGATTATGGGCTTACGCTTCACCTTCCTGATGGTGAAACCGTGGATTTGCGGCACCACGACGACTATACGCTTACGCTGGAGCAGGACCACACGTCGCTTCAACTGGTGTTGGCAGATGCGGACGAGCTCGTGGCCACAGACCGCCCGGACGCGGTGGAGCTGCGTGGAAACTACCCCAACCCGTTTAGCACGGAGACGACGATTGAATACGCGATTCCCGAGCGGGCTGCTGTGCAGTTGGAAGTGTTCAACGTGCTCGGGCAGCGGGTGGCAACGCTTGTCGATGAGGTGCAGCCGCCGGGACGCTACGACGTGCAGTGGGACGGCCGCAGCGATGCCGGGCATCCGCTGGCCAGTGGCGTCTACATCGCACGGCTTACCGTCAACGGCGAGACCCGCAGCGACCGCATCACCTACGTTCCTTAAATAGCCACCTACCTACGGTACTGGCAGCAAACACGACGATACAGGAAGCGCCCTTCCCCATGTGCACCTCGGGGGAGGGCGTTTGCATGTTGGGTGTTGAGTAGGGGGGCATAGCGAAAATAGCCGCCTGCTGACGCGTCATCGTCCGCCCTGCAGGCAGCCCTCCCTCCCGAAAGGCGTGATGCATGAGATGTAGCAGTATTTTGCCTGGTTCTGCATTTAGAAGAGGCACAGATATACGATTATGCATCGTTGATTCGTTTAAACAACTATTCAAGCGCACCACTACACGTCCGCCTAATCTTCTGTATCGCATGTACACACGGTTACTGTTTCTTGTAGCACTTCTGATAGGGTTTCCATTACTGGCTGAAGCGCAGGATCGCGGACAGCGCATGGGGGGCGAAGTCCTCGGGCAGGTGATGGAGGCGGACACCGATGACACGCTGATCGGGGCGTCGGTGGCGCTCTGGAATGCCGCCGATTCCAGCCTTGTCACCGGCACCATCACACGCGATGAAGGGCGCTTCGAACTGACGGGCGTGCGGCCGGGCACCTACTACGTGCGCGTCAGCTTCATCGGCATGATCCCCGAGGTAATCGATGATATCACCATCAGTCGCGATAGCCGGCGCGTAGACCTCGGCACCATCGCGCTGGTCGCTGACACGGCTCAGCTCGACGAGATCGAGGTTTCGGCCCGGCGCGACGACATCCAGTTTGGCATCGACCGCACCCGCTACACGCTCCGCGACCAAGTGGTGACGGCCGGCGGTTCGGCGCTGGATGCCCTCGAGACGGTGCCCTCGGTGGAGGTAGATGTAGACGGCGCGGTAAGCCTCCGCGGAAGCCAAAACGTGGCCATCCACATCAACGGCCGGCCCACGCAGATGAGTGGGGATATGCTGACTGCCTTTCTACAGGGGCTACAGTCAGAATCCATCGAAGCCGTAGAGGTGATGCCCAACCCGTCCGTGCGCTACGATCCCTCCGGCATGAGCGGTATTCTGAATATCGTGTTGAAGGAGAACGTAGAGCTGGGCTGGAGCGCGAACGTGTCGACAGGGGCGGACTCGCGTGGCGGCTATAACGCCTCCACCGGCGTCAACATCAACTACGGCCGGTGGAGCGGCACGGCCAGCTACGGCTTCCGGTCCAGCGACCGCGATAGCGAAGGCAGCCGCTACCGCCTCAACCGTTTCCAGTCGCCCCAAACAGCGCTCACCCAGTTTACCAACGGCAACCGCGAGAGCATATCACACAACGTCAACACCTCGCTGCGGTACGACCTCAGCGACAAAAATGAGCTCCGCTTCAGCGGTCGCTTCAGCCTGCGCGATGGCGCCAATTACTCCCTGAACGCCAACACGTTGGAAAACGGAAATGACCTGTTGCTCCGGCGGTACGACCGGGTCACGGAGAACAGCAGCGATCGGTTCAACATGAACTACCGGCTGGGCTTTACCCGTGTCCTGGAGCGCAACCGCCACGAGTTTTCGGCGGAGGTGCGCTGGGGGATGAACCGGAACGATGGACTGAACCTGTACCGGGAAGAGACGCTGGCCTCCGCCGACATCGTTGATGCGGTGGCGTTGCTGGAGGAGTCCTCAAGCCGCGACCGCGAACGGAGCAATGCATCGCTGCGGATTGACTACGAACGACCGCTGGCCGACTGGGGCAAGATGGAAACGGGCTACCGTGGCGATATTCGCACGCAGGACAACACCTTCTTTGCCGCTTCCTTTGATCCCGATCTCGAGCAATTCCTCCCGCAGGAGAACCTGAACAATCGTTTCCGTTACGACCGGCAGGTGCATGCCCTTTATGGCATCGTACAGGGTGAGACGGGGCGGCTGGGGGCACAGGTGGGGGTGCGCCTGGAGCAGACCTTTAGCACCTTCGATCTCGAAACAACCGGCGAGGCGTTTGACAATAATTACTTCAGCTTCTTTCCCAACGCGTACCTCACGTACAGCCCCACCGACGGGCATCAGGTGAAAGCCAGCTACGGCAAGCGCATCAGCCGTCCACGCACCCGCGCACTTAACCCGTTTGACGACCTGAGCGATCCGCTTTTCCGGCGGGTGGGCAATCCGTTTCTGCTGCCCGAATACACCCACAACATGGAGCTCAGCTACACGCGCCTTGGCCGGCTGACCTCGCTCTCGGTTTCACCGTACGTGCGCTACACCACCGACGTGATCCGGCGCAACCAGGAGGTCACCCCCGAGGGCGTCTCAGTGCTGACGTACGGTAACCTTGCCACGCAATCCTCCTACGGGAGTGAGTTCGTGGGCACGCTCCGTATGGGCCGGACGTTCAACGCCTTTGTCAACTTTAACCTCTACCGGGTCGATACCGACGGCAGCAACGTGGACACCGACCTCACGAGTGGCTCCTACGGCTGGTCAACGCGCGCAAACGTCAACTACCGCGTCCTGCCGTCCCTCAATGTGCAGGCGTCGTACTTCTACCGGGCCCCCATGCAGATCGAGCAGGGGCGAAGCTCCGGCCGCTCCATGGCTACGCTGGGCGCGCGCTATACCTTCCTGAACGACCGGGCCAACCTGAGCCTCAGCGCACGGGATCTGTTCAACACGATGAACTTCAGCCTCTGGCGCGACGATGAACGGTTCTATCAAGAGACGACCCGCTCGTGGAATGCGCAGTCGGTATCGCTTTCCTTTTCCTACACGTTCGGTCAGCAGCAGCGCGATCGGCGGGATCGAGGGGACCGTGGTGGAGCAGGCGGCGGTGATATGTCCGAGATGGACGACTTCGACGGATAACGGCCGTGTGCCGAACAGGCGCAGGTGTGCTGCCCGACGTCGCGTCGTGTCCTGTGAGGCCCCGCAAAGCCACAAAACAAAAAATCCGGCCAGAATCCCATAACTCGGCGATTCTGCCCGGATGCGGGGCCGTTCGGGCCCGGTGCGCTCGGAGGGATTCGAACCCCCGGCCTTTGGAACCGGAATCCAACGCTCTATCCAACTGAGCTACGAGCGCATCTGCCGTACTGAATCACCTGGTGCGCGGAAATGTTTCCGCCGCGAGGGCGTGCGTTCGATGCAAGTCGGGTGAAGACCTGCCGGCCGGTGCTGAATCTCCGGGCTCTTCCCTTCGTAAGCCCGACCGGTTTTAGCAACGCTTTCCTCTTCCGACCGCTCGCCCATGGCCGACCCCTCGAACGACCCTGCCCCGCCGCCCACACTACCGGACGCGTGGGACACCCGTGGCGGCGTGCCGCTCGACGGCGTGCTGGAGCGCCACAACGTGTCGCCCCTGCTGCTGGCGTTCTTCCCGGTAGTGGCATTCATCATATTTTTCTTGATCTCCAACTTCGCCTCCGTCGGACTGCTCCTGTGGGAGGGCGTTGACTTTACAGGGGGCATGGCGGACTTTGAGACGCTCATTCAGGAGCACGCCCGGTCGCTGATCCTCGCCAATACAGCCGGTCAGGTCCTGGGGCTGGCCCTGCCGGCCTTGCTGTTGGCGTGGCTGCATTCCTCACGCTGGGGCGCCTTCCTGCGGTTTCGCGCGCCGGATGCTCGGCTGCTGGCCTTCGCCATTCTGGGCTGGATGGCCCTGCTGCCGGTCGTGTCCTGGGTAGGCGAGTTAAACCAGCTGCTCCCCATGCCCGAGGCGGTGGAGCTGTGGGATGCGCAGCAGATGGCGCTGGTAGAGCAGGTGCTGCTGGGAGATCTGACCATCGCCTTCAGCCTGGTCATGCTGGCTGTAACGCCGGCCTTGTGCGAGGAAATCCTGTTTCGTGGGTACGCGCAGCGACAGGCGGAGCGGGGCATGGGCGTGGCAGCCGGGATCCTCTTCTCTGGCATTGTCTTCGGTCTTTTTCATTTGCGGCTGACGCAGCTTCTGCCGCTCACGCTCCTCGGTATCTTCCTGGCGTACGTGGCCTGGCGCACGGGTAGCCTGTGGGTCCCCATCGTCATCCACTTTCTGAACAATGGCTATGCTGTTATGATTGGGATGTGGGCCCGCGGGCAGGAGGACGTATCGCTCAGAAGCATCGAGCAGGTGCCCATCCCGTGGTACCTGGTGCTGGCCGGGGCCGTGTTCTTCGGAATCGTCACGCTGGCCATGGAGCACCGCGCGCGCAGTCTCGTACGTGAAGACGATGTAGGGGAAGACACACCATCTGCCGACCAACCGAAACGCTCATGAGCACGCCACGCGACCAAGACTGGGTGGCCGTACAGGAGTATGGCACCGACTTCGAAGCTGACATCTTGCGCGACCGTCTGGACGACGCCGGTATCCCCGCGGTGGTGTTCTCGCAGCGCGACCACGCCCACAGCCTAAACGTGGGCACCATCTCCTCGGTGAAGGTGATGGTGCGCTGGGAGGATGTGGAAGCGGCACAAGCCCTGATCGAAGACATCGAGCCGGTGTCCGATGAGGAGCTGACCGCGGCCGCGCTGGCCGCTCGGCATCCGGACACGGATGAAGCGGCGGGCCGGATGGCGGATGAGGAAGACTCCGAGGCATAGCGGTTACGAGAGGGGTGGACGGGGCGTCCGTGAGAGGGCCCTTCCATTTTTAAGGTGCACCGTGTAGATTGCATCACACGTTTTTGTGTGATAGCGCAGCCCCCTTCATTCCCACCCCACCGCCCATGTCCACGCTTGCCAAGCGCGTGCTTACTGCCCTCGTTGGCGTTCCTGTCTTGCTGGGTGGCGCCTACCTGGGCGGCTGGATCTTCGCGGCGCTGATGCTGGCCATTGCCCTGATCGGGCAGCAAGAGCTGTACAGCATGCTGGACCGCTCCGGCGTGAAGCCGTTTCGGCTCACCGGGCTGGCCATCGGCGCCTGCTTCAGCGTGCAAGCCCTGGCCCCGGCGATGGCTGGCGTGGCGCTTGCGCTACTGGTAGCACTCGTGGCGGTGCTCCCGTTTGTTGCCCCCGAGCGTCCGCTGGAGCGCCTGAGTGGTACCCTGTTGGGCGCTTTCTATCCCACCGCGCTCCTCATGACGCTGGTCGAACTCCGCGTGGCCCGCACGCCGGTCGTGGGCGACCTGGATGCGTTCTACCTTGTCGTGGCCCTCTTTCTCTTTATCTGGGCCACCGATACGGCCGCCTACTTTGTGGGTAAAGGCATCGGGCGGCATAAACTGGCGCCGGCCATTTCGCCCAACAAAACATGGGAGGGATCGATTGGCGGGGCGCTGGGGGCCGTGGCTGTAGCCATCGCCATGAAGCTGACGGTGCTTGGGTTTGTGCCCTGGGGGCATCTGCTCGTGCTGGCGTTTATTTGTGGCGTGGTGAGCCAGCTCGGCGACCTTGCACAGAGCGGCCTCAAGCGCTCGGTAGGCGTGAAGGACGCCGGGGCCATCCTGCCTGGGCACGGCGGCGTGCTGGATCGGTTCGATGCCATGATTCTGGCGGCTCCGCTCTTCCTCCTGTACCTCCGTTGGATGGCCAACCTGATCTGAACCCGCTGGCGCAGGCTGGAACGATCGCCCGGCCTTCCCGGTCTATACCCTCTGGTGATTGCAACCGACACACCGACGCTGTATGGGCCTTTTTTCCACGGGTAAACGCCGAAAACATAAGCGGTTTGACTACGAACCCCGGTACTACAATCCAGAGAAGGAAGATGACCTGAAGTACCGCATGCGCATCAAGCGGAAGTCGCGCCATAAGCGCCGCGACAAGTCTGGGCTCATCTACCTCTCCCTGCTCCTGGCGTTTGCCGCCTATCTGTACTATCTGTTGTAGCAGGGACTTCCCCTCGGCGTCCCGTGCGCACCCATCCGGTGGCCACGGGCAAACGGCGGTTGCAGGTCTGGCGCTCCTTCGATCTATCCATTAGAGGTAATCCCCGCGTGACCGACGTATCCACGCAGCAGGATGGTATCATTCACGTGATGCCGGAAGCATTAGCCAACAAGATTGCTGCCGGAGAGGTGGTACAGCGTCCTGCCTCTGTACTGAAAGAACTTGTCGAAAATGCGCTGGACGCTGGCGCGACAGATATCGATGTGATCATCAAGGCGTCGGGCAGTGCGCTCGTGCAGGTGATCGATAATGGCTCGGGGATGGGGCCAGCCGATGCCCGCGCTTCCTTCAAGCGGCACGCGACCAGCAAGATTCGCTCGGCTAAAGACCTCGACCGGCTCCACACGCTTGGCTTCCGCGGCGAAGCGCTGGCGTCCATCGCGGCGGTGGCGCAGGTGGAGCTGAAGACCCGGCGGGTAGGCGACGACGCCGGGCTCGAATTGCGGCTGGAGGGAGGAGAGGTCACGCACGAAGCACCGTGCGCTACGCCCAGCGGCACCTCCATGGCCGTGCGCAACCTGTTCTACAACGTCCCCGCCCGCCGCAACTTCTTGAAGACGCCGGCTACGGAGTTCAAGCATCTCGTGGAGACGTTTCAGTTCTTGAGCCTTGCCAATCCAGACGTCAGCTTTCGCCTGACGCACAATGGCAACGAGGTCTACCGGCTCGTCGCCCGGCGCGAGGAGGACCAGCCCACGCAGCTGCGCCACCGCATCGGGGAGCTCTTTGGGGACGACCGCAAGGCGCATCTTGTGCGAGTAGCAGAGGAGACGAGCTACCTCAGCGTTTCGGGCTTTATCGGGGATCCGTCGGTGCACCGCCGTACGCGCGGCGAGCAGTTCCTGTTTGTGAACGGGCGCTATGTGAAGCACTACTACCTGGACCACGCCCTGAAGGACGCCTACGAGGGCATGATCCCGTCCGGCGCCTACCCGTTCTACGCGCTGTTTCTGCGCCTCGACCCGCAGCACGTAGATGTAAACGTGCACCCGACCAAGGCGGAGGTTAAGTTTGACGATGAAAGCGGCGTGTATGGTATGCTGAAGACCGTAGCACGGCGCGCCCTGGGCATGATAGATTGGAAGACCGACGATCCCGACACCGGCGCGCTGGGCACCGACGCTGCGTCGCCCGCTGCTTCTACGCCTTCATTCGAGGGGAGCCCGTTTGCCCCGTCCTCTGGGGAAGGTACTGCATCGGGTAGCCCCTCGCGCGGAGTCGGGTCTGGAGGCGGTAGGGGCGCCACCACGCCACCGCAGCGTCCATGGACCGGTCCGTCGGGCGCTGAAGCTCCGGGCGACCTGTCGCAGCGGCTCTACGATTGGTCTGCAGACGATGCGGCAGCGCCCCCCGAGCCCGCGCCGCAGACCGAGATCGCCTCCGCCGCCGTGCCACAGCAAACTGATACGCCGGACCTGGATGAGGATGAAACGCCCCTTTGGCAACTGCACGAGCGTTATATCCTCACCCAGATCCACTCGGGCCTCATGGTGGTGGACCAGACAGCGGCGCACGAGCGCATCCTCTACGAGCGGGCCTTGGCCAGCATGGAGAATGGGTTCGGGCTCTCGCAGCAGCTCCTCTTTCCACATCGCGTCACGCTCAACCCAGCCGATCACGACCTCGTCCAGGAGCTGTTGCCGCACCTGCGCGCGCTCGGCTTCGATGTATCGCTGGAGCAGCAAGAAGCGGTCGAAATTCGCGGTGTCCCCACTGACATCCGTCCGGGTGATGAGGAGACCATCCTGGCGGATGTCATTGAGCAGTACCGCGCCGCGGGGGCGCCCCATGAAGCGCCGGCCCGCAAGCGGCTGGCCCGCAGCATGGCGCAACGCAGTGCCATCCCCGCGGGTACCCGGTTGTCCATGAAGGCCATGCGCGGCCTTATCAACGAGCTCTTTCAGTGCAGCGACCCCCTGCGTTCCCCCCGGGGCGACCGTACCATCATTCGTATCGCGATGGATGACCTGGCCCACCGCTTCCACCAAGACACCCCGCGATGAACCCCATTCGTGATGACGTGACTGCAGCGCTTGAGGCTGCCGATGTACCGTCCGGCACGGCCGTCGTCGTGGGGGTGAGCGGCGGGTGCGACTCCATCGTGCTGGCCCATGTGCTGGATGCGCTGGGCCTGACGGTGCATGCGGCGCACGTCAACTATAACCTTCGGCCGGGCGCGGCTGACGACGAGGCCCTCGTGCGGACGTTTTGTGAGAAGCGGGGGCTCCCCCTGCAGGTGCACCACGTCGATGGCGCGGTAGAGGCCGAGCGGCAGGGGACCTCCGTGCAGGCAGCGGCCCGGGACGTGCGGTACGCGTTCTTCGGTGAGGTTGCCGCTGCTGTAGGGGCTGCCGTGGTAGCCGTGGCTCACCACCGCGACGACCAGGCCGAGACGGTGCTCCTCAACCTACTGCGAGGCTGTGGGCCAGAGGGGCTGGCTGGCATGCCGGTTGAGCGCCCGCTGCAGGAGCATGGCACCGTACGCCTGCTGCGCCCGCTGCTGCACTCCCGCCGGCGCGCCATCCGCGCGTATGCCCGGCATCACCACCTGTCCTGGCGCGAGGACCCTTCCAACCAGAGCCTCTCGTACGAACGCGGGGCACTACGGGCCGAGGTGCTGCCGGCCATCGAGGAGCACCTCGCGCGCGACGCCGTGCCGGCCATGGCCCGCACCGCCGACCTGATGCGGGCCTACGTGGACGCGACCGTGACCCCTGCGCTATCGGAATACTGGGCAGAGGTAGCCGTGCCCGATGAGGAGGAGGGTGGGGGCCGCCTGCGGTTAGACCCGCTGACCACGCTGCCCCCCGTCTGGCAAACGCGGCTCATCCTGGTTGCGCTGCGCCGCTGGCTTCCCGGCGTACCCCGGTCGGCCGCCACCGCCGACGAGGTGTACAGCCTGTGCGATGCCCAGGTGGGGCGTTCCATCCCGTGGCCCGGAGGCACCGTGTGGCGCGAGCGGGCCGCCCTGCGGTTTGACCCCACCCCAGGGACGCCCACCGCCACCGGCACGCTGGCCACCCTGCCCGACGCCGTCGACCTTCCGCAGGGCCGCCTCGAGGTCACGCGCCTGACCGGACGGCCCGATACGCTGCATACCATCGACCCCTACACCGTCATCGTCGACGCCGATCGCCTGGCATGGCCGCTTACCGTAAGGCCCTGGCAGCCCGGGGACACGCTGCAGCCCCTCGGCATGAGGGGCCACAAAAAGGTGAGCGACCTGCTAACCGACACCAAGGTGCCGCCGCACATCCGCGCCCGCGTGCTGGTCGTGGCCGATGTTGCGCGCATCGTCTGGGTGGTAGGCCTGCGCCTGGCCGATCCCGTGCGCGTGCAGGACGATACCCATGCCTTTGCGAAGATAACGTATAATTCTGACGCTCCGACCCCCTCCATGGCCCGGTAGCCCTTCCTTTCCTGCAGGGCGTCTTGTACCTTCCGGCTCGTTCTCTTTCCAGCGCCCCCGACTCATGGCCGCTCCTCACACCTCCACCGCCCCCCCTACCATCACGTGCCGCGACGAGCGCTTCCGTCTGTACCTGGACCGGAATCGCCTGCAAGCGCGCATCCGCGAGCTCGGCCAGGAAATCAGCGAGGCCTACGCCGGCAAATCGCCTATCCTCATTAGCGTGCTGAACGGCGCGTTTATGTTCACCGCCGACCTGATGCGCGCCATCAACATCGACTGCGAAATCGACTTCTTGAAGCTCTCCTCGTACGGCGCGGAGAAGGTCTCCTCCGGGCAGGTGCACGAGCTCAAAAAGATTGATGCCAACGTCACAGACCGCCACGTCATCGTGGTGGAGGACATCGTCGACACCGGCCTGTCGATGGAGTTCATCCTGAACCGTCTGCAGCAGCACAACCCTGCGTCGCTCCGTGTGGCTACGCTGCTACACAAACCAGCTTCGACAGAAGTCGACGACTTGACGCTGGACTACGTCGGCTTTGAGATCGACAACCTGTTTGTGATCGGCTACGGGTTGGACTACGGCCAGTTGGCGCGCAACCTGCCCGACATCTACATCCTCGACGAGGCAGAAGAGAACCACCAGAACGACGCGTAGCCCTGATCCGCAGTTTAATCCAGCTGGTACAGGCGGGCTACATCGTCAATCTGCTGCTTGGTCGTAGCGTCGGGTGCAGATTCGTCAACTGCAGGCGGGGCTCCGATTCCGGTTAAGACGTGGAGCGAGGCTTGCACACTGGCAGCCAACGCATCGGCGTCGTACCCACCCTCCAGGGCCGCGATGAGCCGCTCGCTGCAGGCCCGGTCGGCTATGTCGCGCAGCCGGTAGCACAGAAGGGCAAAGCCCTCCGCGGAAAGCTGCATCTGAGCCAGCGGGTCGTCGGTGTGGGCGTCGTAGCCTGCCGAAACCAGGAGCACCTCCGGCTCGAAGGCCTCCAGCGCCGGGGCCACGACCTGCTCGAAGGCGTAGCGATAGGCCGCATCCCCCGCGCGGGCCGGAAGCGGCACATTGATGGTCGTGCCCGTACCGGCCCCGCTGCCGGTTTCCTTGACCCCGCCCGTACCTGGGTAGAGGGGGTGTTGATGAAGACTCAGGAAGAGGGTGTCGGGATCGTGGTAAAACACATCCTGTGTGCCGTTACCATGGTGCACGTCAAAATCCACGATTGCGATGCGCTCCACGCCGTGCTGGTGCCGCATCCATGCCGCGATGATGGCTACGTTGGAAAACAGGCAGAAGCCCATCGGCTGGCGTGGCGTGGCGTGGTGCCCCGGCGGGCGCGTGGCGGCAAAGCTGTTGGTGGCGCGGCCCGAGAGCACAGCATCAGCCAGGGCGCGTTGCACCGCCAGCGTCTCCAACCCTACCTGTACACTATCCGCCGTTGTGTACGTGTCGGCGTCCAGCATCCCCCCGCCACTTTCCACCTGGTCCACAATCGTTTGGATGTACCGTTCCGAATGGACGAGAGCAGGGAGTTCGAGGTCGGCCGTCGCTACGTCTACCGCTCGGAGTGCCTCCTGGAGCTGTGCATCGGCCGATACCACCTCCAGCACGCGCTCCAGCCGCTCGGGCCGCTCGGCATGGCCGGCCTTGGCATGCGCGTCATGAGCCTGGTTTGCAGCAAAAGCGGTGGCCATACCTACGAGCAAACGGACGGTTCAAGGGCAAGGAATTTCGGCGCGCACACATAGGACTTCTCTACGTAGCCGGTAAGGCTGTTGATAGATGACGAGATGTCCGCCATCTCCGACAGTTCGACCACGGAGCCGTCGCGCCGCAAAATCTGGATGGAGTCATCCACCTGCTCGTAAGCCGAGTGGCGGGAATGGTCCAGTGTGAGGTAGTAGGTAGCGTCATCAGCGGCAGCATCGGGCGTGCTGAGGCCGGCGTGCACCAGGCGTTCAGCGATGGCTGCCTGCCAATCGGCCAGGGCCTCGGGCGGTGGGTCCTCCGTGAGGAACGTCGTCCGCAAAAAGTCGCGATTGATGAAGCGGCGACTCAGGTCGCGCAAGATCAGATCCGGGCTCTCCATCCACTGCTTCAGCGTGAAGAGCACGTCGGTGTCATCCAGCGCCACATACTGCGCGCACACCTCGGGCCGCGCAATGTCATCGGCGTGAAGCTCCTGCGAGAGAAAGAACGAGAGGGCAGGGGAAGCTCCAGCAACCATATCCAATCGGTTGGCCTGAAAGTGCGTCCGCGCCCGGCGGAAGGCCGCGTGCAGCAGCTTGTCGCCGGCCAGCACGGTTTTGTGGAGGTACACCTGCCAGTACATGAGCCGCCGCGAGATAAGAAAGTTCTCTACCGCGTACATGCCTTTGGCCTCAACCACGACGCGGGCGCCCGGGCCACCAGCGGCCGGCACCACCCGCATCGTCTTGAGCAGCCGGTCGACCCCTACGCGCCCCTCTACCACGCCGGTGTGAAAGGAATCGCGGCGGAGGTAGTCCAGCCGGTCCATATCCAACTGGCTGGCCACGAGCTGGTGAAAGAACGGCCGCTTGTACGTGTTATCGAAGATGGCCAGCGCCCGCTGCAGCCTACCATCAAAGCGCTCGTTAAGCCGTACCAACAATGCCCGGCTCATGGCTTCGTGGTGGAAGTCCTGGATGAGCGTATGCTCCAGGGTGTGGGAAAAGGGACCATGCCCGATGTCGTGCACCAGGGCCGCGACAAGTGCCGCCTCGCGCTCTTCAGGCGCGATCGGTGTCCCCTTGTCCGCCAGGGTCGACAGGGTGCGCTGCATCAGCGCCATCGCGCCCAGGGCGTGGTTGAAGCGGGTATGCTCCGCGCCGGGAAACACAAGATACCCTACGCCCAGTTGCCGAATGCGCCGGAGGCGTTGTACCTCGGGGGTCTGAACCAACGGTAACAGCGTGGCCTTGGGTACGGAGATGAACCCATGGACCGGGTCTGAGAAGAGCTTGAACTGGCTGTCGCGATTGGTAGCGGACACAGGGGCACGGAAGGGCAGGAGGGAGGTGCCGAAGGGCTGCGTGCTGACCGGCCGGCACCGCTACGAACGGACCCGTGTGGGGGTGCCTACCGGGCGATGCCGCCGCCGCGTAACAGGACCTCGGTTCCCAGGAACCGATGGACGCTCTTTGTGCGGTGCCGGAGCATCCGGACCGTCAGGCAAGGGGTCGCCACCGTCGGGGGGTGGAGGTGGATCGTCAGATGACCCGGGCGAGCTGTCGCGCATGGTGCGCAGCGCATAGATCCCCGCCAGCAACGGGGCGATACTAAACAGCAGGATGATCAGCTGGAGCATAAAATCGGGCGGTGTAAGCGAATGTTACACAGGACTTACTGTAATATCGGCAATGTAGCTACGAGGTTCAATCGGGAATGCAAGAACCTGCTTCGTTACTGAAAGCGAACAGGCTTCCTGCCGGGATCGTGCCCATAACGATTGGCGCTGCAAGGCGTACGCATGGGTCCCCCGCAAAGCTCCGCACGTTTCCGTCCCTCCCTCATCAGTCTCACCTCCACGAGAATCACCTATGCCCGACGCATACAATGTCGAAATCAAAGCCCGATGCACCGATCTCACGGCGGCCCGAGAGCGCCTCATAGCCGTTCCCCATCGCTTTGTAGGCACCGATCATCAGGTCGATACCTACTTCCGCGTACCTACCGGCCGCCTGAAGCTGCGGCAGGGGTCCATCGAAACCCACCTCATCGCGTATCACCGTAGCGACCAGCAAGGACCGGCTTCCTCTGCGGTGCAACTCTACGCCCCAGCGGACGCTGACGCCTTGCTGCATACCCTGTCGCATGTCCTGCCAAAACTCGTCGTAGTGGATAAACGGCGGGAGATTTACTTCTTGGACCACGTGAAAGTCCATCTCGACCAGGTGGAGGGATTGGGCGCCTTTGTAGAGGTAGAGGCTATTGGAGAGGCCGAGGCGCACGAGGCGCTGTTGCGCGACTGTAAGGAGACGATGCAACTGCTGGGCGTGCAGGCGAGCGACCTTGTCGCGGCCTCGTACAGCGATTTGCTCCTGGCGAGCACCTGACGCGCCAGCGCTGTAACGATGCCGGTCGAAGCACCCAAAGGGGGGAACGGCCCGCCGCATCTGCAGGTGTAGACATCGCATAAAGCCTTCGAAAATCTATCGTTGCACCACATGTCAGATACCGTTTCAAAGACCGAGGAGCAGTGGAAGCAAGAGCTCACGCCGGAGCAGTACCGGATCGCACGCCAGAAGGGTACAGAGCCCGCCTTCACCGGCAAGTATTGGGATCATAAGGAAGCGGGCGTGTACCGATGCGTGTGCTGCGGGACGCCCCTGTTTGCATCGGACACCAAGTACGAGTCGGGCAGTGGCTGGCCCAGCTTTTACGAGCCGGCCGACACCGACCATGTAAAGACGGAGGACGACCACTCGCTGGGTATGCGCCGCACGGAAGTGCTCTGTGCCCGCTGCGATGCACACCTCGGCCACGTCTTTGCCGATGGTCCCCAGCCGACGGGCCAACGCTACTGCATCAACTCTGCAGCGCTCGACTTCGACGCGGCGGATGAGGATGATGCGTGACTATGCGACCGTAGCCCGAATGGCTGCGTAGTGATAGAGGCGCGTGCTCCCGTGCCACAAGCTCAGCCATACCAAAAGCCTCACCGGACAAGCCCGGTGAGGCTTTAACTTTTGCTGCACCGTGTTGGATTTATACCAGCGAGGCATCCAAGGTGATGTTAGCGCCGGCGTACAGCTTGGAGACGGGACAATTCTCCTTCGCGCCCGTGGCAATCTCCTGAAACGTATCGTTGTCAATACCAGGAACGGACGCCTTAGTGGTGAGCTTGATACGAGGGATGTGAAACCCGCCCTCGCCGTCTTCCTCCAAATGCACCTCCGCGTCGGTGTCCACCTGATCGGGCGTAAATCCGGCCTGTGCCAGCTCGTTAGAAAAAGCCATCGAAAAGCAACCGGCGTGTGCTGCAGCGATCAGTTCCTCCGGGTTGGTGCCGTCACCATCTTCGAAGCGAGAGGCAAACGTGTACGGTCCGGTGTAGTGGTTGTCACCGACCGTCATCGTTCCACTACCGTCGGGGAGGCCACCTTTCCATGTTGCATCTGAGCTATACGAAGCCATAGGGGGTTGAAAATTTGTTTTTGGTGATCGTATGCACACATACCCTGTGGCCCGGTAGGAGTGCCATCAACCGTCGACAATTGAGTTATCGTTACAACGGCCAAGTATTCCTACACGCGCCTCATGAGAACCTATCCCGCACTCAAAAACGGCCGAACAGCGCTGTGGGAAACTCACAGTAGTTAACAGTGTTAACTTACGAAAATTACGCAACAGCATGCCAGACCGCCCCACTGATTTGCAGCGTGTAATCTTAGACGCGACGCGCAATTTGTTGGCCCGTAACGGGTACACCAATCTGTCGATGCGCAAGATTGCAAAGAAGATCGGCTACAGTGCCACGACCATCTACCTGCACTTTGAAAACAAGGACGCCCTTTTTCATGCCCTCATTGATGAGGGCATGCATCGGTTGTATGAATCGCTTTACAGCGTACATACGCAGTATTCCGATGCTCCGGTGGAGCGGTTGCGGGCCCTGTGTCGGCAGTACATTCAGTTCGGGTTGGATGAGCCCGAGTATTACGAGGTAATGTTTATGCTGCATCCCGAACACATGGAACGCTATCCGGCAGCGAAGTACCGGCGGGCTCGTCGCAATTTAGACCTCTTCGCGCAGGCCTTAGAGGATGGCGTAACCGAAGGGGTGATGGCGGTGCAAAACAGCCGTGTTGCAGCCAGCTCGACGTGGGCCGCGCTTCATGGGACGGTAACCCTGCTCATTGCCCAACGGGTAGACGCCCGCATCGACCACGAGGCCTTCATCACCGCTGCCATTGACCAGGCGCTATACGGCCTGTTGCCCCGCACGCATGCCGACCCTGCCGTTCCCAAAACATGACGGTCGTTTTCATCCGGAAGCGCTTTCTACCCGTTCCGCTATCAGCTACATTACATGGTAGCAACCGTACCGTGCTGATGCGCCACCACGCGTTGTAACGCCCGCTCGGCCCCCCTCACCGTTGGCTTATCCCAACGGTCTCGCTACTTCTAACCTGCCGCCTGATCGCCATGTCGAGTCCCATTTACACTGCCCCCCGCAATCCGAATCACCTCGTGCTTGGGAAGACCCTCCCCGAGATTCTGTACGACTCGGTGGAAAAGTATAACAATCCACGCTTCTTGAATCAGCCTACGGGAGACACCTGGCGTCCTATTTCGCTGCGCGAGTTTGCTACTGCTGCAGAGGAGGCCGCCATGGGGCTGCAGTCGCTTGGCCTGGAGCGAAAAGATCGGGTAGGGCTGTATCTGGAGAGCGATGCGTACTTTGGCATCGCGGACATGGGCTGCCTCATCGGCGGCTTTATCGATGTGCCCATTTACGTGACCCACGCTGCCGAGGCGATCACGTTTGTGCTGAATCACTCGGAGTCAAAGGTACTCTTTGTCTCCACCGCCGAGCGTCTGGAGGAGTTGGCACCCGTTCTGCCGGAGGTTGACCATCTCGAGACGATTGTGATGGCCGATCCATCGGGTACGCCGTCGTTGCCAGCAGGCGCGGGCGGCATTGAGCTCATGACGCTGGACGAGCTACGAGAGCGCGGACGCGACCGGCTGCAGACCGACGCTGGCGCGATCCCGCAACTTGTGAGCAAAATCGACCCGGATGACACCGCCACGCTCATCTACACCAGCGGCACCACAGGGCAGCCGAAGGGCGTCATCCTGACGCACGAAAACATCTCATCGAATGCACTCACCTGTTACAATGAGCTGGAAGGCTATCGGGAAGGCGCCTCCGGTGAGGTGGCGATCTCGTTCTTGCCGCTCACGCACATCTTCGCGCGTACGCTGCACTACGGCTTTATGTCGCGCGGTACGAGCGTCTACTTCACCACGCCCGATGACTTGGCCGAAGACCTCAAAAAGGTGCAGCCCACAGTATTTGCCTCGGTCCCGCGTTTGCTGGAGAAGGTGTACGCCAAGATCCAGACGAAAACTGAAGCAAACACGGGGCTGAAGAAAACGCTCGGCAACTGGGCGCTGGACCTCGCGGCCCAGTATGAGCTGGGGGAAGAGCCCTCGGGGTTGTTCAAACTACAGCTGACGCTCGCCAACAAGCTGGTTTTCGCGAAGTGGCGCGAGGCGCTGGGTGGACGCGTGCGCTTCGTGGTGGCCGGCGGAGCCGCGCTCAACCCAACCATCTGCAATGTCTTCAACGCTGCTGGGGTACCGATTCTTCAGGGCTATGGCCTGACGGAAACGAGCCCGGTGATTGCGTTCAATCGCGTCAGCCACAACCGTGCGGGTACGGTTGGGGAGCCCATTCCGGGGGTGGAGGTCAAGATCGCTGACGATGGCGAGATCCTCACGCGCGGGCCTCATGTGATGAAGGGCTACTACAAAAACAAAGAGCAAACCGCCGAGGTGCTCACCGATGATGGCTGGTTCCACACCGGCGACATCGGGGAGATGACGGACGAAGGCTACCTCAAAATCACAGATCGCAAGAAGGACCTCTTCAAGCTCTCCACGGGCAAGTACGTCACCCCGCAGCCGCTGGAGAATAAGCTGGCTATGCACGGCATCATCGAGCACGCCGTGGTGATCGGCAATGCCCGCAAGTTCTGCGCGGCGCTCATCTTCCCAGAAGAGGAGACCGTGCGCACGTTGGCTGAGAAGCATGATCTCGACGCGCAGGCCCCCTTCGAGCAGTTGTTGAAGGAGCCAGCCATTTTTGGTCGGTTCCAGGAATTGGTAGAGGAAGCCAATGAAGGCATGGACCACTGGTCGACCATCAAGCGCTTTGCGCTGGTGCCGGGGGAACTTACCATCGAGAATGGGATGCTGACGCCGACCATGAAGGTGCGCCGGCCGAAGGTTCGCACCCAATACGAGGAGCACATCGAAGAGCTGTACAGCGACGACTGGGCACCGCCCGTTGAGACGCAAGATGCACCGGCAGCTACGGTTGCCAGCTAACATAGTGCGCTGGGTCGCGATGACCCAGAGTTTTCATTTAACCCACGAGGCAGTTGTTATGGCCGCAAATTTTAACGATCTGGGCCAGCTCATGAAGCTGGCACAGAACATCGACATGAAGCAGCTGGCGAACCTGTCAGAGAAGGTGAACCTGGAGGAGCTCATCGGCATGGTTTCGTCGATGGACGAGCGAACGCTCGCGCAGATGACGAACTTCATGCGGAAGCAAAAACGCGCGAAAAACGGCGATGGCCGCGAGCTACCGCCTGTGACGGGTGATTTTTTCGACCTGCGCTCCACCTTCTCCGATGAGCAACGGGCCGTACAGGATACGGTGCGTGACTTCATGGAGACTCACGTGCAACCTATTGCAAACGAATACTGGCAAAAGGATACCTTCCCACGCCATCTCATCGACGAGATGCGGAAGCTACATATTCTGCCCAAAATCTTTCATGCCGACGGCACCCGTACCCACGATGCGGCCGTCATGGAAGGCATCGTGACCATGGAAATGGCGCGCATCGACGTGTCTACCGCCACCTTCTTCGGCGTGCATGGCGGGCTGGCTCTCTGGTCGATGGTGATGGCGGGCACTGAGGAGCAAAAGCAGGAATGGCTTCCGAAGATGCTCAACCTGGACGTGATCGGCGCCTTCGGGCTGACCGAGCCTAAGGTGGGCTCGGCCATCTCCCAGGGCATGCGCACGACCTGCCGCCGGGAGGGCGACACCTGGGTCCTCAATGGCGAGAAAAAATGGATCGGCAATGCCACGTTTGCCGACATGATTATCATCTGGGCGCGCGATGAGGACACCGACGAGGTACGGGGCTTCCTGGTGCGGCCGGAGAATCCCGGGTACCATGTGGATAAGATCGAAAACAAGATCGCCCTCCGCATGGTGGAGAACGGACACGTTACCCTCACCGACTGCGCGGTGCCAGAGTCGGACCACCTGAGCGCGATGAACGGCTGGTCCACGGTGGCAGAGATCCTGCGGCAGACGCGGGCGGGGGTGGCCTGGCAGGGGGTGGGCTGCGCGATGGGCGCGTACGAGCACTCGGCCCGCTACGCCCGGAAGCGGAAGCAGTTTGGCCGCCCGATCGGCGCCTTTCAGCTGATTCAGGATAAACTCGTCTTCATGTTGGGCAACGTGACGGCCATGCAGACGATGTGCCTCCGCCTGGCGGAGATGCAGGACGCTGGCACCATGCGCGACGAGCATGCCTCCCTCGCAAAGGTGTTCACCGCCGCCCGCTGCCGCGACACCGTGGCCCTGGCGCGGGACCTGCACGGCGGCAATGGCATCCTGCTGGAGCACGACGTGGCCCGCTTTTTCTGCGATACGGAGGCGATCTACTCCTACGAAGGCACCAACGAAATCAACTCACTGGTTGTGGGTCGTGCCATCACCGGCCAAAGCGCGTTTGCGTAATCCCACCTTCAACCCGTACCCCCTGCTGCTTTTTTTCGACCGAACATAACACCGTTAACCTGTCCCTAAGCTTATGGAAGCCCCTCCTGTAGATACCCGCTCCCTGCGCCTTGCTGCCCCGGCCACGCACCGCCCGTTTCGGACGGCCGCGGTGCTGGGCGCCGGCACCATGGGCGCTCAGATCGCTGCGCACCTGGCCAACATCGGCCTCGAAGTGCACCTGCTCGACATCGCCGATAGCGATGGGAAGGACCCGGACGCTATCGTCAAGAAGCAATTTAAGCAGACGCAGAAGACGAAGCCCGATCCGTTCTTTACCGACGCGGTGGCCGACCGCATCACCCTCGGCAACTTTGACGATCACTTCGATCGCCTCGCTGACGTGGATTGGATCATTGAGGCGGTGGTGGAACGGCTCGACATCAAACAGCAGGTGATGGAACGCGTGGAGGCCACCGCGGGGCCTGATGCTGTCATCTCGACCAACACCAGCGGCATTCCCATCCATGAGATCACGGAAGGCCGCAGCGAGGACTTCAAGCGTCGGTTCTTGGGCACGCACTTTTTCAATCCGCCGCGGTACCTGAAGCTGCTGGAGCTCATCCCGACGCCCGACACAGCGCCGGACGTGCTGGAGCGGGTCGCACAGTTCGGTCGCCTGCATCTCGGCAAGGGCATCGTGGTGGCGAAGGATGTGCCGTACTTCGTCGGCAATCGCATCGGCACCTACGCCATGTTTCGGGCGATGCGGTACTTCACGGATGGCGATTACACCATTGAGGAAATCGATGCGCTCACCGGCCCGCTGGTGGGCCACCCGAAGTCGGCCACGTTCCGTACGGCCGATGTGGTAGGGCTGGATGTACTCCGCGACGTGGCAAAAAACCTCTACGAGAAGCTGCCGGAGGATGAGAGCCGGGACGCCTTTGCGATTCCTGACCTGCTCGACCAACTCCTGGAAGAGGGCCGGAAGGGCGCCAAAACCGGCGCAGGGTTCTACAAGAAAGTAGACGGCGAAATTCGCTCCGTAAACCCCGAGACGCTCGCCTACCAATCGCCGGAAGCGAAAGACCTGCCCGCGCTCAGTGACGTCAAGAAGGCCGGTGGGCTTCAGGAGCGTCTGCGCGCGCTGTTCGAGGCGGAAGGCCGTGCAGGGGACTTCTTCCGCGAGACCACGCTGGACCTCCTGGCCTACAGCGCCCGCCGTATTCCCGAAATCACGGACAGCCCGGCGGATGTGGATCGGGCCATCCGGTGGGGCTTTGCGTGGGAGATGGGGCCGTTCGAGATCTGGGACACGCTCGGCTTTGAGGCTGTCCGCGAAGCCATGGCGGCGCACGACCTCCAGCTACCTGACTGGGTCGACACGATGGCCTCGGCCGGCAATACCACCTTCTACCGCACCACTGATGGTGGGCAGCAGGTCTATGCCCCCACCGCGGGCGGCTACATCGACGATGCCCCGCCGGCCGACCAGCTCGACCTGCCGGCCATCAAGACGGAGACATCGAACGTGCTCTGGGAAAACGCAGATGCCGCCCTGCTGGATATCGGCGATGGTGTGGCGCTCTACGAGTTTCGGTCGAAGTCGAACTCGCTGGGCTCCGAGGTCATGGGTGGGTTGCACGAGGTGCTCGACAAGGTAGAGCACGACCCCGACCTCCGTGGGCTTGTGATTGGCAACGAAGGCAAAAACTTCTCCGTGGGCGCCAACCTGGGCGAAGTGGCCATGGGTGCCGCGCAGGGCGAGTTCGATCAGATCGAGCGCTTTCTGAAACGCTTCCAGGACGTTGTGCAACGCATCCGCTATGCTGAGAAGCCTGTGGTGGTAGCCGTGCATCAGCGGGTGCTCGGCGGTGGATGCGAGATGGCCATGGCCTGCCCGCACCCTGTGGCCTCGGCAGAGACCTACATGGGCCTCGTGGAGCTGGGCGTGGGCCTGATCCCGGCCGGGACGGGCAGCACCCTGCTGGCCACACGCGCCGCAGCGCAGTCACCCAACGGCAACCCCAGCGAAATCCAACCGTGGCTGCGCAAGTACTTCGAGCAAATTGCCATGGCCGAGGTGGCCGAGAGCGCACGGCAGGCGCAGCAGATGCACTACCTGAGCGATAACGCACGGATCGTGATGGATGACAACCGGCGCCTGTACGTGGCCAAGGAAGAGGTCCTCCGCCTCTCGAACGAGGGCTACCTGCCGCCGCCCGTCAATACCCACGTGAAGGTGCTCGGACGCCCGGCGCTGGCCGCTATGAAGGTCGGCGCGCAGCAATACCTGCAGGGGGGGTACATCTCCGCCTACGACGCCTACCTGGCCGAAGAGCTGGCGTACGTGCTGGCCGGCGGTAACCTGAGCCATCCGCAAGAGGTGCACGAGGACTACCTGCTGGAGCTGGAGCGCGAGGTGTTCATGCGCCTGCTGGGTGAGGAAAAAACGCAGCAGCGCATCATGCACATCCTCGAGCATAACAAACCACTCCGCAACTGATCCTGCGCGTCCCGGTGGCCCTGCCATCGCCCGTTGCCCTGTTACAGATCTCATTACTTGACCTATGGAAGCCCAAAACGCAGCATATATCGTAAGCAGTGTCCGCACCCCCGTTGGCAAAGCGGGGCGCGGCACGCTGAGT
Source organism: Rhodothermaceae bacterium Tc-Br11_B2g6_7 (assembly GCA_001564055.1). GTDB lineage: Bacteria > Bacteroidota > Rhodothermia > Rhodothermales > Salinibacteraceae > Tc-Br11-B2g6-7. The sequence continues at coordinate 33,860 of LKNB01000027.1, forward strand.
CATTTTCGTCCGGAAGAGATGGGCGGGCATGCCGTCGCCGGAGCCATCGACCAGGTGGAGGGCCTCAGCAAAGAAGACATCGACGATGCCATTATCGGGTGCGCCTTCCCAGAAGGCCCACAGGGCATGAACGTGGGGCGAGCGGTGGCTTTGAAGGCCGGGCTGCCCGACAGCGTGCCTGGCGCCACCGTCAACCGTTTCTGCTCATCGGGCCTACAGACCATTGTGATGGCCGCGCAGGCTATCGCTACCGGACAGGCCGAGGTGATTGTCGCCGGGGGTACGGAGTCGATGAGCCTCGTGCCGATGAGCGGATTCTACTTTCAGCCCAATCCGGAGCTCGTGCTTGATGAGCAGTCTGAGCTGTACGTGTCCATGGGGATCACGGCCGAAAATGTAGCCGAGCAGTATGGCATCAGCCGGGAAGATCAGGATGCGTTTGCGCTGCGCTCGCACGAGCGGGCGCTGGACGCCATCGAAAGTGGCCGGTTCGATGAGGAAATTGTGCCGCTGGAGGTGGCCGTGACGCGGCGCACCAATGTCGCTACGACGACCACGCAAACGGTCTTCGACACCGATGAAGGCCCACGCGCCGATACCAACCTGGACGCCCTTCAGGGCCTCCGCCCGGTGTTTAAGAAAAACGGCACCGTGACGGCCGGCAATGCCTCGCAAACCTCGGATGGCGCCGCGGCTGCAGTGGTCATGAGCGAGGCACGCATGCAGGACCTCGGCGTAGACCCGCTGGCCCGCATTGTGGGCTTCTCCGTAGCTGGCGTGGCCCCCGAGGTGATGGGTATCGGCCCGGTGGATGCCATCCGGAAGGTGCTCACGCAAACCGGCCTGTCGCTGGATGATATTGGGCTGGTAGAACTGAATGAAGCCTTTGCCGCACAGGCGCTTGCCGTCATCCGGGAGGTGGGGCTGGACGAAGATATCGTCAACGTCAACGGCGGCGCCATCGCGCTTGGCCACCCGCTCGGCTGCACGGGCGCCAAGCTGACGGCCACGTTGCTTCACGAGATGCGCCGCCGCGAGATCCGGTATGGTATCTGCACGATGTGCGTAGGAGGCGGCATGGGTGCCGCAGCCGTTCTCGAAAACTTGCAACGATAACCTTTTAAATAGCAGCTCGCCACGCCCAAGGCACCGGGCTGTTTCGAAGTAATTAACACTGTTAACCTCTCTGCTCACAATCCCCTATCGACCCATGAAATTACGAAACGCACTACTCGGTGCCGGCGCGCTCGGCGTTCTGTTTGGCGTCCCGCAGGTACGCCGGCAGGTGCTCTCCAAGGGCGTCATGACGGGCATGAACAAGCTGGGCTTTCTGCCCACGATTTCCCCTACCGAAAAAACAGCGATCGATGCAGGGAGCGTCTGGGTCGATGGCGAGCTTTTTTCCGGTGATCCTGACTGGGAGCGGCTGCTGAACGAGACCTATCCCGACCTCTCGCCCGAAGAACAGGCCTTCTTGGACGGCCCGGTGGAGGAGGTCTGCGCAATGGCCGACGACTGGGAGATCTGGCAGGAGCGCGGCCTCCCCGATGAGGTCTGGGACTATCTGAAAAAGGAGCGCTTCTTCGGCATGATCATCCCGGAGGAATACGGCGGGCTGGGCTTTAGCGCCTCGGCGAACAGCGCCGTTGTGGCCAAGATGGCCGCGCGGAGCCAGGGGCTCGGCATCACCGTGATGGTCCCCAACTCGCTGGGCCCGGCCGAGCTGCTCGTCCACTACGGCACGCAGGAGCAGCAGGATCACTACCTGCCGCGGCTCGCGCGTGGGGAGGAGATCCCGGCGTTTGCCCTGACGGAGCCGCAGGCGGGCTCCGATGCTGGAGCCATGTCCTCGCACGGCGAAGTGTTTGAAGGCGAAGACGGCGAACTGTACGTGCGCCTCAACTGGAAGAAACGCTACATCACGCTGGCGGCGATCTCTACCGTGCTGGGGCTGGCCTTCAAGCTATACGATCCCGACAATCTGCTCGGTAAGGGTACCGATCTCGGCATCACGTGTGCGCTCATTCCAAGCGATACCGAGGGCGTAGAGCTTGGCGAGCGCCACGATCCGCTGGGCGTGCCCTTCTACAACTGCCCGACGCAGGGCCACGACGTCATCGTCCCGATTGATGCGATCATTGGCGGCGCCGACGGAGCCGGCAATGGCTGGCGCATGCTGATGGAGTCGCTCGCGGCCGGGCGTGGTATTTCCTTGCCCGCCTCCAGCGTGGGTGCCGCCAAAGGCGTCTATCGGGCCACCAGTGCGCACGCAGCCATTCGCCGGCAGTTCGGCCTCTCCATCGGGAAGTTCGAGGGCATCGAAGAGCCCCTGGCCCGCATCGGGGGCTTTACCTACCTGATGGAGGCCGCGCGCAAATACACCAATGGCGGGCTGGATAGCGGTGCGAAGCCGTCCGTGGTGTCAGCCATCATGAAGTACAACACCACCGAGATGGCGCGCGACATCATTTCGGACGGCATGGACATCCTGGCCGGCAACGCGATCTCCCGCGGCCCGCGCAATACGCTCGCCCACGCCTACCAGGGCATCCCCATCTCCATTACGGTGGAGGGCGCCAACATCCTCACGCGCACGCTGATGGTGTTTGGCCAAGGCGCCATACGCTGCCACCCGTACGCGCTGAAGGAGATTGAGGCGCTGGAAGAAGACGACCTGAAGGCCTTCGACAGTGCCTTCTGGGGCCACATCACGCACGTGCTGAAGAACATGGCACGCTCCGTGTACCTGTCCGTCTCGCGCGGCAAGCTGGCCTCGTCGCCTGTGGACGGTCCGGCCGCCGACTACTACAAGAAGCTCTCGTGGGCCTCGGCTTCGTTTGCCATCCTGGCGGACATCGCCATGGGTACGCTGGGGGGCAACCTCAAGCGGAAGGAGAAACTGACGGGCCGGTTTGCCGACATCTTCTCGTGGCTGTACCTGGCCAATGCCACGCTTACGCGCTTCGAGAAGGAAGGCCGGCTGGAGGAAGACCTGCCATTCTTCCAGTGGTCTATGGAATACGCCCTGCAGCAGATGCAGGAAGGCTTCGATGGCCTGTTCGATAACATGGACGTGCCACTGGGCGGTGCGCTCTTCCGTGGGCCCCTCGCCCTCTGGTCGCGCGCCAACCCGCTCAGCACGGGCCCGAGCGACCGCCTCGGCCACAAGGTGGCGCAGGCCATGCAGGTCCCCGGACCGCAGCGCGACCGCCACACCGCGGGCATTCACGTATCCGATGACCCCACCGACGCCCTCGGCCGGCTGGAGCACGCCCTGCGGCTGCACCATGCGGCGCTGCCGGTGGAGCGTAAGATTAAGGACGCCGTTAAGGCGGGCCGCCTTCAGAAAAAGAAGCCGGCGCAACTCGTGGACGACGCCGAAGCAACAGGCGTGATCTCTGCGGAAGAGGCCGACAAGATCCGCCAGGCGGAAGCGGCACGCGAAGATGCGGTGCAGGTCGACAGCTTCACGCTGGAGGAGTACAAGAAGATTTACGCGCCGACAGCTACTGTAGGTGGCGATGGGGCGCCGTCCATTGCTACCGAAGGCGACGGTGCTACCGGAGAGCCGAAGGTGGAAGCCTAACGCCCCCGCTTTCGGTTGCGCCGACGCAGCCGAAAGGCCATATCGACGACCCATCACAGGGGTATCCTTTCGAGGGTACCCCTGTATGTATTTATGTTGAAGGAGGTCAAGTCGATAGTAATGCTACACTTGGCGAGATTTTTGTCTTGAAGATCTCGTCAACAGGCCGTACTGTTTAACGTGCTCTTCTCACACATCCCCTTGGTAGCGGTATGCAAGCACTCACGTTAGAACACTTCTTGAGCGCAGGCTCAGACTTCGAGACGGCGCAGTATCAGGTATTGGGCGGGCTGCAGACGGCCCGGCAGGCGTTCGCCAACAATCACATCTATCCGTACCTCGGCGGGCTCGTAAAGCTGTATCACACGCTGCACAGCATCGTAGGCCAAATCGATGACCTGCGGGATGCGGCGCCGGCTGAATTAACGGGCATTGACCTGGAGGCGGGCGCCTTGCAGTACGAACGGGGCGACCTGTCGGACGACCAGATCGCGTTCGTCGAGGACCTCATCCGGTGGGCCCTGCCGCACCTGCAGCAGGCCATTGAGGAGGGCCGGACGATCTACGAGTTTGTGGAGGACAACCTGGAGCTGGAAGAGGTCGGCATTGTGCCCTCGTATGTGGAGGAAGGGTACCTCTTCGTTCCCGACCGGCAAACGAGCAGCCTGCACGTGCTACAGTACAGCCTGTCCGTCTTTAAGGACGCGGGCGAGCGCTACCGCAGCCTCAAGACCGTTCATGTGAAGAGCGTTTTTCGGCGCGACGTGACCCCTTCGCCGCAGAGCCTCAAGCTGGAGCTCCTCTCCGAGAAGCGCGACCTGCCCAACCCGGCCACCTACGCATTTGAGTCGGAGCTCGACTTCCCGTTCGATACGACGATGCTGCCCGTCGCCAAGCGCAAGCTCATTCGCTACCTCTCCCGGATGGAGGGGCAGGCCTGAGGACCGGTGACGGTGTGCTGTTGACATTGTAACGTGCCTCGGTGAATCTGAGCACTCCAGACGACGTTTGCTGCGCTCTCTTTTATTGACGCATCGGTTTCTTTATGTCTTTGCTTTTCCGTCCCCTTTGGCCTCTCGTCGTTATGGGGGTCTTGCCGCTGCTGCTGATCGGCTGCGATATCCTCGACGGCGATGATGAGGGCTTGTCCGCCGGCACGTTTGTTTACACCAATCCTCATGGGCAAGAGATCACCGGGGAGGCCCTGTACGATCAGGTGGAAGGCAGCACCGTCGGGATTGAAGACGTGCCGGTCAACTTTTTCGTGATTGCGCTCCTGCCAGATACGGACGCCTTGGACCTCAGGGGCGAGGGGGTACTGCTTGCGCGCGCCGCGCCGTTCGGTGCGCCGGGTCCGGGTAGCTACATGATGGGGGACGCCGCCACGTTGCTCATGGAAATCGACCCGGACGATCCGCCGGGCGTTGATGAGCTACAAAGCTTCTTTGGCCTCTACGCGCAGGCCATGGGCGGCACGCCGGAAGCCCCCGAAGGCACCGCAGCCGTTAGCCGATCCGGTACTGTTTCGCTGGACGCGTTTGGCGACACGGTAGAGGGAAATTTTGACCTTACGGCTGAAACGATCAACCCTGAGACCGGCGCGCTGAGCGGTACCACTGTGCAGGTGGAGGGGCAGTTCAACGCCCGGTCCGGCAACATTGTGGAAGCGATTGAGGACGTGCTTGGCGGATTTCCAGAGCTTCCGAATGGGGAGTGATGCATGGCACCGCGGGCTGTCGTGATTGCTTGGCGTTGCTAACCCGGGCGCTACAGGGCCTGCAGTAGGCGCTGCGCAGCACTTTCACCCGATGCCATCGCGTCGGGCACGGAAATCCCGTCGCGGTAATTGCCAGCCAGCGCAAACCGAGCGTTCGCATCCTCCAATTGCTGCAGGGCGTCTTTCACAGCGCCATAGCCCACAGTATATTGCGGAATACCGGTGGTCCATTCGGTGTAGTGCATCAGCACCGGTTCTCCACGGACGCCGAGGAGTTGCCGGAGGTCACGCTCCACCAGTTCGCGTACCGCATGGAAGTTCTGATGGGTGAGTGCGGGCCGCCGGGCGCCGCCCACCAGCGACGTCAGCAGCACATGGTCGTCAGGGGCTCGATCGGGGAAGATGGTAGAGGTGAAGATGGTGCCCAGGATCCGGATGTCCGATTCTGCTTTGGGCACGAGCATCCCGAAGCCGTCCAGCGGGTGCTCCACGTTGCGGCGTGGGTAGCCCAAAGCGACAACCGTCACCGGCGGGTGCGGCACCTGCGCCAGCACGGGCGCTTCGGTGGCGGGTGAGGCCTCCAGCGCGGCAAGGCGGGGGAGAGGCAGGGTGGACAGCACGGCGTCTACCGTGTACGTCTGCGGCGTTTGCTCCCAGCCCTGTGTCGTGTGCACGGCCCACCGTCCGTTCTTAGGCATGATGCGTTGAACCTCCTCGTCGGTCGCTATCGGCCCTACAGCTTCCGCCAGCGCGGTGACGAGCTGTTGAAGCCCCTTCCGGAAATTGAAGACCTTATAGCGTGGGGCGTCACCTGAAGGCTGGCCGCGGCGCGCCCACTGTGCACGGAGCAACGAGCCGTGCGTCTGCTCCATCTCATACAGTGCGGGGAAGGCGTGCTGTACGGATAGATTGGCGGGCACACCGGAAAAGATGCC
>LKNB01000001.1 GCA_001564055.1 Rhodothermaceae bacterium Tc-Br11_B2g6_7
AGAGGGAGTCGGCCCGCCGGTAGCGGAGCTCGGCGCTGAACGACCCGCTCTGTTCGGGGGAGCGGACGGTCATGCCGGAGCGGAGGCGAACCGTGGCAAGCGAATCGTTTGGCCCAGGCAGGAAGCCCTGGATCACGTCAGCCGAGTGGTTCGGAAACGCGGAGGGCAGCTCGGTGCGGACGTCCGTGGCGGGTTGCGAGGTCCCGCAGCCGGCAAGCACCAGCGCAAGACCGGCTGCAAGCAGCAACGGCAGAGAAAGAAAGACAGAGGATCGCATCATGCGCAGTAGTGGAGCTACGGTGGCGTAGGGGAACAGTGAGGAGTCACAGTGCAAGAGTCGATCCAACGTTGCTGGCGAATGCTTCGGGAGCGGCCACGGGGCGCGGATGAGAACCGCTTACTCGGATGAGCGCAGGCGCTCCCGAGCGCTTTCACGGTCAGGATCTTGTTCAAGGGCTTGTTGCCAGTGGGTCCGGGCTTGCTCCGGTAGGTCCAGTGCCTGCAGCACATCGCCCAGATGCTCGTGCACCGCGGCGCTGGCCTCCCCAGTTGCCACGGCGCGCTCGATCCAGGTGCGGGCGTCGTACAGGTTGCCCAGCTTGTAGTGCACCCAGCCGAGCGTGTCCAGGAAGGCCGCCTGCCGAGGGGCGATCTCCACGGCCTGCTCCGCCATGGCCAGCCCTTCGTCAAGCCGTGCCTCGCGCTCGGCCAGGCTGTAGGCGTAGTTGTTCAGGGCGGTAGCGTTGGAGGGGTCCGCATCGAGCGCCTCGGCATACGCCGCCTCAGCCGCGGTGGTGTCACCCTGCTGGGCCTCTAACCCTCCGATAGTGGCCAACAGGGCAGACCGCTCGCGCCCGCTTAGGGCACCGGTACGGTCGCCGCGGTCCAGGGCGTCGGTTAGGTGATCCAGCGCGCGGAGGGTCTGCCCGGCTTCAAGGTGGCTATAGCCTGCCAGCCGGTGTAGGATGAAGGCCCCCGGAAACAGGACCAGTCCCTCCTCGGCTGTAGCTGCAGCCTCCTCTGGCGTGCCTGCTTCGAGGTGGGCCAGCGCTGCCTGAAACCACACCTCCACCTCGCGCGGGTTCTCGTCCAGGGCCCGCGATAGCAGACGCGCCGCCTCCGCGTACGCCCCGCGCTCAAACCGCAGTTGCCCCCGCATAACCAGCGCGCGGTAATGGGTGGGCTCTCGCGAGAGGATCGTGGAGAGCAGCGCCTCAATAGTATCCGTCTCCTCGGCCTGCTGCGTGCTCGACAGCAGCGTGGCTGCCCGATCGGCCAGCATCTCCACCGAGGCGTTCTCTGGGATGTCGTGCAATGACGCCAGGACGGCTTCGCTCTCCTCCATGTCGCCCTCCGCAGCATAGAGCTCGCTCAGGGTAAGCACGACGTCCGCATCGGAGGGATTAAGCGCGCGCACCTCTTCGAGCAGCGCAATCGCTTGTTGGGTTTGCCCCGCCTCAAGGCGATACTGAGCAAGTAGGCGCCGCGGTTCAGGATCCTCCGGTTCGAGCTGCGTAAGCGTCTCCAGCCGCTCCATGAGCGGGCGCCGCTGCCCCAGCTCCTGGTGAAGCTGAACCATCTGGTACAGGACGCCGGCCTGTGGCCCCTGCACGGCGTTAAGGCGCTCGTAGGCCTCCAGCGCTTCGTGATAACTCCCCAGGGCGGTATGCAGGGCGGCAATGTCGCGCAGGGCGGCTGTATCATCCGGCGTCTGGGCCAGCAGCCGCTCATAGGCGGCCAACGCCTGCTGCGGTTGCCGCAACTGCCGGTACAGCGCCGCCACCTGCCGGTGATACGCCGGGTTCGCGGGTGTCATGTCGCGGGCCTGGAGCGCGTAGAACTGGGCGGTCTCCAGGTCTCCCTGTGCTTCGTGCGCTTCAGCCAGCGCAGAGAGGAGCGCCGCCTGCCCCGGCGCCAGTTTGATCGCCTCCGCAAAAGAAGCGATGGCCGCATCGGGCTCGTCGATCTGCAGCATCGTCAAGCCGCGAATAAACAGCTGTTGCGCACGGGCTTCCACACGCGCGTCGCTGGTCTCTTGCGCCGTGGCCAGCAGTGGCGACGCGACGGTGCTCATCACGATCCCCACAACGCACAGACGAGCAAAGAGAAGGCCCACCTTTGGATGCCAGCGGTACATCATGCCTGGGCGGCTCATCGGAAAGAGAATGATACCATGCGAACCATCGCCTGCACGGGCAGGTTTCTGCGGCAAGCGAAGCAGTAAGTGCGCCCGCGTGTCCCGGTTGCATACGAGAGGGGCAGCGCGCTATATTACACCGTTCATTCTCCACCACAGATCTGCTACCTGCACATGGGGACGCCCTACACAATTGACCGAATAGAGGAGGGCACGTGGGCTGTGCTGGAAGCTGCGGACGGCACGTTGATGGAGGTGCCCGTCGGATGGCTGCCCGCCGATGCTCGGGAAGGCGACCGGCTGATGGTAGCCATAGATACCGAAGCAGATGCCGCCACGCTATCCATCCAACGGGATACGGAGGCAACAGCAGAACGACGCGATGCCCTCCAGCGCCGTCGAGATCGCCTGCGGAACGACACGGGGGGTGACATCACCTTATGACAGCCGCACCGTACGCCGCACGCGATGCGCACCTCATGTATCACTTGAACCAACGCCTCAACCGATTGATGAACGCTGGCCGTTTGCTCTGCACCACAACGGTGCTCCTTTTGTTGATGCTGGCGGCATGCCAACCGGCGACCGATGTGCCAGAAGGGCCAGAGGAACCGGTGGAGGACACCACGGCCGTCGGGCTGACGATTCACATGATGGATGTAGGACAGGGCCAGGCGACGCTTTTTCAAGCCGCGACGGGGGAGACCGCGCTCTACGACGGCGGTCCGCGCTCAGGGCGGCTGCTCGAGCAGTTGCAAGAGATGGGCATCGAGCAGATCGATCTCATTGTAGCCAGCCATCCACACGAAGACCACATTGGCGGGTTACCTGCGGTCATCACGCACTACGAGCCGCGGTTCTTGATCGACAACACCCGGGCTCACCCAACCCAAACGTACGAGCGGTACCTGGACGCCATCGAAGCCGCTGGCACGCAGGTGCTGGACCCCACGGCGCGCACCATCGACCTGGGGGCTACTGAATTTCGCATCGTCCCGCCGCCGCTGGAGGAGGACTTTTCCGCGAACGACACCAGCGTGGGGCTCATGGTCCATCACGACGGGTTTCTCATGAGCCTATTTGGGGACGCAGAGCGCCAACAGTGGGACTGGCTCCTGGAGCAGCACCGCGATGCGCTGGCGCCGGTCCACGTCCACGTGGCCAGCCACCACGGCAGCCGGAATGGCGACACGCGCGAGGCGATCGCGGTGCTACAGCCGGAGACGGTGCTAATTGGCGTCGGCCGTAACAACCGGTATGGGCATCCCCATCCGGAGGCTCTGGCGCTGTACCAGGACGTAGGGGCTGCCGTCTACCGTACGGACCTGCATCAGCGCATCCGCATCGCGGTACACGCCGATGGGCGGTACACCGTACACCCGGCACAGGAAGCGCCAAGCGCTGGTGGCCTTGCGTGTGTCGATCTGAACGCGGCCTCGCCGTCCGAGCTCGAAGCGCTGCACGGCATCGGCCCGGCCCTTGCCGATGCCATCGTGGCGGCGCGGCCCTTCGACACCATCGCCGCTCTGGAAGAGGTGTCAGGCATTGGCAGCGCCACGGTGGTGGGCATTACCGAGCAGGGCATCGCGTGCAGCCCCTGATCGCCCGCCCGGCGGCACCCTCACCGACCTGCCGCGTTGGGGCGATGTCTTTGTCCTGTCTCATCTATTACGTCGTTTATGTCCGATCGCCTGACCATCGCCGCGTTTGCTGGCAGCCTCCGCACCCGCTCATACAATAAAGCGCTGTTGCGTGCGGCGGTAGAGCATGCGCCGGCATCGCTTGACATCCAACCCTTCGACCTTGCCGAACTGCCCCTGTATAACGGAGATGTGGAGGCAGAGGGCGACCCTGCCGCGGTGCAGGCGCTGAAGGAGACGCTTCATGCGGCGGACGGCTTGCTCATTGTGTCGCCCGAGTACAACGCCAGCATGACGGCCGTCACCAAGAACGCGATCGACTGGGCCTCCCGCCCGCCGAAGCCTACGGCGCTGGACGGGTTGCCGGTGGCGGTGACCGGCGCCACCCCCGGACGCCTGGGTACGGCCCGGATGCAGGGGCATCTGCGGGTGAGCCTGGCCAACACGAACGCCCGTGTGATGGCACAGCCGCAGCTCTACGTGGCAAACGCAGGGAACGTGTTCGGTGACGATCTCACGCTCCAGGATGATGCCACCCGGCAATTCCTGACAGACTTCCTTGAGGGGTTTGCTGCGTGGGTTACGGCCTCGAGCGAAGCGTAAGAATCAGGACTGGGGCGCTGCCGCCGCGGCTTCCTCCTCGGCCCTTCGTTGCGCGTACGCGTCTCGCACATTTTCGAACTGCCAGCGGCGGATCTGTACATGCTGCCGGATAAGATCAACGGATTCGCTGAGCATCTCCCGCACGGCCCTGTGCAGGGCGTCATTGTTGAGCTGGAGTACGGCAGCCGTGGTGGTAGACGTGGCGGTGGCAATCACCTCATTTGTGTCGGCCGAGGTGAGGTCGTCGATCGTGCGCGTCATCACCCGATACACAATGTCGCTGATCGCGCGCTCCAGGGTGATGCTTACCTGCCGGCCCAACACGGGAATCTGCTCCAGGCGCCGGATTTCCTTGTTGTTGTGTACGGCCTCCTCAATAACGTCCTCTACGTATCGCCGTACGTCTTCCTCATACTGGTGATACGTTTGCGCCAGTACCATGTGCACCCGCTGAGATAGCCACTGAGCCAGCACGTCGCGGCGGGGCGCAATGGCCTCATCCACGATGCGCTCCGCCACCGGGCCGCCGCGGTGTACCTCACGTTCTACGTTATCCAGCAGCTTCAGGGTAACCTGATCGGTCAGCTCCTCAACCAGCACGCTCAAGTAATAGCTGAAGAACCGATACGGGCCCGTTTGGGTGACGTCGATAAGGCCCAGCTTCTGCAGGCGGTACACCATCGCCACTGCCCGCAGCACGCGGAGGAAGCGAAACGAGGCCACCGGGATGCAGCCCAGTACATCATACCAGTGCACAAACGGGTAGTAGTACCAGCGCCGGTACCGACCGTTGGCAATCGCCCGAGCCCATTGAAAGAGCAGTTCGGCCACGAAGACCGCCACAAACACAAGGTCGATCAGAATAAAGTTGGCATGGATGCTATCCGTGTAAAAGGCATAGAACGCCGGGGTTAGCGCCTCCAACTGCTCCTGTACCATCGGGAGGCGATACAAACCGTCAAACGCCAGAAAACCCAGGTTTAGGAGGATGAGCACCACCATGAGAACGTCCAGCACCACAAGGAAGGTCTCCTCACGGCGCTCGGGGGATCGGTCCACTGACATCGCAAGATGAGGCTGGTGATAAAAACAAAAAGGCCGCCACACGGCCATATCCCGGGGAGATTTACCACGGCCCCGCACAGTGGACCGGTACCGGGGACGCATAGTACGGCAGCGATCCGTCCTCCGCGTGAAGAGACCGAAGCGTAGCCGATAGGATCGCCTACCCTGTTCGGAAGGTTACGGCCTCCAGGGCATCGGCCTGACGAGAAGCGATGAGGTCGAATAGATCCTCTGGCGATTTTTTGCGCAGGTGGGCCAGGGCCTGTAGCGCATCCGTAAAGGCCGGTGGCGCATCCGATAGGGAGGGCGGTTCGTCAGCAGGGAGAGCGTCAAGTATCGCGTGGTAGGCCCACAGGTTGGCCACTCGCGTCACGTGCACGATGGGCCGGTACGGCACATGGACGACCTCATCCGGCGCATGCTGGTAGCGAATGCAAGCCTGTACAACCGTTGGCAGGTGCCAGTGGGCAGCCACTTTCCGACCTGTAGCGACGTAATCTATTCCAATGGCCTGCTGCTCGTCTGCCCGCGATGGGCACACCAGCGAGTGGGCGTCTTCGGCCTGCGCATCTTCCGATAGCCCATACCATACGGCAGCGTAGGCTTGCGGCTTTTGCTGAAGCAACACCAGACGCCCCACCTGTTGCAGGAGACCAGCCAAATACGCTTGCTGATAGTGGGGCACGTGCAGGGCATCGGCCACCGCCTGTGCAAGGTGTGCCGTCATAATGCTTCCCTGCATTACCGCAGTATACACATTCTGCGCGGCTGCCGTCTCCATGTACGGAAACACCTGCCTAAGCCCCGCTTCCAGGGCAATCTCGCACACCGTTTTTCCCCCCAGTAACCGGACGGCCTTCTCCACCGACTCCACGTGCCGACTAACCCCGTAATACGGAGAGTTTACGCGCCGCAGCACATAGGCCGAAAGGTCCGGGTCAGATGCCACGGCCTCCGTGATGGGGCGGGTCGCCTGGTCCTGAGCGTTGTTTGAGACAATGGAGAGGACCTGTGCAAGCGAGCTCGGGAGTGGGGGGATGAGGTAGTCATCCAGGGAAGAAGACACGGGAGCGGGGTTCGGTACAGTGGGTGTGTAGTGGCTCGAAAGAAAGGCAAAACAGGTAACGAATGCCAATGGCATCGGCCGCGCGATCGCATCAAAAAAACGCCCCACACAGACGCGCTGCGTGGGGCGGAAGGCCGGGGGCATTCGCTTGCCGACGTGCAGGTGCCGGCGGTGTTTACGTAGGCGAATTGACGATGGTTACCTCTTGCGGCTCCGGCGGCGCATAGATGGTGCCTTTTGAATTGCCCACCAGGGCGTTCTGCCGGACGGGGGACCAGGACTCGCGAATAGCGTCGGCATCGCCGTAAAAGGGAGCGCTTCCCATGCCGTAGCGTCCATAGTCCCAGACAAACAGATTCATCGGGCTGCCAATCAAAACCGTGGTCTTCATATATCGTTAGGCGCTTATGGAAAAAGAGATATCGGCTTAATTTGTAGCCCCCAACTTTGTTGCATTTCGCCCGAGAATAGCCTGGCGTTCGGCGTACCCAGGTGCCGCGCTGAACCGTTTGCCCCGCAGATTCGTGCTATCGCTTGCAGCATCTTTATGCTGCGTCCCGTTTGGCTCATGCCTCCGGTGGTTTTTTCGACGATCGAACGCTCTGAATGATGACAATGGACCGAAGCACGCAACTGCAGGCGCTTACCGACGTGGATCCGTGGGACGTGGTGGTGATAGGAGGAGGCGCCACGGGCTTGGGCGTTGCCATCGAAGCGGCCTCGCGTGGCTACCTGACGCTGTTGCTGGAGCAGGCCGACCTGGCGCACGGCACCTCCAGCCGAAGCACAAAGCTCGTGCATGGCGGCGTGCGCTATCTCAAGCAAGGCAACATCTCTCTGGTGCTGGAGGCGTTGAAGGAGCGCGGGCTGCTTCTCCAGAATGCGCCGCACCTGGTGCATAACCGCGCCTTTGTAGTGCCCAACTACGACTGGTGGGAGGGGCCGTTTTATGGCGTGGGCCTGAAGCTCTATGATATGCTCGCGGGGAAGCAAGGCTTCGGGCGCTCAAAGCTGCTCTCCCGCAAAAAGACGCGGGAGATGCTACCTACCCTGGAGGCGGAAGGGCTGGTGGGCGGTGTTATCTATTACGACGGGCAGTTCGACGATAGCCGGATGGCCGTTAACATGGCGCAGACAGCCATTGAGCGTGGCGCTACCGTCCTGAATTACTGCCGTGTGGAGGGCTTGCTTAAGTCGAATGACGTAGTGAGCGGCGTCGTAGCGCGGGATGCGGAGACAAACCAGGAATATACTATCCACGCGCGTACCGTCATCAATGCCACGGGGGTCTTCACCGACGCCGTGCGGCGCATGGATGACCCGGAAGCCGACGCGATGATCACGGCAAGCCAGGGTGTACACATTGTGCTCGACCGCTCGTTTCTTCCCGGGGATACCGCCATCATGGTGCCGAAGACGGACGATGGCCGCGTGCTGTTCGCCATCCCGTGGCGGGATCGCCTCATCGTGGGCACGACGGACACCCCAGTGGATAAGGTTACGGGGGAGCCCGTTCCCACAAAAGAGGAGATCGATTTTCTGCTCACGCATGCCGGGCGCTACCTCGAGGGCGATCCTACCCCCGCCGATGTCAAAAGTATGTTTGCTGGGCTCCGCCCGCTCGTGGGGGCCGGGGAGGAGGGCGACACCGCGGCCGTTTCGCGCGATCACACGCTCCATATCTCATCTGCCGGCCTGGTGACCATCACCGGGGGCAAGTGGACCACGTACCGTAAAATGGCAGAGGAGACGGTTGACCAGGCGGCCACGCTGGCGGCGTTGGAAGAGCGGCCGTCCGTCACCAAGCAGCTTCACCTGCACGGTTACCATCAGCAGGCGGGGAGTTTTGGACCGCTGGCGCCCTATGGCTCGGATGCTCCGCGCATTCAAGCGCTCATGAAGGAGCGTCCCGCCCTGGCCGAGCCGCTTCATCCCGAGCGGAGCGTAACAGGTGCGCAGGTCGTCTGGGCCGCGCGGCACGAGATGGCGCGCACGGTGGAAGACGTGCTTTCGCGCCGCACGCGCACACTACTCCTGGACGCCGCCGCCAGCGTAGCGATGGCTCCACAGGTGGCAGCCCTGATGGCTGAGGAGTTGGGGCACAGCGCAGACTGGGAGAAGGAACAGGTGGCAGCCTACACGGCGCTGGCCGAACAGTATCAACTGCCGGCGTAACCGACGGTTTGAGACAGGGAACGTGGGGCCACCGGCCGTACAGTACGCGTCGTCTTTTCACTGGCCCTTCGCCAACGCGTGGGCGGGATGCCGCTCGGTGCCGCTACGCCGGCTGCCGCTCACGCACAGCGGCCTGCGTTTCAGCGGTCAGTGGTGTCCCCTCTGGGGTCTGCTCAAGCGTCAGCGGTGGCGTAAAGCCACGCAGGCGCAGGGCGTTGCCCAGTACAAAGATGCTGGAGAGGGCCATCGCCACAGCCGCCAGCATCGGGTTCAGAAGCACGCCAGCCCACGGATAGAGGACGCCGGCCGCAACCGGAATCAGCAGGGTATTGTAGATAAAGGCCCAAAACAGATTCTGCTTGATATTGCGGATGGTGGTCGCGGAAAGCTCCTGAGCGTTCACGAGGGCGCGCAGGTCGCCCGACATTAGTACCACGTCGGCCGACTCCATCGCCACGTCCGTGCCCGTTCCAATGGCCACCCCTACGTCGGCCTGCGCGAGCGCCGGGGCGTCGTTGATGCCGTCGCCCACAAAGGCTACTGGGCCGCCTTCCTGGAGGCGTTTCACAGCGTCCACCTTTTGGTCGGGGAGCACCTCTGCCTCTACCTCATCAATGCCCAGTTGACGAGCGATAGCCTCCGCCGTCTGTTGATTATCGCCCGTAACCATGGCAATGCGGAGCCCCTGATCGTGCAGGGCCTGGAGGGCGGCCTGCGCAGAGGGCTTGATGGGGTCCGCCACGGCGAGCACGGCCACCAGTGTCTCATCGATGGCGGCGTAGAGCGGCGTCTTGCCCGCTTCAGCCAGCTCCCGCGCCAGCGCGCCAACAGCGCTCAGGTCGATGTCCTGCTCGTGCATGAGCCGGTCGGACCCCACGTGTACCGTCTGGCCCGCTACCGTAGCCGAAACGCCCCGGCCGGGCGCGGCCTCAAACCCGGAGACCTCTGGAAATGAGAGCCCGCGCTCCTGCGCCGCCGCCACTACTGCCTCGCCGATGGGGTGCTCAGACGCGGCCTCCACCGCGGCGATACAGGCCAAGGTCCGGTCCTCCGGTGCTCCGTTTTGCAGATGGAAGTCCGTCAGCGTAGGTCGGCCCGCGGTAAGGGTGCCTGTTTTGTCGAAAGCCACCTGCTGCACCTCTTGGAGGCGTTGTAGGGCTTCGCCGCTCCGAAACAGCACTCCCATTTCCGCGCCCTTTCCGGTGCCCACCATGATGGACGTTGGCGTAGCCAGGCCCATAGCACAGGGACAGGCGATGATCAGCACAGACACCGCAGCCACGACGGCAAACGTAAGCGCCGGCGCCGGGCCCAACAGCAGCCATCCGCCAAACGATATGGCGGCTGTCGTCATCACGGCCGGTACGAAGTAATGCACCACCCGGTCAACCATACCCTGGATGGGCACCTTCGAGGCCTGCGCGTCCTCCACCATGCGGATGATCTGTGCGAGCACGGTGTCGGCCCCCACGCGGGTTGCCCGGTAGTGAAAGCTCCCTGTTTTGTTGATGGTACCGCCGACGACCTCGTCGCCTTCTGATTTCTCGGCCGGCACCGGTTCACCGGTCACCATCGACTCGTCCACGTAGGAGGCTCCGCGGGTCACCTCGCCATCCACCGGAATCTTCTCGCCGGGGCGGACCAACACTTCATCGCCGGGTTGCACCTCATCGACGGGTACCTCTTCCGTCGTGTCGCCGCGCACCACACGGGCGGTGCGGGCCTGGAGTTGCAGCAATTGCTTCATCGCTTCGCTGGTACGGCCTTTCGCGAGGGCCTCCAGGTACTTGCCAACGAGGATCAGGGTGATAATGACGGCCGACGCTTCAAAGTACACGTGGGCCGTACCTTCGGGAAGAACCCCCGGGAGAAAGGTAGCCACGACCGAGTAGCCGTAGGCGGCCGTGGTGCCCAGCATGACGAGCGTGTTCATGTCCGGCATGCCGGCGCGAAGGGCAGGCCAGCCCTTGCGATAAAACTGGAGCCCGGGCCCAAACTGCACGATGGAGGCCAGCCCAAAAAACAGGAGATGCAGCTCCTGTTCGGATATGACCTGCTGTACCAAGGCGTCGAACGCTGGCACGAGCATCGTACCCATGTCCAGCACGAAGATGGGGATCGTGGCCAGGGCCGCAATGAGCAGGCGCTGGCGGAGCCCCGTGCGTTCCCGCTCGCGCGCAGCCGCTTGTGCCGCTTGCGGCTCTTCATCATCAGCCTCGGGGTGCACAACCGCATAGCCGACGTCCTCGATGGCTTGTTGGAGCGCCTGCCGGGTGGTCGTGCCAGGCAATACCTGCGCTGTGGCACGGTTTGTGGCCAGGTTAACGCTGGCGTCGAAGACACCGTCGTGCTCCAACAGGGCACCCTCTACGCGCTGCACACAGGCAGCGCAGGTCATCCCCTCGATATCAAAGGTGTGCGTGGTAAGGGGGACCTCGTAGCCGGCGTCCATCACAGCTTCCCGGAGCGCCGCAGGGGAGAGGTCTGCAGCAGCCTGCACACGGGCCTGCTCGGTAGCCAGGTTCACATGGGCCTCCTCAACGCCGTCCACTGCGCGCAGCGCCGAGGCTACACGCTCCACGCACGTCGCGCAGGTCATGCCCTCAACTGGAAGATCGACGGTTTTCTGCTGTTCGGTGTAAGAAGCCATAAGGGACGGTGCAACAGAGGGAAGGGCACGGTGTGGCGGTTGATGGATTACCCGGCTGCTACGAGACGCCGCCGCACACGCTGCTGCAGGGGTGCCAGCGCGATGAGGCCAAGCAGCCCGAGGGCGCCCCATTCGGTCCAGGCAGGGAGCAGCTCGTGGACTTCACCCATCTGAACGAGCACGTTGATGCTGCCCGCTCCTACCACCACATCCACCAAGAGGCCCAGCCCGACCGTTGTAATCAGAATGCCGATAAAATAGCGGACCACGGCGGCGGTGCCCATTTCACGCTGAAGCACCCCCAGCGTAGCCATACTGGTGATCGGGCCCGCCAGGAGAAAGACGAGGGCGGTCCCGGGAGATACGCCCGCCAGCAACATCGCAGCCGCCACGGGGGTCGCGGCCGTAGCACAGATGTACAGCGGCACGCCGATGATGGACATGAGTAGCATCGCACCCACCCCCGTCCCGTAGGCTGCAATCGTCTCGGGGGGGACGTAGGCGAGCAGGGCCCCGGCGGCCAGCAAGCCCGCGATGATCCATGGCCCGATATCCTGCAAGAGGTCGCCGAAGGCGTAGCGCATACCCCTGGCGAGACGCACGGCGGGGGCGTGCGCCGCATCGGTTGCGGTCAGCCCCTCAGCAGGGACGGGCTCCGCGCCGCAGCCGTCTGAGTCCCCGCACCCACAAGCCGCATCTGCGGCGTGCGGATCTGGCGCCAGGGCTCGCCGCCCGGTTGTGGCGACGAGCAGTCCGGTGCTGATGGCCGTCACCACAGCACCCAACGCGCGGGCTATCATCATGAAGGGCCCGAGCAGGGCGTAGGTCACGGCTACCGAGTCAACCCCGATCCCGGGCGTGCCAACGAGAAACGCCGTGGAGGGCCCCTTGCCGGCGCCCCCACGGTAGAACGCGATGGCTGTGGGGATGGCGCCACAGGAGCAGAGGGGCAGCGGCGCCCCCATCACAGCTGCACGGGCAATGGCGCCTATGCCGTGCCCCCCCATGTAGCGCTCCACGAGGCGAACAGAGACAAACGCCCGAATCAACCCGGCCACAAACAGGCCCAGCACGAACCAGGGAGCGGCCGCGAGTGCAATATGCAGGGTCTCTTGGAGGAAAGACATAACAGAATCGAGTGCAGCAGGCGTTCAGAAGGAGCGGCGTGGCGCTCGCTACGCGGGGGTGGACGGGACGGAGTAGCCGGCGGATTCAATCGCGTCAATCAGTGCGGCGCGCGAGGCCTCATCGGGGTTGTAGGTCACGGAGGCCGAGCCGATGGCAACGTCGTTCACGGTAACCCCGTCAATGCCTGCCAAGGCCGATCGTACAGCCGCGACGCAGTGGTCGCAGCCCATGCCGTCAATGATAAGGGAAGTGCGTTGGGTTTCCATAGGGCTCACTGAATTTGCTTGTACAACAGGTCCATGATTTCCTTGTAGGTCCGCTCGGCAGCCGCATGGTCGCCTGAGCGCAGCGCATCCGTGACGCAGGTCTCCAGGTGATTACGCGTGATGATTTTCCCCGTCGACCGGAGGGCTTTCTGCACCGAGCTAATCTGCGTCAGCACGTCGCCGCAGTAGCGATCCTCCTCCACCATGCGCTGTAGCCCACGCACCTGCCCCTCAATGCGGCGGAGGCGTTTCTGCACAGCCTCTTTTTGCTCGTCAGTCATGTTCATGGGGGCAGGACGGGTGTGTGAGAAGGATTCTGATATACGGTACCCCACCACCCTATGTTTCTCTCAGTTGGGAGGGGGGAGCGTCCCTTGGAAAAGCCGTACGCGGGGTACGCAGGGGCTGTGTGGTACGTGCCTTTTAACCCTTGAGTCACGCTGGCCCATAATCCAGAGGCGCTATGCTGTGGATATCTCTTCCCTTGAGGCGCTAAATTGCCCCATACGTCCACATCGTATGGATTTCTTCGTTAGTCACCACGCTTCGTTTGCTTCGTGTGTCGCTGCGCTCAGCTCTCGGTTAGCTCCGCTTCGCTTCGTTAGTCGGCCATAGGCCTCGTTTGGGGTCGAGGATGACGGGATTGATGAAGCGAAAGCCTATACTCCGAACGAGGGCTTTTGATAAGGGCGAGGACCAGCCGATCACGGCTTCAGCTACTATGCCAGCTGCTCAGATGAGCACGAAAGCGGTCAGCGACGCGAGGCTAAAAAGGATCAACAGCACCGAGAAGCAGCCTTTCTTTGCCGCTTTTCCTTTGGTAGAGGGGGCTGTGGCGCGTCGCTCCGTGCGCTCACGTCGGGGTGCCGTTTTGCGCCGTGTAGGCGCCTCGGCCGCGGCGTTGCGCAAGCTTTTCGCGCTTTTCTCGAGCCGTACCACCTTCGCACTTGGGCCGCGTTCTTTCTCGATCGTCAGGGCCTTCTCCATGGCCTCAACCGCCTCCGGTAGTCGGTCGTCGGCCCGGTAGATCGTGGCCATGCGCTCATACGTAAAGCTCAGGTTGCACCCCTCGCGTGCGTTCTGCTCATACAACGCCAGTGCCTTCTGGCGTTCACCCTCGGCCTCCAGTTGTTCTGCTTGCTCATTGCGGGCAAACCACTGACTGCGCTGCGATGGCATAAACACGGTGGGTAGCGTTCATAAAATGGGCGATCAGTAGTATAGCACCCAGCGTACCTGGGTGCAAGACGGATGCCCCACAGCGGTCGATCAGCCTATGGCGTGATTGTCGCAAACACGTAGTCTCCCTCGGCGCCGCCGAAGGCGATGACATTGTAAGTTTCATGGTCGTCCGGGTTGGGGCTTTCCATACCCGGCGAGCCGATGGGCATCCCGGGTACGGCCAGACCACGGATGTCGGGACGCTCTTCTAACAGCCGCTTTACTTGCGCGGCCGGCACGTGGCCCTCCACGCGATAGCCGTCAATAACCGCTGTATGGCACGAGCCGAGGTTGAACGGAATGCCCTCCTGCCGTTTGACCTGGGCCATGTTAGGGGTATGAGAGATTTCTACCGTGAATCCCTCCGCTTCAAGGTGGTTAGCCCACTTGTCACAGCAGTTACATGTGGGGCTGCTGTACATGGTGACGGTCGAGCTGGCGCCGCTACTGGAGTACACCATGAATCCCGCAATAGCAAGAAAAACGACCGATAAACCCAGAATAACACGTTGCATAGCGCAGCATAGGATGGTGAAAGAGTACGCCATGCTATGCAGGGTAGCGGCATAAGATTCCCAGTGGAACGCGGCGCTGACGCCGCCGCATCGGCAGCTTCACGGATTTATGCAAACATTGCCCGAACTTGGACTTGACCGAGCAATGTAATGGCTGCTCATACGCTTGCACACCCTACCCTCTGCTCATGGCAACTCCACGCCAGCAACGTACCGCGGACCCATCATACGACGTGTTTCATGGCACGCGCCAGCCGCTGGACTTTATCTTCAAACCCAACCACGTCGCGGTCATCGGAGCGACCGACCGGGAAGGCAGCGTCGGGCGGACGCTCATGCGCAACCTGTTGGCTACGCCGTTTGGCGGGACGGTCTATCCTGTCAATCCGAAGCGTAGCAGCGTGATGGGCGTGCGCGCGTACCCGTCTATTGCCGAGGTGCCCGACACCGTAGATTTGGCGATCATCGTTACACCCGCGCCAACGGTGCCGGCTATCATTCAGGAATGCGGAGAGGCTGGGGTCCGAGGCGCCATTATCATCTCTGCCGGGTTTAAGGAAATCGGGCAGGAGGGGCGTGCGCTGGAGCAGGAAATCAAGCAGTCACTCCAGACCTATGACATGCGGGTCATCGGCCCGAACTGTCTGGGCATCATGCGGCCCGGGGCGGGCCTGAATGCTACCTTTGCCGGGTCGATGGCGCAGCCCGGCAGTGTGGCATTGCTCAGCCAGAGCGGCGCCATGCTCACCGCCATCCTGGACTGGAGCCGCGAGGAGAACGTGGGCTTCAGCACGTTTGCTTCGGTGGGCTCGATGCTGGATGTTGACTGGGGAGACCTGATTGGGTACCTCGGCGATGACCCACGGACGGAGAGTATTCTCGTGTATATGGAGTCGATTGGCGATGCCCGCTCATTCATCAGTGCTGCGCGTGAGGTGGCGTTGCAGAAGCCCATTATAGTGATCAAAGCCGGCCGCACGGCCGAGGCGGCGCAGGCAGCGACCTCGCACACGGGTGCACTCGCGGGAAGCGACGAGGTCCTCAGTGCGGCGTTTCGGCGGACGGGGGTGCTGCGCGTGGATACTATCGCCGACCTCTTTCACGTCGCGGAGGTGCTGGCCAAGCAACCCCGCCCAAGCGGTCCCAACCTGACCATCCTGACGAACGCGGGTGGGCCGGGCGTGCTTGCCACTGACGCGCTCATTCAAGGCGGGGGGAAGCTTACCACGCTCAGCGACGACACGCTCCGCGCCTTCGATGAGGTGCTGCCGTCAACGTGGAGCAAGGGCAACCCGGTAGACCTCATTGGCGATGCATCGGCGCAGCGCTATGCGGATGCGCTGCGGGTGGCCGGGGAGGATAAAGCGAGCGATGGCATGCTGGTGGTGCTGTCGCCTCAGGACATGACGGATGCCACGCGTACAGCCGAGGAGCTGCGGCCGTACGCCAACCGCCACGATAAGCCAGTCCTGGCCAGTTGGATGGGCGGTGCCGAAGTAGCCGCGGGTACGCGGATCCTGAATGACGCGGGGATTCCAACGTTTGAGTACCCGGATAAGGCTGCCAAGATCTTCAACTACATGTGGCGCTACAATTACAATCTGCAGGCCCTCTACGAAACCCCGCGGGACGCCGGCAATGGCGAGCAGCGCCGCGAGGATGTTAACGCGCTGCTGGATAGGGCGCGGAGCGAAGGCCGCACCCTGCTTACCGAAGCAGAATCAAAGGATGTACTGGCGCTGCACGGGATTCCAACGGTGACCACCACCGTAGCCACTACGCCAGAGGCGGCGACCGAGGCGGCGGATGACATCGGCTATCCCGTGGTGGTGAAGCTGCACTCGCGCACGGTAACGCACAAAACCGATGTGGGGGGCGTTAAGCTCAACCTGCAGTCCGCCAGTGAAGTGCAGGCGGCCTTCGAGGACATCGCTTCTCGTATGGACGAAGCCGGAAAAAGCGACGGCTTCGATGGGGTTACGGTACAGCCGATGATTTCGCTCGATGGATACGAACTGATTGTCGGCAGCAGCCTGGACGAACAGTTCGGGCCGGTCCTCTTGTTCGGGTCCGGCGGCAGCCTGGTGGAGGTTTACCGCGACCGCGCCTTGGGCTTGCCGCCCCTCAACACCACGTTGGCGCACCGCATGATTGAGCAGACTCGCATCTACGAGGCGCTCAAGGGCGTACGTGGTCGGGCCTCGGTGGACATGGATGCGCTTGCGCAGGTGATGGTGCGGTTTAGCCAGCTGGTCGTGGCACACCCTGTGATTAAGGAAATGGACATCAACCCGCTGGTGGTAAGCGAAGACGAAATCATCGCACTGGATGCCCGTGTGGTCCTTCACGACCCAGAGCTGGAGGATCTGCCGCGTCCGGCCATACGACCGTATCCGCAAAAATATGTTGATACCTGGCACCTCGCCGACGGCCGGCCGGTGCGCATTCGCCCCATCCGTCCAGAAGATGAGCCCAAGCTGGTGGAGTTTCATGAGCATCTGTCCGAGCGAAGCGTCTACCTCCGCTATGCCAGCCTCATGAACTACAGCCAGCGGGTCGCGCACGAGCGGCTCTCGCGGCTGTGCTTCATCGACTACGACCGGGAGATGGCGCTGGTGGCCGTCGCCCTTGATCCGGAGAATGAGGAGGAAGGGCCGCTCCTGGGCGCAGGGCGCATCACAAAGCTCCGGGGGACCGATGATGGCGAGTTTGCCATGCTGGTGCGCGATGATCATCAGGGGCAAGGACTGGGGACAGAACTCTTGCGTCGCCTTATCCACATTGGGAAAGATGAGGATCTGAAACGCATCGTTGCCGACATTTTGAAAGAGAACCGTCCCATGCAAGGAGTCTGCAAGTCGCTTGGGTTCGAAATTGTCTACAGCGACGACCTGGCCGACCAGATGGTGAAAGCTGTAAAAGAGCTTTAACTGCGTGCACGGCCCACGACGCGAGAGATTCCAAGACCGTAACTGAGCCGGCTTGTGTTCGGCGCTTGGGCTGTAGTACCCTATTAAGGTGTGCTGTCTCCCCTTCGTCAATAAGCGCATTTCCGCCTCTGGTGAAGCACCAGAGCGTCGTCCTTCCGACTTGTACTGATCTCATGGAACGCCCGTCGAAGGAAGCCGCTGCGCTGCGCGCCGAAGTCGTCCGGCTCCGCGTTGAGCTGCAGGAGGCGGAGGCTCGGCTCAGGGCTGCGACGGCTGGGCATCAGGGATGGCAACGGGTGCTGCACGGTCCCCGCTACCATACCTTTTGCCTCGAACCGAGCGAGGATGCCTGGCGGTTGTTAGGCGTAGCCCGGTCAACTCCGTTGCCGTCGTTCTTGCAAACGAAGCAGGCCGCCAGGGCCTTGGACGAGGCGGCCCAGTCGAGGCAAGTGGTTACGTTTACTTCTGCGGTCACTGATGGCGAGGCGCAGCAAAGGGGGGCGGCTGCGGCCGATACGATGCTCCGGGTGCGCCTGGAGCCGGTGCTCCAAGAGGGAGACGTCCGATGGCTGGTAGGCGCAGCCCACCCCGCGCTGCCATCGACTGGCGATGGAAGCCCCCATGCGGCACTCTCGGAGCTGGGAGGCGAATCCACAGAGGTTATGGACCTGCTACCAGACGCTGTTACGATCGTCACCACGAGCCACGAGGTTGTGTACGTAAATGCAGCGTGTACCCGTCTCCTGGGCGCTGAGGCTCCCGAAGCCGTCGTCGGCCGCTCGGTGTGGGCGTTCATTCATCCAGATGACCTCCCAACCGTCCTGGCGCACCTTAATGCAGACGACCGGAGCCGCCCGGTCCAGTAC
This sequence comes from Rhodothermaceae bacterium Tc-Br11_B2g6_7, assembly GCA_001564055.1. Taxonomy (GTDB): domain Bacteria; phylum Bacteroidota; class Rhodothermia; order Rhodothermales; family Salinibacteraceae; genus Tc-Br11-B2g6-7. The sequence goes on from LKNB01000001.1 coordinate 18,263, forward strand.
CGCATCCGGCGGCTGGATGGCGAAGAACGGATCGTCGAAACGGTGATGGTCCCGATCCTGCACGATGGCCAACCCGCCATGTTAAGCACGGCGCGCGACATGTCACACCAGCACCACATGCGCCGGGCCCTGACGAATACGCAAGACCTCTTCCATCACATCTTTGAGGCTGTGCCGGCAGCATTGGTGCTGGTCCGCACCGACGATGGTGTGTGTGTAGATGCCAACGCCGCGTTTGCTGAGCTCACGGGCCGTTCCCGTAACGAAGTTATTGGTACGCGGCTGGAACGCTGTGATTTCTGGCAGGAACCGGACGTGGTTCAGCGGTCTCAGCGTGAGGCACGGGAGGAGGCCCCGGTGGCGCCCACCTACTTCCACCTGCGCCGCCCCGATGGTGACCCACGGGTGGCCATTGGTACGTTCGAAGCAGTTGACCTGCGTGGCCAACCTCACGCGCTGGGCGTCTTGCTCGACATCACCGAGGGCGAGCGTACACGGCGTCAACTCCTGCAGATCAGCAAAGCAGTCGAAAGCATGAGCGATGCCGTAGCGCTGCTGGACCCCGAAGGACGCGTCACCTATCAGAACAATGCGTTCACGAAGCTGCTGGGTTTCGATACAGCTACACTCAACAAGGCGCATGGCGGTCCCAGCGCTCGTATCGCGGATGAACAGACCCAGGCGAGCGTGCGCGCCGCAATGAACGAGGGGCGGTCGTGGCGCGGTGACCTCGAACTGCAGATTGCGGACGGAGCGACGGTGCCCGTGGCCCTGCGTGCAGACAGCGTGCGGGACAGCAACGACACCGTTATCGGCCTTGTGTGGATTCTATCCGATGTATCCGAGCGGCGCGCCGTAGAGCAACAGCTCATTACAGCCAAAGAGCGGGCCGAGGAGGCGTCCCGCATCAAGTCCGCTATCCTGACTAACATCACGCACGAGGTTCGCACGCCGCTTACCGTCATCCTTGGCTTCACGTCGATGATGCGGAAAGGCATCAACACAAAGTACGAGCGCTTTGTGGATCTCATCGAGCGGAGCGGTAAGCGCCTCCTACTCACGCTCGATTCCATGCTGGACCTTGCGCAACTGGAGGCAGGGACCCTTGAGCTTTCCCCGGAGCCGGTAGATTTGGTGGAGGTAGCGCACAGCGTCATCGACACCCTGCAGCCGATAGCGCAGCAAAAAGGCATTGACCTCCGCCTGCGCACCACACAGGAGACCTTGCCGGTTTACCAAGACCACCGTATGCTGGTGCGTGTGCTGCACAACCTGCTTGACAACGGGCTCAAATTCACCTCCGATGGGCATGTGGAAGTTACACTCCGCCGCTCGGACGATGGCGCCACTGTATATCTGATAGTGGAAGACACGGGAGTCGGGATCGATCCGTCCTTTGCCAATCGTATCTTCGACGAGTTCTCTCAGGAGAGTAGTGGCTTGGAGCGGTCATACCAAGGCAGTGGCCTCGGCCTCACAGTGTCCCGCCGGCTGATTGAGCGGGTAGGGGGGCGCATTCACGTCGATAGCAACAAGGGGGAAGGCACCACCTTTCATGTCACCCTGCCCGCCGATATCCGGCCGCTTGTGCAGGGGCATCAGTAGGGCTGGTCCTGGCGCTGTGCGGCCGTCGACGGTTTGCGCGTGCCAAACGCTCCGCGGTCCATGCGTACCGGCGCTGACGGTGCGGGTGGCGGAGGCGCACGGGCACGAACATCGAAGAAATAAGCGCACAAAAAAAGCGGGACCACCCAGAAGGCAGTCCCGCCAATGCTGTGCATATCGGCACGTGGGCCGGGCGCACAGGATGCGCTACATAGGCTGGTTTAGAAGCCCATGCCGCCACCCATGCCGCCCATGCCGCCGCCCATGCCGCCCATGCCGCCGCCCATACCGCCGGCGGGCATGCCGTCGCCATCGTCATCATCTTCCGACTGACGATCAGCAATCACGGATTCCGTGGTCAGGAGCAGGGCCGCAACCGATACGGCGTTCTCAAGCGCGGTGCGCGTCACCTTCGTTGGGTCGATGACCCCAGCGTCAAACAGGTCCTCATACGTCTCTGTCTGCACGTTGAAGCCGTGATTCCCTTCGCTCTCGCGGACACGCTGCACAATGATGGAGCCTTCAAGGCCGGCATTCTGCGCCAGCTGACGAAGCGGCTCTTCAAGCGCGCGGCGAATGATGCTTACGCCGATGCGCTGGTCTTCATTGATCGTGTCAACGTCTTCCAGCGCGGACAGTGCACGAATGTACGCTACGCCACCGCCAACGAGGATGCCTTCCTCTGCGGCTGCGCGCGTCGCTTGCAGGGCATCTTCCACACGCGCCTTCTTCTCTTTCATCTCCGGCTCGGTGGCAGCACCGATCTTCAGCACCGCAACACCGCCGGCCAGCTTCGCGAGACGCTCTTGCAGCTTCTCACGATCGTAATCGCTGGTGGAGGATTCCGTCTGCTGACGGATCTGCTGGGCGCGCGCCTTGATCTGCTCATTATCGCCAGCGCCGTCTACAACCGTTGTGTTGTCCTTGTTGATGACCACACGGGCAGCGCGACCGAGCTGGTCGAGCGTGGCGTTTTCGAGGCGGTAACCCTTCTCTTCGCTGATGACGGTTCCGCCCGTCAGGACAGCAATGTCTTCCAGCATTGCTTTGCGGCGATCGCCAAAGCCAGGCGCCTTCACAGCAGCCACTTTAAGCGTGCCCCGCAGTTTGTTCACCACAATGGTGGCGAGGGCTTCACCTTCTACGTCCTCACCGATGACCAGCAGCGGGTTGCCCGTCTGGGCGACCTTCTCCAGTACCGGCAGGAGGTCCTTCATGGTGGAAATCTTCTTGTCGTGAATGAGGATGTACGGATCCTCAAGCACCGCCTCCATATTGTCGGCATCCGTAACAAAGTACGGGGAGAGGTAGCCACGGTCGAACTGCATACCTTCAACGACCTCAAGGAACGTCTCCGTACCCTTGGCTTCTTCCACCGTAATCACGCCGTCCTTACCGACACGCTCAAACGCATCCGCGATCAGTTCGCCGATGGCGTGATCGTTGTTTGCGGAAATGGAAGCGACCTGCGTAATGCGGTCCTTATCTTCCGTATCCACGCTCAGGCTGCGCAGGTGAGCGACCACCTTCTGTACCGCTGCATCAGCGCCACGCTTCAGGTCCATCGGGTTGGCGCCAGCCGTTACACTCTTAAGACCTGCGTTCAGGATGGACTGTGCAAGAACGGTCGCTGTCGTCGTGCCGTCACCGGCCACGTCGCTGGTCTTGGAGGCAACCTCCTTGACCATCTGAGCGCCTACGTTCTCCAGTTTGTTTTCCAGATCCACTTCGCGCGCCACGGTTACACCGTCTTTCGTGACGGTCGGTGCGCCGAAGGACTTCTCAAGCACCACGTTGCGGCCTTTCGGCCCCATGGTCACCTTGACGGCGTTTGCGAGCTTGTCGACGCCCCGCTTAAGGGCGTTGCGCGCTTCCGTGTCAAAGACAATTTGTTTAGCCATAATATTTAAGGTTGCTGCTTATTCAAAAGTATAGGATGTAAAAGCGGGTGCTGCTATTACGTGCCGCACCCTGTGCGATGCTACGCTACGGTGCGTGCTACTCCACGATGCCGAGGATATCGGACTCGCGCATAATCAGCACTTCTTCGCCGTCGAGGGTGACTTCTGTGCCGGCATACTTGCCATACAGCACCGCATCACCTTCGCCGACGCTCATGTCGATCTTGTTGCCATTTTCTACGCGGCCCGGTCCAACGGCCACGATGGTGCCACGCTGGGGCTTCTCTTGCGCAGAGTCGGGAATGATGAGACCACCAGCTGTTTTTTCCTCAGCTTCGGCGGGCTTGACCACGACGCGATCAGCGAGGGGTTTGAGGTTTGCCATGAGCGTCCTCCGTTTTGTTGTTAGGTTAGAATCGTGTGGGATAGAAGCCGTGCAAAGGCCACGCTGTTAGCGCTCTCCGGTGATGAGTGCTAACAACTCAGCACAGACCGGGGAGGAAGCGTGGTGCGTGGTGATGCAGGGCATTTTTGCTTCATAAATCCACTACTATGGTTCGACAAAAAGCGTGCCTATAGATTTTGATACGCGGTGAAGGTCGCCTCAATCAACGTTTGCGCCCACAAGGCGGCGAAAGAAACCTTGTACCTAAAGAAGTCTTAACACCGGCAGCACATCACGGGCGTCCTGACGCAGACTGGCGCCTGACACAGCGGCAGCCTGGCAGATGACAGCGACCGGGCTGGACAACCTGACAGGGCTCACCTGACACCCACTAACCGACAACCACAAACCGGCGGCTCATGCATACGGCACCGTGGAGTAGAACAGGGTGGGGAGTTGCGCTGATGCTGGTGTGGGGATGGCTGGCGCTGGTGATTTCGCCACCGTTTCTTGGGGAGGCTGGGGGATGGCTCGTGGCGCAGGCCCTCTCGCTTTTTTGCCACCAGCTCCCAGACCGCACCTTAATCGTGGATGGGACGCCCCTGGCGGTCTGCCATCGCTGCCTGGGTATTTACGCTGCATTGGCGGTGGCCACGGGGGCCTACGCGGTCCTGCGGCGCTACGATGGCTTCCTCGGGTCTCATGCAGGGTGGGTGCTGGCAGCGTCGGTCGTCCCGCCTGGTGTAGACTGGTTAGGCGGCGTGGTAGACCTGTGGGCCAATACGCCGGTCAGCCGCATTGCCACGGGCGCCGTCTTTGGCGTCGCTGCCGGGTACTACCTGGCTCGAGCGTTTGCTGATCTTTTTGCCCCGTCGCCCGGGCCGCCGTCATCGCCGCGCGAAGAGGGGTCGGCAACCGGTTAACGCCGGCTCGCTTGGGGCTTTGCTTTTTCCGCCCCGTTGGCTATTTTCGGCTGCCTGCGTTCTCGCCTGATGGCTTAACCGAGAGGGGCGCCCGCCTACTATCCCAACGATCAACACTTCGGTCCGCATGTCTACCAAATTGCAATCCATCCTCCTGGGCGGTGTCGTACTGGGGATAGCCATACCGCTCGTGAGTATCGTACCGGTGCTGGGGGCGTGCCTGTGTTGCCTTGCGTTTATAGGGGCTGGGGTGTTCACCACGTATCACTACACGGATACCAACAAGGTCACCATCAGCGGTGGAGAGGGTGCGGGGATGGGCGCCGGCGCCGGCGCCATCGCCGGGCTCGTGGCGACGTTCGTCACGCTGCTCCTCATGGGGTTTGGCATCGTCCCCGACGCCAGCGAATTGGTGCGCGAGATGGAGCGTGGTGGCGTGTTTGATCAGATGGATCCTGACATGGAGGATCAGGTGACGTCGCTGGTCGAGGGCTTCTTTGTGCCCCTGCAGGCCACGTTTAACGTGATTGGCGGAGCGCTGCTCAGCCTCATTGGCGGGATCATTGGGGCGTCGCTGTTCAAGAAGGGCAACGGCGACGGCCCGGAATCCCCCGACTACGAGGTGCTCAATTAGGCGCCTCCGAAGGCCGCCCGGTTCTTGGCACGAAGCAGTGCCGCGTCTGCCCCAAGGACGAGCGCTGCCACCACAGCAAACACAAGGAGAGCAAACACGGGCTGCCATATCACAAGCCCACCCAGGCATCCCAGCACGCTGCCGAGGTATTTAATGTAGTTCAGTTGCTCGTTCGTGGTGCGCCAGAGCAGGTCTTCCAGTTCGCGTTCGTCGTAGCGCTGCAGTTTGTCCAGCACCATGCTGTACACATCGAGCTGCTCCACAAATGCAAGTACGGCCTGCGTGGCGATCTCTTCGATCTGCTCTGATCGTTCATCCAGGGCGTCGGGAAGGCGGTCCAGGATGTTGTCCAGCCCATCCAGCGCCGAATCCAGGGTCCGCGGCAGTTCCTTTACCGCTTGCTCGATGCGGCGGCGGAAGTCGTTCTCGTTAAGGAAGCGATAGGTGCGGAGTGCCAGCCCACCAAGGCCGTCGCCCGCGTACTCATGCATTTGCTCGATGGTGAATTGTGTGATGCGTTCCTGCACATCCTCGCGGCGCAGCAGGTCCTCGGCGTAGTTGGACGTGAGGCGTTTCACATCATGGCGAAAATCGGGGTCGGCGGCGATGTCGCGCACCACGGTGAAGGCCAGCGCCCGGTACCGCGGAATCATCCCGCTGGCCCGGATTTTCTCTTTGATGACGTCCTCGCTGAGGAGGTCGGTGGCGACGGCCTGGGCCAGGCGGTAGGCAATGCGGTCGCGCTGGGCGGGTACGAGGCCCTGGCCCAGCAGTGGCCGGCGCTGGCGTGGGCGGAAGAGCATCGTGATGGCCAGCCAGTTTGTAAAGAACCCAATCAAGCCACTCACGGCTACGATCCGGAGGAGGCCTTCGAGCGGAAAGGTCCATCCGGCGATTGGGAAGACAAGGCCGTCAAAGTCCCACCAGAAGGAAAACACGAACGCGCTGGCCAACAGCAGTGGGATGGCCCGCAGCACAGGCAGGACCCACGCATAGCTGCCCCCACGCCGGGGCGGCGGCGGTGGGGCAGGAGGCGGCGCCTCGGGCGGGGGGCGGTGACGTTTCAGGTACCGGAGCAGCACCCGCTTCACCGCCCGTGCCCGTTCCCGGTCAATCAACGGGGGCGCAGGGCCCGCTCCGGCCGATGCGTCCCGGGCCCCACCCGGCCCGGGAGCCGTGGCAGAGCGGGAGCGCGGAGCGTTAGACTCAGGCATGGCAGTAGGACAGAGCAGACGGGAGGGGCGCCGAGGAAATGCATGACGCCGATACAGGTGCTGGCGGCGCGGGGCGTTACCCCGAGGCGCAGGTTAAAAAATTTCAATCAGCTTTAGCTCCTGCAGGTAGCGCCGCGGGTTTTGCTGAAAGTCTTCCAGCAGCCTGTTGACGTTCGTCAGGGTAGAATCCATCTGGTGATAAAGCGCAGGATCGTTCACCAGCAAGCCCAGAGTACCCTCACCATTTTCCACCTTGGTAAGGATGGCATCGAGCCGATCGGTGGAGGACTCTACGGAGTCCAGATTGCGGTCCAGCCGCTCAATGAGCTGCCGCACGTCTGCCATGGTCGTGTCGAGGTTTTCCTCGCCGCTCTCCGAGAGCCGGGTGAGCGAGGCACTGAGCATAGCGACGCTATCGAGCGTGGCCGCGAGGCGCTGCTGCTCAGCGTCCAGCACCCGGCTGACGGTACTGGAGGTGGCTTCAACCGATTGCAGGGTGCGGCGGAGGTCGCTGTCCGGCTCATCCAGCTGGCGCGAGACTCCGCCCAGCACACGGTCTAACCCTACAAGTACGGTGTCGGCTCGGTTAAAAAGCGTGGGGGCCCGCTCGGCGAGGTCACCAAACAGGTCTTCTTCCCGGCTGGGCACAAGCTGTCCCTGGGCAATCAATTCATTCTCCGGTGGCCCCAGCGTCAGGTCCATTTTTACATCGCCCAGTTGGCTGAGCCCTGTAATGGCCACGTGGGAGCCTTCCGTGATGTCAACGGCCTTCTCGACGTAAAAGTCGACGCGCACCTGCCGTTCCTCGGGCGCGTACCGAATGCGTCGCACCGCCCCCACAGGCACGCCGCTCACGCGCACCGCACTTCCCGCGCTCAGGCCGGCGGCGTTTTCTACGAGCGTGTAGTAGCTGTCCGTCGTCTCAAACAGGGGCAGGTCTTGGAAGTAGCGGAGGCCCAGGACAAACACCAGGGCGGCTACAACCAGGGCAAGACCCACCTTTAACTCATCGGAGTATTTCACAGGGTAAACAAAATCAATTGGCGTCGTAAGGGGAGGCGGTGCGGCCAGGGGCACCGATCTGGTACTCGCTTGCGCGGACGAACGCGTTCAACGTTGGGTCGTCAGCCGCATGCATCTCTTCGATTGTGCCCACCCAGTGGATGTCGCAGTCGTGGATAAAGGCGGCCCGGTCAGCGATGGCCAGGACCGAGTGCATGTCGTGCGTCACCACGATGCTTGTGACGTTCGACCGCGTACTCAGCGAGCTGATGAGGTCGTTGATGGTGTTGGAGGTCTCGGGGTCCAGCCCGCTCGTGGGCTCGTCGTAAATAATGTACTGCGGCGTGAGGGCGATGGCCCGGGCCAGCGCCACTCGCTTTTTCATGCCACCGGAAAGCTCCGCCGGGTTTTTATCTTCGACGCCCTCCAGTTGGACTTCCTTCAGATTCTCTTCCACCCGCGCCCTGATTTCCTCCTCCGCAAGGTCGCTAAAGGTGCGGAGCGGAAAGGCGAGGTTATCGAATACACTCATCGAATCGAAGAGCGCGCCGCCCTGAAACAGCATGCCGAATTTGCGTCGCAACTGGCGGAGTTCGCCGTACGAGACGGCGTTGATGTCGACGCCATCCACAATTACCTCGCCGCGGTCTGGCGTAATCAGCCCCATGAGGTGTTTCATGAGGACGCTCTTGCCAGAGCCCGACCGGCCAATAATGGCCAGCGTCTCCTCATCCCGAATAGTGAGGGAGACCTGCTTCAGGACCTCCAGGGATCCGAAGCTCTTGTCGATGTTGCGGACCTCAATCATACAACCTCAAAGAATGAGTACGGCCAGGGCCAGGTTAGCGAAGAGGATGTAGACGCAGCTCAGAACCGCGGCCTCGGTGGTGCTGCGGCCTACCCCCTCGGCGCCGCCACCGGTATAATATCCTTTGTAGCACGCCACGGAGGTGATGATGAAGCCAAACACAAAGGCTTTTAGCAGCCCAAAGATGGGGTCGAAGGGGCTGAAGAACTGCCGCGCGCCGGCCACGAACTCGCCCGCTGACAGAAAGTCGCCATAGTGCGCTACGCCCAGCCCTCCGCCAATCCCTACTCCCGTGGCTGTGATGTAGAGGACGGGAAACATGAACACACCCGCCAGCACCCGCGGTACGATAAGGTAGCCAATCGAGTTCAGCCCCATGGCTTCCAGGGCGTCGATCTGCTCCGTGACCCGCATCGTCCCGAGCTCTGCCGCGATGCGCGCGCCCACACGACCCGCCAGGATGAAGCCTGTCACTACAGCTCCCAGTTCGAGGACCATGGATGGGACCACGATGGAGCCGATAATGGACTGCGGAATAAAGGGCGACTCCAGCTGATAGGCCGTCTGCACCGTGAGCACGGCCCCCGAGAAGAGGCCGGCCAGCGCTACGATGGGGATTGACTCAATGCCAATCGCCACCATCTGCTTAAACAGGTTCTTCCGGTACACCCGTACCTCACTAAGCGACTGAAAAGCTTTTGTGAGCAGCAAAACGTATTGGCCCAGGGCTTCGATGGGGGCTAAAATGCGGCGTTCCAGCATGAAGGCCAGGGGCGTGAGCCCGGTGCGAGGGTAGGTCGAAGTGTAGGGTGCTGTAGACCGAAAGTGGGTCTCGATTCACAGGCTTGCCGGAATGACCACCGGGGGGAAGGGTTCCTCCAACGTCCCCAGCCCTGAATCTCACGGGGGGCATGCGGGTTCGTTGGCGTACGTCCCCTGCTTATCCTCATCTGTACCTCATGGCCAAAACTAAAACACGCTACGTTTGTCAGGAATGCGGGCACAGCGCTCCCCGATGGTCGGGGCAGTGCGCAGGATGTGGCGCGTGGAATACCATGGTTGAGGAAGTGGAGAAGTCGAAGGTAAAAGCCCGCGTGGCCCGGCGCCCGCCCCGCCGGGATGGCCAGACCAATCAGCCAGTACGCCTGCAGGATGTGGCGATGGACGGCGAGACGCGGTTGCAGACCGGAGTCCGGGAGTTTGACCGGGTGATGGGCGGGGGCATCATGCAGGGCTCACTCAGCCTGCTGGCGGGCGACCCTGGCATTGGAAAGAGCACGCTCATGACCGAACTCGGCAAGCACCTGCCCCAGTGCCGGGTGCTGTACGTGACCGGGGAGGAATCCATCAAGCAGGTAAAGCATCGCGCACAGCGGCTTGGGGTAGATAGCGACGACTTCCTTGTGTTTGCCGAGACGAATGTGGAGGAGATTGTAGAAGCGGCCGGGCGCGTGCAGCCGGAGGTGATGGTCGTCGACTCCATCCAGACCATTTACCGGCCCGACATCGAGAGTGCGCCGGGGTCGGTTACGCAGGTGCGCGAGAGCGCGGCTTCGCTCCTTACCATGACGAAAGACCTCGACTTTCCGACGTTTTTGGTGGGGCACGTGACGAAGAAAGGCACCATTGCCGGGCCGCGCGTGCTGGAGCACATGGTGGATACCGTGCTCTATTTTGAAGGCGACCAGCATCACGCCTACCGCATCCTGCGGGCGGTTAAAAATCGGTTTGGTGCGGCCAATGAGATTGGGGTCTTTCAGATGCTGGAGACCGGGTTGCAGGAAGTCACCAACCCCAGCGAAATCTTTCTCTCCGAGCGCAGCTATGGGGCCAGTGGTTCCACGGTGGTGTGCTCGCTGGAGGGCTCGCGCCCCGTGCTGGTGGAAGTGCAGGCCCTCGTGACGCCGACCTCGTACGGCACGCCGCAGCGCACGGCGACGGGCTTCGATTACCAGCGGCTCCAGATGCTGCTGGCCGTGCTGGAGAAGCGGGAGGGCCTGGCGCTCTCCTCGCACGACGTATTCATTAACGTGGCCGGAGGGATGAAGCTGGAAGAGCCGGCCGTAGACCTCGGGGTGATTGTGGCGGCGGCCTCGTCGTTTCAAGACATCCCGGCCGATACGAGCACCGTACTTATCGGTGAGGTGGGACTTAACGGCGAAGTGCGGACCATCAGCCAGCTGGCGCCGCGGCTCCGGGAGGCGGCGAAGCTTGGCTTTGAGCGCGCGATCGTCCCGAAAAAGAGCCTGAAGCAGGCACCAGAGGTAGAGGGCCTGGCCATCACGGGCATCCGCCGCCTCCGGGAGGTGCTGGACCTGACGCTGTAGCGTGCAGCCGTGCGATCAGGCCCGATTTACCAGGCCTGCCGCTTGGCGGAGATCACGCCGGTGTTCATGCCCATCCAGTGGAGGCCGCCGCTGTAGCGCCCGTGCTCAATTTTCATGCATCGATCCATGACGGCGTCAAGGCCCGCGCGCTGTGCCTGGCGCGCGGCATCTTCGTTGGTCACGCCAAACTGCATCCAGACGGCTGGCACTTCTCGCGCAATCGCCTCCGCTACAATAGGAGGCACGGCCTCCGGGCGGCGAAAAATGTCGACCACATCGATGGTAATGTCATCGGGAATCGAGGCGACATCGGGATAGGCCGTCTCCCCCAAAACGGCATCGACCGTGGGATTCACGGGAATGACGCGGTACCCCTCATCTTGCAGATACGAGCCCACGAAATGACTTGCCCGCTGGGTTTTGTTGGACAGGCCGACGATAGCAATGGTCGAGGCCGTCCGCAGGATGCGCTGAATGACGTGCGGATCGTCGAGTGGCGGGCCTGCTTCGGTTGCGGTGTCCGGCGGGGTAGAGGGAGAAGGCATGGCCGTCAGGAGCGGATGGCGTGAAAGGCGCGGTCGAGGTCCCACAGCAGATCGTCGAGCGTCTCGAGGCCCACCGACAGGCGGACCATCTCCGGGCCCACGCCGCTCTCCTCCAACTCCGCTGCCGAAAGCTGCTGATGGGTCGTGGAGGCCGGGTGGATAACGAGGCTGCGGGCGTCGCCCACATTGGCCAGGTGCGAGAACAGCTCAAGGGCTTCGATAAACTGCTTGCCCGTGGCGCGGGGGCCGTCGGGGCCAGGGCTGAGGCCAAACGAAAAAATGGCGCCGGGGCCCCGCGGCGTGTACTGCTCGGCGAGGGCATGATACGGGCTCGACGGGAGGCCCGGATACGCCACCCAATCCACCTGCGGATGGGCCTCCAGGTATTCCGCCACAGCCTGTGCGTTTGCCACGTGGCGCTCCATCCGCACCGAGAGGGTTTCCAGGCCCTGCAGCAGCAGAAACGCGTTGAACGGGCTGATCGACGCGCCTGTATCGCGCAGCGTTTCCGCCCGAGCCTTCATGAGAAAGCCGTACTCGCCAAACGTCTCGGCGAAAGCCAAGTCGTGGTACGCTGGCGATGGATCCGCGATCGTAGGGTAGTCGCTGAAGTCGAACGTGCCGCCATCTACAATGACGCCGCCGATAGACGTGCCGTGCCCGCCCATAAATTTCGTAGCTGAATGAACGACGATGTGGGCGCCGTGGTCGATGGGGCGGCAGAGATACGGCGTGCAAAAGGTATTGTCGATGATGAGCGGCACGCCGTGGGCGTCCGCAATGGCCGCCACGCGGCTAATATCGAGCACGCTGCCCTGCGGGTTGCCGATCGTCTCGCCGTAAAGGGCGCGTGTCTGAGGCGTGAGGGCCGCCTGCCAGGCGTCGAGGTTGGTGGGATCCACGAAATGCACCGTCACGCCCATCTTCCGCAAGGTGTGGACGAACATGGTGCGGGTGCCACCATAGAGATGCGCTGACGCCACCACTTCGTCGCCTGGCTCCAGCAGCGTCATCATTACCGTAAACTCAGCCGCCATCCCGCTGGCTGTAGCCAGAGCACCTGTGGCATTCTCCAACGACGCCACCCGCTCCTCAAACGCCGCCGTCGTGGGGTTATTGATGCGCGTGTAGATATTGCCGTACTGCTTCAGCTCAAACAGGTGCGCAGCCTCGTCGGCACTGTCGAACACGTACGAGGTCGTCTGGTAGATGGGCACCGCCCGGGCGCCAGTCTGTGGATCGGGTACGTGGCCGGCATGTAGCATGCGCGTTTCGAAACCAAAGGCGTGATCAACGGCGGCCTCGGGCGCGGACGGTGTGGGAGATGACGAAGGATCAGGCATGCGAAAGGGTAAGAGCGATGAAAAGCATGGGGGCAACCAGTCATTGAACAGCGCAGTTCCAGCATCGGCCTGAGGTGGATCTCAAGCGCCTTCAAACTCCGCTTCCACGCAACAATCCGACGGGCGTACAATATCACCTGGTCCTTACACGTTATCCTCCTGAGTGGAACCGAAGCGGTGCCTTGCACCTGCGGTTCACCTTGCCGAAACCCACCACCTCATGCCCCGGACTGACGAGGAGCTCGTACAAGCGTATCTGGAGGACCAGGACCAGGCCGCCTTCCGGACCCTTGTGGAGCGGCACAAGGGTCGGATCTACGGCTACTTGCTGGGGATGGTGCACCGGCGCGACCTGGCCGATGATCTGTTTCAGGAAACCTTTTACCGTGTGATTTCGGCACTGCAGAAGCAGCGCGGTTCGTACGAGCAACAAGGCCGCTGGCTCGCCTGGGTCATGCGCATCGCCCGTAATGCCACGCTCGATCACCTGCGCAAGCGTCAAAAGTGGCAGGACGTGGGAGATCATGCTGCAGACTATGATACCACCTACTGGGAACGGCTGCCGGGAGACGCCCCCTCGGCAGACGACCTGCTGGAGCGCGCTGAGACGCGCGACATGCTGGACGGCTTCATCGCTGAGCTTCCGCCTGAACAACGCGAGGTGCTCTTGCTACGGCAGGAAACGGATCTCACGTTTCGCGAGATTGGCGAACTCACGGATGTGTCCATCAACACAGCCCTTGGGCGAATGCGCTACGCCCTCGCGAACCTTCGCAAGATGATTCGGCAATCCCGACGCAACACCCCGACCAATGTTAACTAATGCCCTCGGCTATGGATCATAGGTTACGATTAGTGCAACACCTCTATGGTGATGTGGATGACCCGGAGGAGCGGGCTCAGTTGTTAACTGACCCTGCGCTGAAGGCAGAATGGCACGCGTTGCAGGCCACGAAACAGCGCCTCGATGACCGCCCGTCGGCCACTCCGACAGATGCCGTCTGTGTAGACATCTTTGCTCGGGCTGAAGCCGCCTCGCGTGAGGAGGGATCCCGGGGCGCGCCGGATCGCCAGCCCGCGCCGCGAGCAGCAGCAGAGGCCACCCGCGGACCCTCGCGCCAGGCCATGGCATGGACCACCGGGCTCGCGCTTGCCCTTGGGCTGCTGGTTGGTACCTTTATCCTCACCGATCGGGCTGGAGAGGACGTCCGTGTGCCAGAAGTCGCCGATCAACAAGAATCCCCGATGGGGACCTATTGGGGCGATGATCACCCCTCGGATCTTGTCCTCACCGGCGAAGCGCCGGACGACCTGCCAGCCTGGGACGACGGCCCCGAGTTCCAAGACCTTCGCTACCACATGCGCGTCCTCAATTCCCGCAGCCCAGAGCAGCAGTGGTATAGTGCCCCTGTCTGGACCGGAGGGAGTGGGCTCCAGACAACGTCTAATAACCGCCCGTAGAAATGACCATGCCCTACCGTTTATTATTCCTGGGGTGCCTTGCCTTGCTTCTTCTGGCGCTCTGTAGCCTGCCGTCACAGACCGCTTCGGCCCAGAGCCCACAGACCCTCGTTATTGAGAACGAGGTGGTGTACATCAACGGCCGCGCGGTGGCCGAGGCCGACTTGCCAGCGTCCCTTGATCTTTCTGGCGTAGACGCACGGTTTAGCTTTACGGGGAGCGTGGACTCGGTCGTCGAGATCAACGGACGGGTGTATCAGGTGGAGGACAACACCTTATCGGACGTGCGTACGCCCGGTGGCGGGCACGGACGGGTTGCGGTGTACTTCCGGGAACAGGCTGAGCGCAGCAGTCCACGGGAAGTTCGGTTGCAGGTAGGGCAGGCTGAGCGGGAGGGCCCCATTGCTACGCCGGCCTTTGCCGCCATGCAACATCACACGACAGCCGTACAGTCGCATGCGCGCACGCTGCTGCAGCAGATAAGTGAAGGCGGTACGGATGATTTTCAGGCTACGCTCGAACAGCTACAGCGCCACGCGAACCGCCTGGCCCGTTTTTCAGAGGACCTTCCACGGTTCGAGATGCAGTCGTACCTGGAAGCTGTTCAGCAGTCCGATCAGGAGCTCCACAGCCGCCTCATCCGTGAGCAAGAGCTGGAGGCACAGACGGCGGCACTGGCCCGCGAAGTAGCAAGGGCGGAAGGTGGTGAACGGGATGCCCTCAGGGCGGCCCTGCGCGCGCAGCTGGAGGAAATATTTGAGATGAAGCAGGAAAACCGTGCGCGCGAAATCCAGCAGTTGCAAGAGGAAATGGAGCGGTTGCGCGAGCGCCTCGAAAAACGGGAACGCTACCGCGAGCACATGATCGAGCGGCGCCTGCGGTATCTCCTGCGCCAGCACGCGCCGGATGGTCCTTAACGGCACAGGTGGCATGGCGGCAAACGTGCGTAGGTGCGGCAGAGCCTGGACGTCTTTCGGCATTTGCAGCCGACGCTGTAATGCCGTTACTTACGGGGAGCCCGGATGGCCGCCGTCAGTGGGGGCCTGCCTTGGTGTGTATAACATGGCGTAGTCATTGCTCCGTGTGAAGCGATCGGTGGCCTTGCCGCTCCAACGCTGCCGTTTGTGTACTCATCTTATGTGTTGCCCGCTACATTATGCACCGTTTTCTTCATTCCATGCCCGCTGCCCTACACAAGGTCGCCGCACGTGTAATGCTCGTGCTGTGCCTCGGGGGTATAGCGGCTTCGGCGACGGCCCAGCCCGCCACAGTTGAACGTATCTCGTTTGCTGACGCCAGCGACCAAACGATAGTCCTCCGGGTTCATTTAAGCGAGCCCCTAATGGCCTACCGCGCACCGGAGGCTACCGACGAGGGTATGCTACGCTGGACGTTGTTTAACGCGACGCTCGGCCCTTCCTTCACGCAGGCTGAAGCAACGGGGCCGGTGTCTTGGTATCAGCTTGAGCAATCCGACGGGCACCTTCATATTGACCTCCATCTCGACGACCCGGACGCCTATACGGTGGCTGCTTATCGCGATCGTGGAACGCCCCACGTGCTGCTGCGCCTGGCACGTACGGATACCCTCCCCGCGGCTCCGCACCGAGGAAGAGATATCGCGGGGCGAGACGATGCGGACGCGGTGCCGGAGGTGCCAACGGTGCCTGTTGCCTCCGAGGCCCGGTCCTCATCCGCCGAAGCCTCCGATCGGTGGCATCTTGATACCGTTGTCATCGATGCCGGACACGGCGGGCGGGACCCCGGCGCGATCGGATACAACGGGATCCGTGAAAAAGATGTGGTACTCGCAACGGCCAAGAAACTGGGCCAGTACATCGAAGAGCGGTTGGATGGCGTGAATGTCGTCTACACACGGACCGATGATACCTTCATCGAACTGGCCGACCGGGGTAGAATCGCCAACCGAGCCGGAGGCAAGCTGTTTATCTCGATCCATGCGAACGGTGCGAGAAACCGCTCTGCCCGGGGCGCGGAGACCTACATCCTGGGGACGCACCGCAGCGAGCAGGCACGGCGCGTCATGGAGCGAGAGAACAGCGTGATCCGGTTTGAGCAGGATACGGAGCGCTACGAGGAATTCGACCAGTCGAACCTCATCATGCAAACCCTGACGCACAGCGCGTACCTGCGTAACAGCGAGCACCTGGCAAGCCTCATTCAGGACCAGTTCTCAGAGCGCGTCCAACGCCAAAGCCGGGGGGTGAAGCAGGCGGGCTTTTACGTGCTCTGGGGCGCCTCGATGCCCGCCGTGCTGGTGGAGTTAGGGTTTATCTCTAACCCGGAAGAGGCGCGGTTTCTTGCATCCGAACGGGGCCAGACGTACATGGCCAGTGCTATCTTTCGCGCAGTGCGCGATTACAAAGAGCAATACGAAAAAGGCCTTGTCGTTCAAAACTGACACACACCCTACTGCATGTCTACCGCTGCTGCTGTAACCCGTGCCATCCGCACGATCCCCGACTTTCCTTACCCTGGTATCCAGTTCAAGGACATTACCCCGATGCTCGCGGATGCCGCGTTGGTGGCGGAGGTAGTCGACGCGCTCGCAGCGCCCTATGCCGACGCGGGCGTCACAAAGGTCCTGGGCATCGAAGCTCGGGGCTTTATCCTGGCCCCCTTGCTGGCGCAGGCGCTTGGGGCAGGATTTGTGCCCGCCCGGAAGCAAGGCAAGCTTCCCCACACGACGGTACAGGCGGCCTATGCCTTAGAGTATGGCACGGACGTTATCGAAATGCACGCTGATGCCATTTCCGAAGCGGACATCGTGCTGATCCATGACGACATTATCGCCACGGGTGGAACCGCCACCGCCGCTGCCGAACTCGTGGGGTCTGTGGGGGCGGCGGTCGCAGGCTACTCGTTTCTATTAGAACTGGCATTCCTCAACGGTCGAGACGAGCTGGATGACGCCCTCGCGTATCACACCCTCGTGCGCGTAGAGGAATGAACGACGGCCTGGCGTGTGGTGATGGCCGCGTGTTGTCTACGCCTGGCGATCATCGCACCGCAATGCAGGAAATTTCCACGCGGGCTTGCCGGGGCAGTGCCGCCACCTCGATGGCTTCACGGGCCGGAGGCTGCTCATTGAAGTACCGCCCGTACACATCGTTGACGGTCGCGTAGTTGTTAATGTCTGACAGGAATACGGTGCACTGCACGACGTGCTCGTATCCCATGCCCATATACCGAAGTACGGCGCCGATATTCTCCAGCACCTGTATGGCTTCGGCCTCCACGCTCTCGGTGACCATACTTCCTGTGTCCGGGTTGATGGGAATCTGCCCTGAGCAGTAGAGCGTGTCCTTCACCATGACGGCCTGGCTGTAGGGGCCGATAGCATCCGGGGCTTGCGGCGAATCCGCGACTTCACGAGGAGAGGGCGGCGATGGGGTGCGCTGCGACATAGTATGAAACGGCGGGTCGGGTTAAAGAGTCAACCTAACATTGGGCCGGAAACGCCGCAAACACAAGCGAAAATTGATCTAATACAGGATGCCATGGACCTCCACTTGACCGACAAAATAGCGTTTGTTGCCGGGGCCAGCACGGGCCTCGGGTATGCCACCGCACGCGCGCTCGCTGCTGAGGGGTGCCGCGTGGCCGTGTGCTCGCGCGATGAGGCCCGGATTACTGACGCTGCGGCCTCCATCGCCGAGGAAACGCGCCAGCCTGCGGAGATGGTGTTGCCTCTCGTGTGTGATGTCACCGACGAAGCTGCCGTCGCACGTGCCATCGAGACCACGGCGGAGCAGTTTGGCGCCCTGCACATCCTGGTGACGAACGCCGGAGGCCCACCGGCTGGAACGGCCACATCGTTTGGCCCAGACGACTGGCAGGCCGCCCTGGAGCTCAACCTCCTCAGCACGATCGCGCTCTGCCGGCATGCCACCCCGCACCTCAAGGCTGCCGCGGCAGACGAGGGCCTTGGCCGCATCATCATGATTGCGTCCGCGGCAGCCAAAGAGCCGATTCCCCGGCTGGCGCTGTCCAATACGGCACGTGCTGGGGTGCTTGGCTACATGAAAAGCCTGGCCGACGACCTGGGCCCCGAGGGCATCACCGTGAATGCAGTGCTGCCGGGCTACACGCGCACCGAGCGACTCAACGATCTGGCAGATAGCACCCGCGCGGACACCGGGCAGACACGGGAGGAGGTCTTTGCCGCTTGGGCAGAGAACAACGCGCTCAAGCGAATTGGCACGCCCACCGAGTTCGCCGCCACGGTAGCGTTTCTGGCCAGCAACCCGGCAGGCTACATCACCGGCACGGCCCTACCCATCGATGGAGGGCGGTCCAAGCACCTGCTGTAAGCAGATGGCCGTTAGCTGTCAGCTTCGTAAGCGCGATAGGAGCGGTCCAGGAGTTGGCCCCATAAACGGTCGTACGGATGGACCTCATCCACAGGTACTCCGTCGCGCACAACCGGGTACCCCGCATTGGCCCACTTGAAGATGGAACCCTCAAGGTTGTGCACGTTTGTGAACCCCGCCTCTTGCAGCCGCTCAGCGACCGCGGCCGAGCGGTACCCAACCGAGCAGTAGGCGACAATGGGCGTCTCCCGGGTATAATCGGCAAGAAACGCGAAGTCGGTCGTATTTGGATCGATGCGCATTGCGCCCTCCAGATGACTCACGGCGTACTCTTCCGCTTTCCGCACGTCCAGCAGTATCGGTGGGGAGACGGTTTCGTCCTGTAGCCAGGTGTACAGCGAATCGGTGGAGAGGGCCTGGGCAGCGGGATAGTCGCGCTCAATCATGCGCTCTACGGCATCCCAGGCGATACCGTCTCTACATCCAAGCAAAGTGAACACCGAAAAGAACAACAGGGCGCATAGGAAAGAACGCATGGCGATACAGTCGAGGCAGTACACGTAAAGAGGAAACAGCAGAGGCTCCGTGACGAATGCGCTGGAACGCCAGCATTATGTTCTCGTTCACTTGGGCTGTCTATTGAACTATCTATTTGGAATGTGACGTGTTATGCCTACCAAAGGCCGGGTGCTGGTCGCGATGAGTGGAGGAGTCGATTCCTCCGTGACCGCGGTGCTACTAAAAGAGCAAGGATATGACGTCGTGGGGCTCACCATGAAAACGTGGGACTACGCGACGAGTGCGCCCGCTACGAGCGGGAAAGAGGTGGGCTGCTGCACACTGGAGTCGATGAATGATGCCCGCTCTGTAGCCATGGCGTACGATTTCCCGCACTTCATCGTGGATATCCGGGAAGAGTTTGGCAACTGGGTGGTGGAGCGCTTCACCAGCGAATATCTGGCCGGCCGTACGCCCAACCCCTGCGTCTTGTGCAACACGCACATCAAGTGGGATGCGTTGCTCCGCCGCGCGAATGATCTGGATTGCGACTACATCGCCACCGGCCATTATGCTCAGGTCCGCCATGACGAAGGACTGGATCGCTACGTGCTCTCTCGGGGGGTTGACCGCAACAAGGATCAGAGTTATGCCCTCTGGGGGCTCCCGCAAGAGCACCTCGCCCGCTCCATCTTTCCGCTTGGCCAATACACGAAGCCCACGATCCGGGAGATGGCAGCCGACTTCGGTCTGGACCGGGTGGCAGATAAGCCGGACTCGTACGAGATTTGCTTTATTCCGGACAACAACTATCATCGGTTTCTGAAAGAGCGTGTCGACAACCTTGAGGACGACGTCGCTGGCGGGCCCATTGTCCTGTCGGATGGGACGCAGGTGGGCACCCACAAGGGGTATCCGTTCTACACGATTGGTCAGCGCCGGGGACTCGATATTGCCCTTGGGCATCCCGTTTACGTGACCCACATTGACCCGGACACGAATACGCTGACCGTGGGCCCTCGGGAGGAACTGATGCAGCAGACGCTACGGGCCGGGCAGATCAACCTTGGCAAGTACGCCTCGCTGGAGGAGGAGCGCCCCGTGATTGGCGCCATCCGGTACAATGACGCAGGCGCGCCGGGGATCGCCTGGCAATCCGACGCCGATACGCTACAGGTAGCCTTTGCCGAGGAGCGGCGTGCCATTACGCCGGGGCAGTCGATTGTATTGTATGAAGGCGACGACGTCCTCGCCGGCGGCTGGATTCATGCAGTGGGGACGGCCGACGAGCCCACGCGCCCCGCCCCCGACGCGGCTGCCTCAACCGCGTAACAGGCAGGAGGAGGTCCTCAAAGCGCCGCTGTTGGCAGCCGTTCGATGGTACACATGGCGTAGAGCCGGGACACCGTGCGGTTGAACTTTTCGGCGATGCCCTGCGCCATCTTGCCATGCTGCGCCTCGGGTTTGAACCACAGCGTTGGAGGGGTCGAGGAGGTGAAGTACAGCACAGGCGCCTCGTCGGCGGTGTACAGGGCATCCACCACGCGGAGGAGCCGCAACGCATCATCGGTAGAGGTGACGGTGATCGCATGGATGAAGAGGGCATCCAGGGCCAGTAAGTCATCCATCAAGTGGCGATGGGGCGTCGTTTCCGTGGCGGAGAGCAGCGCATCAGCCGTAATCCATTTGGTGTTGCCCGTTACGGTTGAACATACGGCACGCATCTCAGCCTGCGTCTCCGCCCGCGGCCCAATCCAGGCATGCCCCGGTTTGTCCAGCCTGCGGCGGTAGTCGTCCCCGTCAACCACGATCACCTCATACGTTTGTCGGAACTGCTCCTGCAGGAAGTGCTGGAACCGGTCGGTGCCGACCATCGAAGAGAGGAAGTGCTCGGGCTCCACATTGCTGGTAGCCATGAGGATGCCGCCTGCTGCCGATAGCGTTTGCAGAAAGCGCACGAGGCGCACTTCGTTGGCGGGGTCGTCCAACTCCACCTCGTCGAGGCAGCACACGGGGTAGTGGCTCGCGATCTCCCGGGCGAGCTGTGTAGGCGGGAGCGGATCGCGGAAGAGCTGGCTGCTATGCAGGAACGCGACCGGTACGCCCACACCGGTCAGCTCATGATAAAGGGCAGCGAGCAGATGGGTTTTACCCACGCCTACCGGCCCTACCACGTACAGCCCGTGCGTCGTATCTGCGGTGGACGAGAAAGCGCCGGTGAGCCGCTGCCACCAGGAGCGCCCGGCGTGGGTGGCCACACGGTGCGCATACGCCTGCGCTCGTCGGATGGCCGTGACCTGCGTAGGGTGCTGTGGCTCGTAGGACGCAAACGTTGCCGCGGCAAACCGCTTAGGGACGGCGTATGCACCACTACGTGGCATTGAGGTGTGGATAGATGTGCAAAAGCAAAGTGTAGCGGAATGTGTTGGATCCTCATGAGTTCCGATGTAAACGGTTACGCACGGAACACCTATGCTGTCGACAAAATAGGATTAGGTGTGTGAACGCTCGTAGGCTACGGTAGATGGATGGTAGCCGGGCCCGTCACGACCTCCTCATCCTCTCTAAGCACAATACATGTCTCAACACGATCTTAAGCAGGTGGGCCGGTACCAATGGGAAGTCCCCACCTCCGCCCGTGAGGGCATGCAGGTGCCGGTGCGCATCCTGGCCACGGAAGCCCTGGCGCACGATTTGGTGGGAACGGAGGCGCTGGAGCAGGCCCTGACTTCGGCCTCGTTGCCGGGCGCCCTTGGCCACGTCGTACTGATGCCGAATGCCCACGCCAGCAGCGGCTCGCCCATGGGGAGTGTGGTAGCTACGGCCTATCCGGGCGGTGTTGTAGCACCGTCAGCCATTGGCGACGACATCAACTGCGGGGTGCGCCTCCTGGCTACCTCGACCACTGCCGATACAGTAACCGACCTGCAAGGGCTCGTCGAGGCGCTGTTCGAGCATATCCCTTCGGGCGCAACGGCTGAACCGCCCATCAACGTATCCCGCTCGGATGCCGACCTCATCGCGCAGTCGGGTGCGCAATGGGCGTACCGTCGCGGGTTTGCTGAGCAGGATGACCTGGTGCGCATTGAGGAAGGCGGGCGTTTGTCTGAAGCTACGCTTGATGGCCTGCCAAAGGAACTCAAACGGAAAGTCCCGGAGAAGCTTGGGACGCTGGAGGCAGGCGGCCACTTTGTGGAAGTCTCCGTCGTCGATGAAATCTATGAACCGGCCTCGGCGCACGTGATGCGGCTTACAGAAGGGGGGCTCGTGGTTCAGATCCACGCGGGCTCCGCCAACTTCGGCCGCGCGGTAAGCGCCCACTTCACCGACGTCTTCAACGAAGCCCGGGCGGGCGCTACCGATGCATCGAATGCGGCCCACTGCGACCATGAAGATGCCCATGCAACGTCGTTCCAGGACGCACTGCAAGCGGCAGCCAACGTAGGATACGCCAATCGGCAGCTCATCGCCCACCAGGTGCGGGAAGCCTTCGCCGCTGCGCTTGGAGAGGAGGGCCCCACGCTGCACACGGTCTACGACATGGCCCACAACATGGGCCGCCTGGAGATGCATCAGGTCAATGGCCGGCATCTGCGCTGTTATGTGCACCGCAAAGGCGCCGTGCGCGCCTTTGGGCCAGGGACGCCGGGCATCGCCTCGCCGTACCGAGCGCTGGGCAATCCGGTACTCATGCCGGGGCAACCGGGGCGCTCCTCCTGGGTGTTGGTGGGCACGCACCGGGGCATGAGCACCAGCTTTGGCTCCTCCACCCACAGTGGAGCGCGGTCGCTGAGCGAAGGGCAACAAAACGGTACCCTGGGCGAGCTGTTGGAGCGCAACGGGGTGGCGTTCCGGTCGCACCGAACCGATCAGCTCTCCGACCCCGTTGCTGCCTCTGACGATCCGCTGGACGAGGTGGCACGCAGCGTCCGGGGCTCGGGCATCGCGCGGCTCGTGGCGCGCCTACGGCCGCTGGCTATCGTACACGCGTAGGGTGTCCGTAGAGAGGCCGCTTATGGAGATAGGGTGGCATCGGTACAAGGGCACAACATCTTTTCATTCCCTTGTACCTGTGCGCCCTATACTCATGGATGAAAAACATAGCCTTCCCATAGCGTAGCACGTTACTTCTATGAGTGACCAGGAAACAAAGCGCCTTCTTATCGTCGAGGACGACCCACAGATGAGCACCGGTCTCGTGCTTTTTTTGGAGTCGGAGGGCTTCGAGGTTACGCTGGCGGCCGAGGGCGATAAGGGGCTGGAGGCCGCGGTTACCCTCCCAGAGCCAGATCTGATCGTGCTCGATGCGAAGCTCCCTGAAAAGAGCGGTTTCGAAATCCTGCGTGAGATTCGCAATAAGGGCGTTGGGACTCCAGTACTGATGTTAACCGGACTGGGTGGCCACGAGGACAAAATGCGCGGCTTTGAGCTGGGGGCTGACGATTACCTCACCAAGCCTTTTTCCACTGAAGAGCTGCTGGCTCGCATCCAGGCCATCCTGCGGCGCACCGACGCGGCGGAACTGAAGGCGGGCATCTTTGAAGTCGGTGGGCTGACCATCGACATCGAAGAGGAGACCGTCACGCGGGACGGGGAGCCGGTCAGCCTTACCGATCTGGAGTTTCGGCTGCTGCGCTACCTTATCCGTCACCACGGACGCACAGCCACGCGCGAGCAAATTCTGCGGGATGTATGGAAGCTTCCCAGCGAGATTGAAACGCGTACGATCGATCGCCATGTGAATGCGCTGCGCAAGGTGATGGATGGCACGGACGAGTCAACCTGGCCCATCAAAAGCGTCTACGGGATTGGGTACAAGCTGGAAGGCGTGCGCGAAGTGGATAACGCCTCCTGAACTACGCCTGTGAATCGAGGGAAGCTTGCTCCACGTGGCGGCCTTTCCAAGAGACCCGTTTGAGCCAGTGGCTGATGGCGGAGTCGAGCTGTAGCACCCAGCCCAGGGTGTAGGAGATGGGGGTGAGGAGGGACAGGGTCCAGGAAAAGCCGCTGATCCGGTCAGTGGCAACCTTGAAGGCGTAGAGGGAAAGCAGCAGCCACCAGCCAAACAGGGGGGTGAAGACAAACGTAAGCCCGAAGACGGCAAACATTACGGCAAAAGAGGCCGGGCTGCCTCCGAGAATGAGATAGGCGTTTTTACGAAAGCCGCGCCAGGCGTCCCCGAACGAGCGGTACATGTACACCGCCAGCTCTGGTTGCACGTCCCGCAGGTACGGCACCACCCCGTTGCGCTTGAGGTACCGGCCAATCATCACGTCTTCGAGGATCTCGCCCTTGGCCGCGTGATGGGGTTCCAGCTCGTGATACGTATCTGCCCGTAGCATCCAGCACTGCCCGTTCACGGCGCCAAGGGCGGCAAGCGGAATATAGCGTACGAGGGGCCAGGGAAGGCCGACCAGAATGGCGTTGGGCACGAGGCTGACCAGCAGCTTTCCGGAACCTTGAAGGCGGGGCAGCCCCGTCATCACGCCAGGCTGGGGCATGCCTTCGTGCAGCGCCATGAGACGGCGTAGCGCATCCGTCCGCAGCAGCTCAGCATCCGCATCCAGAAACAGGTACCGATCCCCTGTGGCCTGCCGCGTCACCCGGTAGAGCGCATGGGGCTTCCCCATCCACCCCTCAGGGGGACCGTTCCCCCGCATCCCCCGCACGCGCCCATCGCCGTAGCGTTGAATCACGTCCCACGTCTGGTCCTCCGAGGCGTCGTCATACACGATGACCTCAAGGTCGGGATAGTCCTGCGCAGCCAGCGAGGGGAGCAAGCGCTTCAGGTTTTCTTCCTCGTTGCGCGCCGGGATGAGCACCGATAGCCGCGGCACGCGGGTATTGGCAAGGGAGGCGCGTTTTGCAAGGCGGAGGTACCACCAGTTGGCACCGATCAGTACGAGCAGCCCCGCATGAAGCAGGGTGAGAAAAAGCGTCATAGGGGGGCAACAGGCGTCCGACGCGGCAAGATATCAGTTAGGAGCGAGGTTCTTCAATGTTGGGGGGATCCTCCAGAAAGTCGCGATGGAGCGGCGGCGGATTGGCGGCAAGCAGCTCCTCGTGCACACGGTCGGCGTTTTCTTTCTCCAGCAGACGAAGCGCATACCAGTGCCACACCTGCGCTTCCATGACGGTGATACCGGCATCCGGGTTGTTGGGGACCACGCGGCACAGCAACTCGAATTGCTCGCGAGCTTGCTCTTTATCGCCGCCAATGAAGCTGGGCCGATACAGCAAGGATTGCCCGTTGATGAGCAGCACGAACGGCTCCAGCGCGTTCTTTTCGCGGGCTTCACGCATCAGGCGGTTGGACCGCGTACCATAGCGCGGCGCCCGAAAGAAAGAGCTTTCGGCGACACGGTAGCCCCACAGACCGGATAGCAGCGCAAGTTCACGGGCGCTGGCGTCGTCCAGCGATGTGGGGATGTCCGCGATGTACTCTGCCTCTTCGGTCAGCGGATACAGCCGGTAGCGACACATCAGATCTTCCATCCGATCTTCTGTGCGCTCACACAGGGCCTTGAGGCCGTCAACGTCCTTATTTTCATACAGCACATGAATGGAATCAGGCACAAGCGTGAAGGCAAGGGTGAGGGCAAGGGCAATGCTGAGCATGGAGCACGGGGGGAGGTGAGAAGCGCAGAGGATGGCATAGGGTGCAGGCATCATGCCAACGTGCGTAGAGGTGCCGTGGGTTGTGCTATAAATACCGGGCGAACACGGAGCGGAGCGCCGCGAAGTTCCAGCGTTCGTTGGCGCCGGTGGCCCCGTCGATAAGCCGGACCGGCGATACCGGGTCGGCGGAACGAACCGCCGTCCAGACCTGGCGCAGCCGTTCGACTTCGGTGCCGTCGGCCTGCGCGTGCAGCGGACCCCCGCCCACCCGAGCGACCGGGTGCGCCTCGGTGCGCCACGTCAGGTGAATACCGATCGGCCACCACAACTTATCGGGGAATAGCCGGTCCAGGGTTTGCATGAAGGTTGGGTCAAAGGCATCGATTCCCTCTTCTGCCGGGTGGAGCCTGCCCTCGGGAAAGTACCCCAGGGCGGCTTGTGGATCGGCCCGAAAGGTGCGAATCGTGCGGCGGAGGGTGGCCGCTCTGCGCTGGGCGTCGTCTGTGGGAAACGGCTGCGCGCCCACCATGGTGAAGATAGGCATTCGATCCCATTCAGCCATCCAGATGAGCGGGGTCCGCTTTTGCCAATGAGCCGCGATCAGCCACAGCAGGTAGCCGTCGTAAAACGTATGGTGATTGGCATAGAGCACCACGGGGCGGTCGCTGGGAAGTTCGGGAGGCGGGGTAACCCACTCCACGCGCGCAAACGTACGGCGCAGCGAAAAGAGCATGAGCTGCTCCACCAAGAACTGCAGGATGGGCTTCATGCCAGCCTCGCCGGCTCTGCTTGTTGCAGGCGGCCCTTCCGCCGCGCATATCCGTCACGCACGACGAGCGCAGCCTTGCGCCAGAAGGGGACGTACGCGCGCTGCGTAAGGTTGTCGTAGTTGCGAGCGCGTACTTCATTCATGATCTCCCGGTACATCCGGCCCGCAGCGCGTATGCCCACCCGGACCTGAAACGGCAGCGCACCAATGTCATCCATGCAAGAAGCGTAGCGCGCCTCAGCTTCCGCCATGACCGCCTCAAGGAGGGGTGGGTAGCCCGCCGGCACATGGCCTTCTGCCAGCCGCTCAAGGCGTAGCCCTTGCGCCTCAATCCACGCCATGGGAAGGTACACACGCTGTAGGGTTTCCAGGTCCTCACCCACATCGCGCAGAATATTGGTAAGTTGCATCGCGATGCCCATGCGGCGGGCAGAGGCCTCCAGCCGGTCCACGTCGGCGCGCTCCCGCACGAGGAAGGGCAACATCATCACCCCTACACTGCCGCCCACGAGGTTGGAGTAGTGAATGAGATCGGCTTTGGTGTCGACGGAGCGGCCTTCGAGGTCCCATTCGGCGCCATCCAACAGTTCGAAGAGCGCCTCGGGCACCAGGGTAAATTCCTCATGCACACGTGCCAGTTGCTGCCAGAGAAATGCGTCGGGCGGGTAGCCGCTAAGCGTACGGTCGAGTTTGTGGCGCAAGAGCTCCGCCTCTTCAAGTGCTGCATCAGGCCCAATGGTAAGCACTTCCTGATCAGCCAGCGTATCCACCCGGCGGCAGAACAAATATAACGTGGCAATGGGCATTTGCACGCGCCGGGGGAGCAAGCGGGCCGCCATCGAAAACGTGCGTGAGTGGTACCGAAACGCCTCCCATACGTGGGTGTCGGTATGAATGCGAGGTGGGAGCGTAGGCGGCATAGTTAGCCCGTAGAGTCGTCAGAAGCAGGAGCGCGGCGAAGAACCGGGGTTGAGGGCACCAACGGAAGCGCGCTGTAGCGGGCGAGGGCAGCAAGCGGGATGAGGGTGGCTACGCTTCCGATCAGCAGTGGGATGTAAAGGCCCTGAACAAGCAAGATGAGCAGGGGAAAGAGACAGTTCAGGAAATATACCGTCGGCGCATAGGTATGAACAGTATCAAGCCCCCCGGCCAACAGTTCGTATCCCCAGATGATGAGGTACGATACAAGGAACCACCCAAACCAGTTGGTCAAGGGCATACCGTAGTAAAATCCGTTGACGTCGTATAGCCAGAAAGGTACGGTGCCGACGGCGGAGCCGGCGCCGTTCATGGCGGGGTCCAGTGAAACATCCCACAGAACCATGAACACGGTGGCTACAAGCACGCGCGTGCCTCGTCCAGTGGGAAGGCGCCGCGCCAAATCCAGCGAGATCAGCGCCATGGCAAACCATGAGAGCGGGATAAAGTAGGGCACATGGCCGGCAAACTCAGGCCCCAACCAGCCGGTGTAGGTGTAGTCGCCAAACGGAAATGACCAGGATAGGCCCAGGAATTCACTCAACCACCCGGTCGTGCCGATTAGTTCGCTGCCTCCACCGATCAGGCAGCCCCAGAAGACAATGATCGTTATGCGCCGGGTACCCAGTGTAGGCCCGTACATCAGGATCGGGATGAGCCCAAGCAGAATCATGTACGTCCAGGTGGGCGCCTGGATAAGCGTGTTCATGTAAGGCCCAAAGATTTCCATACTGGCGGGAACCAGTGTCAGGAGCAAAATGCCGAGAAAGCTAAAGGCAATGGACCCGGCAAAAAGCCCGAGGGCAACCAAAAACAGGCGGTGCGTTGTGGCAGGTACCTGCGTATCGATGACAGTGGAGCGCATGAAAAAGTCGGAGAGCTTGGCCCGTGAAGAAGGTGCGCTGTCAGGCAAAAGGAACCCCTGACCGGCACTAATATAGACCTGCCCACGGGAAACAGAAACCCGGGTTTCATTTCCAACATCATTCTCACAGCATTTCGGCCGTACCTGTCAATGATTGCCATCCGCCCGCCAGAGTATTGGCCATCGCCATTATTCACTGCGCTAATGATTGCCGCAGACCGGCTCTATGTAGGCGATGCGTTTCGCTACAGCCGGCAGTCCCTGCAGAACCGGGCGAAGCTGCGTAACCCCAACGGATGGCAATGGATCTCAATCCCGCTACGGAGCGGTCAGCAGGGACGGTCGATTGCGCAGACGGCCATCAATACCAATGAGCCATGGATGGGCCGGCACTGGCGCGCGTTCATGTTTAACTACCGCTCCGCCCCGTACTTTGAATATTATGAGCCTCGGCTGCGTCCTATTTTTGAGCAGGAGTGGACATCGGTCGGGCCGTTGGCACGGGCAACGATTGATTTCGTAAAAGAGGCGCTTGACCTCTCGGTAGAACTGGTGCCTACAACCACGCTACCTACGCCGGCTACGTCGCTGGGGAAGGTGCTCGCGCATGACCCGGCCGGGCCTGTGCTCCTCGCCGAGGATGCGGTCTCGCATGATGCCCCTATCGCTGCAGCTGATGGCCGTCCTGGCAACGTGCTGACGCTGAACCTACCCGCCTACGAGCAAAACTTCGAGGGCTTTGAGCCAGGCATGTCTGTGGTAGACCTGCTCTTCAACTACGGCCCCTCTACACGGGTGATGCTGCGAGATGCCTTGTCCATTACGCCATTGTCCATGCCTGACGTGGATGACGCCCTTTGCTGACCAGGAGCGTAGGCTTAGGCGTTAACGGGGGTGGGATAATCGCGCCGTGTCCGATCGACCTTTGGCGTTTTTCGCTGGTGTCCGCCGCCGCCCAATAGGCAAATGTGTATGTATGTAGTCGTGGCCAGTATTCCGCGGTAGGGCCTCTCTCGACAGCACGTAAACAAACGACGACGGCGCGATGCAAGCACTCGTACTGGCCGGTGGTGGGGCTAAAGGATCGTTTCAGGCACGGGTCGAGGAGTTGTTGTTTCAACGGGGGTATCGCTGGGGCGTCATCGCCGGGGTATCCGTAGGGGCCCTGAACGCTGCCATGCTGGCTACTGGGCAGCGGGAGCGTCTGAAAGAGATCTGGCGCACCTCACGCAATCCGGACGTCTATCGTGGTGGGCTCTCCCTATGGCGCGCCTTCCAGCTCTGGCGGGGTTCCAAGCGCTCGATTTATGACAATGACCCCCTCATGGCAAAAATAGCTGAAGCCTACGACCCAAACGACACGCAGATTCACACCATTTTTGGCGTGGTGTCGTTAAGCAGTGGGGCCTACGTGCAGCACCACATCGCGCCCGACACGACGTACGATGCATCGGCCTCACGCAGGTGGCTGCTGGCGTCAACTGCCATCCCCATCACCTTCCCGCCCACGCGCATCGGCACCGATCAGTTTGTGGACGGCGGTGTTCGCAACATCACTCCGTTGGCCGACGTGATTCCCTTTGAGCCGGAGGAGATTGTGGTGATCACGACAGAGCCGGTGCCGCAACCGCTGCAAGCGAACAGTCCGACCGGTATACTGGAGGATGGAGCGATCGTGCTCCAGGCGCTGCTGGCGGAGATCATCTGGAACGACATCAAGTGGCTCCGCAAGATCAATAGCTACGTGGAGCAGGCTGAGGCAGGAGGGGTTACGCTACGGCATCCAGCGGATGACCGCCCCCTGAAGTCATTCCGCCTGACGCTCATCATGCCGGACGAAGATCTTGGGTCGGGCCTTGACTTCTCAATGGAGGCCTATCAGCGAAGGGTGGCAGCGGCTGAGCGGGTCATGCAGCGGCCTTTGGCGTAAAACCTAAAACCCCCTTGGCGTAAAACCCAGGCCAAAAAAAGAAGCCCTGCCCTCAAGAAGAGAGCAGGGCTGTGGCGGTCCGGACGGGACTCGAACCCGCGACCTCCTGCGTGACAGGCAGGCGTTCTAACCAAACTGAACTACCGGACCGTAAAGCCTACGTTTGCGCATCTTGTGTGACGGTCGTCCTGCGTCGTCGAGCGCATGTGTAAGTGTACGGCGCCTTGATGTTCCTGCGCAAGCGCTGGCGTGTCAAGGTTCGGTGGATAACCACCGAGTGGCCGGGGACGGATTCGAACCGCCGACACACGGATTTTCAGTCCGTTGCTCTACCGACTGAGCTACCCGGCCAGGGAGCGCCCAATATAGTGCGCTGCTGTTGCAAGAGTCAATGCACGACGCAGCCCCCACCTCGGTTTCATTCCAAGTTTAAAATTGGAGCGAAGGGCGGGCCGTTTACAGCTTCAGGAGCGGGCATTGCGGTCGGCGCCCCACATCAGCTTGCTGCGGAGCGTATCGAAATAGTGCTGATCGCTCAGGCGCACCAGGCGGACCCGGTGGTTGCCTCGTTCCACCCGGATCTGTGTTTCCTCGACCCCAATCGAGGCGCTGGCGCCGTCACCGGCCAGGATGTAACCCTGACGCCCCGGCGTCTGCACGGTAATATCAATGGTGGCTGTGTCTGGGAGGACGACGGGGCGCACCGTGAGGGCATGGGCCGCCAGCGGGCTGAGGGTGACGACGCCGGAGCCCGGTACGACGATGGGGCCGCCGGCCGCCAGCGAGTAGGCGGTAGATCCGGTAGGGGTAGCCATAATGAGGCCGTCAGCCCAGTAGTTGTTGAGTGGCACGCCATCTACCTTCACGTCTACCGAGATGAGCCCTGCGGGGCCGTCCCGCTCCACCACCCACTCGTTCAATGCCCACGACCAGGGCAGTGCCGCTGGCTGTCCCGCTACCGTGGCCTTCAGGGTCGTGCGAGGGTCGATCAGGTATGCGCCGGCCTCAATCTGTTCGATCGCCGTGAGCATCCCCCGCACTTCAATAGCGGCCAGAAAGCCCAGCCGGCCAATATTGATGCCCAGAATGGGGGTTTCGGCCTGGTCCACCTCGTGGGCGCAGCGCAGCAGGGTGCCGTCGCCGCCAAACGAAATGATGATGTCGGCCACGTCGGTCAGGGTGTCGACGCAGGGGACGCCCGAAGCGTTCGGCAGGTCGGGATGATGGGTGGCCAAGCCGCTGCGCAGCTCAGGGTGCACGCAGTAGGCGAGGCCCTGCCGTTCCATCCAGTGCAGCAGCCGTCCTGCAGGCTCCCACAGCGAATCCTTTTGCACGTTGCCAGTGATGCCGTAAATCATACAGAGAAACTCCAGAGGCCTATCAACAGAGGGCACAGGACGCGCCACACGGCGCAACCCTACCAGGGGACCGCCGACAGCATAGAAAATGATAAGCACAATAGGTAGTCGTCGCCCATCTGTACGTGCCCTCGGATGCAACATCCTTGCTACCGAGTGGCGTGCCACGTGAGGACAGGACAGTCAATAACCTGTGGCCGCGTTCCGAGCCGTGCCATGTGCTCCAACGCATGCCGGCTGGTAACCCACCAACGGCACTGTAACGCGCCTGAAGGGTATGGTACGTAGAGGTTGCCTATGGTTCATCCGACGATGAACCGGCGGCTGCCCCGCATACCTTTTGTTTGAGAGTGCCCCACCCCGCATGCCTACCCACGTTGCCATCGTTGGAAACGGAGTTGCCGGTATCACCGCGGCTCGATTTCTGCGCAAGGCGTCCTCCGACGTCCGCCTGACGGTCATCTCGGCCGAAACGGAGCACTTCTACAGCCGCACAGCCCTCATGTATATTTACATGGGGCACATGACGTACGAGGACACCAAGCCCTACGAGGATTGGTTCTGGGAAAAGAACCGCATCGCGCTGGTGTATGACTACGTGGAGACGATTGATGTTGAGAAAAAAACACTTCAGCTTCGGGAGGGCGCGCCTCTCGCCTATGATATCCTGATCCTTGCCACCGGCTCAAAGCCCCGATCGATCGGGATGGAGGGCGAAGATCTTGAGGGCGTACAGGGCCTCTACGGCATACCGGATCTCGAGGCGATGGAGGACGCAACCGACGGGATTGACCGTGCCGTGGTAGCAGGCGGTGGATTGATTGGCGTAGAACTGGCTGAAATGCTGCACACCCGCCACATCCCGGTGACGTTTCTCGTGCGGGAGTCCAACTATTACCGCAATGTGCTGCCGCCCGAAGAAGCCACGATTGTCACCGAGGCTATTCGGGGGCATGACATCGATTTGCGTCTCTCGACAGAGCTTGACGCCATCCACGGCAACGGCAACGGGCGGGTGGAGGGCATCACCACGAACAATGGGGAGCGGATCGACTGTCAGTTTTTGGGGATCACCATTGGGGTAACGCCCAACCTCGCGGTAACCGAGGGCACGCCGATCAAAACCAACCGGGGCATTCTGGTGGATGAGCGGTTTCGCACCAACGTGCCCAACGTGTATGCAGTGGGCGACTGCACCGAGTTCGTGCGGGAGGGCATCGGGTACCGCACCATCGATCAGCTCTGGTACACGGGGCGCAAGGAAGGGCAGGCTGTGGCGCGCATCATTACCGGTGATACCCGTGGGTACGCGCCGGGGCCGTTCTTCAACTCGGCCAAGTTCTTCAACGTCGAGTATCAGACGTACGGCACCATTGCCCCGGATCTGCCGGAGGACCAGGAGACCCTCTGCTGGCAGCACCCCTCGAAGCCCAAACTCATTCGCATCAATTATGAGCGTGAGAGCGAACGGGTGGTAGGCTTCAACCTGATGGGCGTTCGCTACCGCCAGGACGTCTGCCATCGCTGGCTCGCTGAGGAACGGACCATTCGGGAGATCCTCCCGAAGCTGGAGGAGGCGAACTTCGACCGTGAGTTCGACGAGCGCTATGAAGCTGCCCTGCGGGCCCAGTATCGTGAGCGCTTCCCCGATGTTGTGCTCCAGGCCTAACGCAGGCTCTGATCGTAGCGGAACGACTATTTCTCTCTCACACACCTCTTGTTACCGTGGCCAACGCCGACACCAGTTTTCAGTTAACGGCTCCGACCTCACAGTTTGAGCGTCAGGAGCTGTTCGGACTTTTCTTGGCCGGTCTTGCAACGCTGGCCCTTCTCGTCGCCTGGGTGGGGGCCGGGGGACTGGCGCCCTGGGCCCTGCTGCTGTTCTCGACGGCGGCCTACACCGTGGGCGGGTACCTCTACTTCAAGCGCCACCTGAAGCGCCCGGCCGGCATCGATAACGACGGGCTGATGTTCTCCTCATCGACCATGCGCGGAGCCTTTGGATGGGTGCTCGGGGTCGTGTTTACAGGGGTTTATGTACTGCTCTACTTCTTTCCATCCACGCTGGAGGGGCTGATTGCGATGACGGACCCCCTCAGCGAGATTATGCGGGGGCGGGGTGCTGACGAGTGGTTCATGTACGGCTTCCTGTACACGCTCGCGGTGCTGGTGATGGGCATCCGTATGCTCATCAAGTATCGCCACAGCACCTACCAGATCGTCCGGACCATCTCCGTGATGTTCTTCCAGTTGGGCTTCGCTTTTGTGATCCCGGCCCTCTTGCAGATTTTCAACCAACCGGAGTTTTATTTTCACTATTTCTGGCCGCTGGAGCACAATTACCTCTTTCCCTCTACTGTAGACTTCTTTACGGATACCACGCGGCTTGGGGTATTCATGATTGTGTGGGGAGGACTGATGACGTTTGTGGCGACCCCGGTGCTAACCTACTTTTACGGCAAGCGGTGGTACTGCTCCTGGGTGTGCGGTTGCGGCGGCCTGGCGGAGACGGCGGGGGATCCGTTCCGGCATCTTTCAGACAAGTCACTCAAGGCCTGGCAGGTGGAGCGGTGGATGGTGCACGGCGTGTTGGTGCTCGTTACAATAGGCACCGCCATTCTCTGGATTAACTCCGCCATGGAAGGGGGGCTGCTGGGTGGGTTCTCCAACGCGTTCGCCTCTGCCTACGGATTCTACGTGGGCGCTATCTTCTCCGGCGTCATCGGTATCGGCTTCTATCCGATTATGGGCAACCGCGTGTGGTGCCGCTTTGGGTGCCCGATGGCGGCCATCCTGGGGCTTCTGCAGAAGTTTTACTCGCGCTTCCGGATAACGACGAATAACGCCCAGTGCATCTCTTGCGGCAACTGCTCGACGTACTGTGAGATGGGCATCGACGTCCGCTGGTACGCTCAGCGAGGCCAAAACATCATCCGTGCGGCCTGTGTGGGCTGTGGCGTTTGCTCTGAAGTGTGCCCCCGAGGCGTGCTGAAGTTGGAAAACGGCCCGCAAGAAGGACGCTACAACGGCCCGGTGCTGAATGATGGGGAGTACGCCTTCGTCGAGCCCGATGAGTCCTGGAAAGCCGGACGGAGTGGCGATGGCGCGCCTTCATCCGACAACGGACAGCAGGTGTTCATGGGCGAAGATATTCCCGTCCTCTCTGACGAGGAATGGCGGTAGGACGTAGCACAAGGCACAAGACTTCCTTAGATTACGGCTACATCGCCCAGTACATCAACAGGCCGCCTGCTACGGCCAGGCCGCCCAATCCGAAGCAGACCAGCCAGAAGGGGATTTGCTTCACTACTCGCATGAGCAGGTGAATGGTGGCAAAGCCGACGACTGCGGCGGTAGAGAGGGCGATCAGGGCGCCCAGCGGGGTGACGCCCGGCAAGCCGCCGCTGCGCAACATGGTGAGCGCACCGGCCGCCAGGCTCGCGGGAATGGAGAGCAAAAACGACAGCCGCAGGGCGGCGGCCCCCTCCAGACTCCGGAACAGCAAGACGCTAACGGTGGTGCCGGAGCGCGACACCCCCGGCAGGATGGTGAGCCCCTGAAACGCGCCCACGATCATGGCGTCCAGCATCGTGGGCTCGGTGCGTCCGCCCAGCTCCACCTGCTCCGACGCCTTTTGCACGATCCCGGTGATGATGAGGAGTACCCCGATGAGGGCTACAAATAGACCGCCGGCCAGCTCACTGACGGCATCCACCGCGAACAGGAACAGCGGAATCCCAATCACCCCGGTGGCCAACGACGCCACCACCACAAAGGTCGTGATCGCATTCGGACCCTCAAAAGCAGTCGCCGGGCGCCACGAGGGGAGGGCACGGAATGCTTCGGAGATGTCCTCCCAGTAATAGATGGTGGCAGAAAGCGTGGTCCCAATCTGGATAAACAGGGCCAGTTGTAACGCGATGTCAGGAGACGTCCCCACCAGTGTCAGAAAAAGGGCCAGGTTACCCTGGCTGGATACCGGCAACCATTCGACGATGCCCTGCACAAGACCAGCCAAAAAGGCGACGAGGTAATCTTCACCAATCACAAGCAGTAAAGGCAAGCGGGAGAAAAGCGGGCGACTCCAGATCATGCAAACCGAGAGCCGAAACGTGTCGAAGCGCCCGTAACCTACGAATTTGCCGTACAAGCCCCAGCGACCCATGGATTCTTCATTCAGCGATAACATTCGCGTGCTTATCACGGGCGCGGCTGGTTGTATTGGGCAGATCCTCTGGAAGGGATTACCGGAGCCCATGGCCCGGATCGGGCTGGATCTGGCGGGCGGTGCTCCGTCATCAGTCTACACGGGGGATTGCACGGATGCTGCCGTGCTGGATCGCGTGCTGCGCAAGACGGGCCCGGTTGATGCGATCGTGCACCTGGCGGCGGATCCGCGGGTAGAGAGTCCGTGGGCTGCGGTGCAGGGGGCAGGCATTGATGGTACGCGGCAGGTGCTGGCCGCGGCCGTGCGCCATGACGTGCCCCGCGTAGTGTATGCCAGCTCCAATCACGTCGTTGGTGGGTACGAGGCTGACGATCCGTTGCCGGGGCAGGACGGCCGCCCCCGCCTGACCGCGCAGGCAGAGCCGCGTCCAGATAGCCTGTACGCCGTGGGAAAGCTCGCCGGGGAGGCGCTTGGGCGATACTATGCGGAGCAGCACGGGCTGCGCGTGGTGTGCCTGCGCATTGGGTCGGTGCGTTCGCACGACGACCCGACGCGGGAGGAGCGGCTGCGGCGTACATGGCTGAGCCACCGCGACCTCGCGCATCTGATGGTCTGCAGCCTACGCGCCGCCGTCGATTTTGGCGTGTACTACGGCGTCTCAGCCAATGCTCAGCGGATGTGGTCGCTGGCCCATGCGCGTGCTGACCTTGGGTACGCGCCTGATGACAATGCCGCTGTGCACACCGCGTGAAAGGCGAGAACAACGTACGTAACATGGCTGCCAAAGCCAGCGCGACGGTTGCAAAGCCGCGTAGGGCCTCGCATCTTACCACACTTATATTTTCTACAATAAACGTTTCTGATATGAACTACCGTTTTTTGGGACGCTCGGGCCTAAAAGTGTCTGCTCTCTCGTTTGGGTCGTGGGTCACCTTCGGTGATCAAATCGACGAGGACCGTGCAGCCGCCTGTATGCACGCGGCGTACGATGCCGGCGTCAACTTTTTTGACAACGCGGAAGCTTACTCCGGCGGACAGTCAGAGGTGATGATGGGCAACATCATCCAGGATGCCGGCTGGACGCGCTCTGACCTTGTGCTGTCTACTAAAATCTTCTGGGGCGGGCAGGGACCGAACGATCAGGGCCTTTCACGTAAGCACATCATCGAAGGTACGGAGGCTGCGCTCGATCGGCTGCAGACGGACTACGTGGACCTCGTCTTTTGCCATCGGCCGGATGTGCACACACCCATCGAGGAGACGGTGCGAGCGATGAGCTTTCTGATTGACCAGGGCATGGCGTTTTACTGGGGCACCAGCGAGTGGAGCGCCGAGCAGATCCGGCACGCCTACGAGATTGCACAGCGCCTCCACCTGCATCCGCCGCTCATGGAGCAGCCGCAGTATAACATGCTGCATCGCGACCGAGTCGAGCACGAGTTTGCTCCGCTTTATCGGGACATCGGGCTGGGACTCACGACGTGGAGTCCGCTCAAGAGTGGAATCCTCACGGGCAAATACAACGACGGCATACCGGAGGGCAGCCGCATGGACCTGGAGGGGTACGAGTGGCTACGGAAGCGGCTGGAGAGCCCCGAGGGACAGGCCCAGCTGGAGAAGGTCCGGCAGCTTACACCCATCGCGGACCGGCTCGAATGCACCACCGCTCAACTGGCAATCGCCTGGTGCCTCCAGAATCCTAACGTAAGTACGGTGATTACCGGTGCCTCACGGCCCGAGCAGGTGGAGGAAAATATGGCGGCCTTGGACGTGGCCGACCGGCTCACTCAGGAAACCCTTCGGGAGATAGAGGACATCCTGGACAATCATCCGGGCGGCCCCGAGAACTTCCGGCGGAACGAGTAGCAGGGAAAGGGCGCCGTTTCGCGTCTCTTTGTTGGATATAAAAAAGCCGCCCGCTCCGGTCATGGAGGGGCGGCTTTGCTGTACCGTTATTGGGTCTTCGCCGCTTCGCTCAGCGGCGCCACATGGGCTACGGTTTCTGAAGCGCTGTATAGAACGAACTCATCTCTATACCACCGTCTGGTGTGCGCTGGGGGCGCAGCACGCGGACGATGAAGGATTCACCCGAGGGCAAGTCGCGATAGACCTCTAAGAATTCGTCCTGGTTGCTGACGGTCTCACGGTTCACCTCTGTGATGACCATGCCCTGGCGCAACTCGCCGTCCCGGTACGCCCGGCTGGTGCGGCTCACCTCTCGGATGAGCACGCCTTCGATGTCACTTACGCCGCGTATGCCAAGGCGGCGCAGCGCCTCAGGGCTGGCGTCGGTGAGGCTGATGCCCATTTCCTCCAGCTCACCGGAGACGTCATCGCTGGGGGCGTCATCGCGATTGCGTTGCTGCCCAGCAAGGGCCTCGCCATCCGGCCGCTCGCCCAACTCCACGCTCACCGTGCGGCGCTCACCCGTCTCGTCTGTTACCTCCATATCTACGGAGTCGCCGGGGCGCATGTTGGCAATGATGGTCCGGATCTGGTTGAAGTCCCGCAACTGCCGACCGTCGACGCTGATGATGATGTCGCCTTCCTGTAGACCGGCGCGCTCGGCTGGAGTATCGGATTGCACGTCCGTGAGTTGTGCCGTCCCACGGGGCACGTCCAACGCATCAGCCAGCGAGCGCGGCACCCGGTCGAAGTTCACACCGAGATACGCACGGCGCACCGTGCCGTCGGCAATCAACTGGTCGACGACGTTCTCCACCACGTTCACCGGAATGGCGAAGCCGATCCCCATGTTACCTCCCGTGCGGCTCATGATGGCCGAGTTGATGCCGATGAGTTCCCCGCGGGCGTTCACGAGCGGGCCGCCCGAGTTTCCGGGGTTGATCGCAGCATCTGTCTGGATCAGCTCTGCAAAGACGTTAATGCGAGCAGAGATTTCAGCGCTGGTGCGGTTGGTGGCACTGACAATGCCCGCGGTGACCGTATTTTCGAGATCCTCAGAGAGGGGGGAGCCGAAGGCGAGGGCCCACTGTCCAATCCGCAGGTTGTCGTGATCGCCAAACGAAATCGTGTCCAGCCCGTCCGTGTCAATTTTGATGACGGCGAGGTCGCTCCCGGGGTCGGTGCCCACCACCTCGGCGGGGTAGTAGCGGCCATCAAACAGGCGGACTTCCAGGTTGTCGGCGTTTTCAATCACGTGGTTATTGGTGATGATGTGCCCCTCCGACGTAGCAATGACTCCGGAGCCCAGGCCAGGTCGGATCTGATCTTCCCCACCCTGTCCGCCAAACGGACCGCCAAAGAAGTCCTCAAATGGGGTGCCCTCGAACGGATTGGGGCGCCCTTCGATCACCTGTTCCGATCGGATCTGCACCACCGTCCGGTTCACCCGCTCCGATACCTCGACGAAGGATTCTTCAAGAGTCAGGATGGGGCTATCCGCGTCCAGTTCGATGGACGTATCGCCGGCACGCGACTCCAATCCTATACGTTCGCCGGCCTCAAAAACGTTGGCGCCCATGGTGGTGAAGAGGATCCCCGCCAAGAAGGCCACAACGGTCAAAATGGCCAATGAAGCTTTTCCTTGCGTGCTCATAGTGTAAGGTTGGTGTCAATCTGTGTGATGGGCAGACCGGCTCTCGGGTAGATGCCGCGAGCTCTGCGGTAGTGCCACATGTACAGTCGGGTCACTGTGCGAAAAACATGCCGACCAAGTACAGGCACTTTCATTCATAAAATTGAACGGTCTAAACGAGCCTGTGCCGGCAAATGTTGTTATCGAACCTGTACGGCAAGGTGACACACTACATCGTCACGATCCAGGAATGCCAGGTTCGGTCATCGCGTGGACGTCAAGGACCTCGTCCAGCTCACTCTCGGAGAGGAGTCCCATATCGACCACGACGGCCCGTACGGACCGGCGCTCGGCGGCTGCGCGCTTGGCCACCTTCGAGGCCTTGTCGTACCCGATAGCAGCGTTGAGCGCGGTCGCGATTGACGGGTTCAGCTCCAGCAGCTCCTTGCAGCGGGCCCGATTGGCTTCGATGCCTTCCACGCATTTGGTGCGAAACGCCGTCGAGCCGTGGGCCAGAATGGTAATGCTCTCCAGCAGCGCATGCGCCATGACCGGCATCATCACGTTAAGCTCGAAGTTGCCATGCTGCCCGCCCACGGTAATCGTAGTGTGATTGCCCATCACCTTGGCGGCTACCATCATGAGCGCTTCGCTCTGCACGGGGTTGACCTTGCCCGGCATGATGGAAGAGCCCGGCTGAATAGCGGGGAGCTGTATTTCGGAGAGGCCGCTCGTTGGTCCGCTGCTGAGGTGCCGTAGGTCGTTAGCAATCTTCAAGAGGCTGGTGGCTATCGTGTTGAGGGCACCCGAGGCCATCACCACGCCATCCTTGGCTGCCTGTGCCTCAAAGTGGTTTGCGGCCTCAACAAACGTGAGGGCGGTGGCCTCGTTGATATAGCCGATCGCGGTGGCGGGAAAGTCGGGATGGCGATTGATGCCGGTGCCCGTCGCGGTGCCGCCCAGGGCCAGGTCAGAAAGCTCGCGCGAGGCGACCTCTACACGGTCCAGCGCCTTATCAAGCTGCGCAGCATAGCCCCCGAACTCCTGCCCGAGGCGCACTGGCGTAGCATCCATCAGGTGCGTGCGCCCGCTTTTCAGCACGTCATCAAACGCCTCAGCCTTCTCCTGCAGTGCATCGCGGAGGGCCTCCAGGGCCGGGTGGAGCGTCTCGTGCAGGGCGAGCCGGGCGGCCACGTGCATGGTGGTGGGAATGACGTCGTTGGACGACTGCGACATGTTGACGTGGTCGTTCGGGTGGACCGCCTTGCTCCCGAGGGCTTCTCCGAGGGCCTGCGACGCCGCGTTCGCGATGACCTCGTTGGCGTTCATGTTGGTGGAGGTGCCGCTGCCGGTCTGAAAGATGTCCAGCACAAACTCCCTATCCAGCGTGCCGTTGATCACCTGTTCGGTGGCCTCAATAATTGCCGTGGCGATGTCATCGTCCAGCAGGCCAAGGTGTTGGTTCGCCCGCGCAGCGCTCTGCTTCACAATCCCGATGGCGCGGATAAACAGCCGGGGAAAGCGCAGGTCGCTGATGGGGAAGTTTTGCTTTGCCCGCTGGGTCTGCGCGCCATACAGCGCATCAGCAGGGACGTGCACTTCGCCGAGGGAGTCGTTCTCGATCCGCGTGGAGCTCATAGGGAGGAGGGGGTAGCTGAAAGCAGTAGTCAATGTAGGCTGACAGTATAGTAAAGCGAAGCGACTCATCGGATGAGCCAGCGCTGAAACCTGCGTTCTTGTTCAAAAAATAAACCTTCGCGCAGGTCGTCAGTTAAGCCGCCCCTTCGTACAATACCGCGAGCTTCGTGCCCGGGCTGCTCCGAACCCACCCACCACCATGGAACGACTGACCACGATTGCCGAGGCGCGTGCCGTCTCGCGGGCCGCACGTGCCGCAGACCGCCGGGTTGTACTTGTCCCTACCATGGGCGCGCTGCATGAGGGACACCTGGCGCTGGTAGAACAGGCCGGTGACGAAGGCGATGTCGTGGTGGTATCGATCTTCGTAAACCCTACCCAGTTCGGCCCGGACGAAGACTATGAAGCGTATCCGCGCACGCTCGAAACCGATGAAGAAACGCTGCGCCGCCAGGGGAGGGCCACACACGTATTTGCGCCTACCGTGCAGGAGATGTATCCAGACGGCCCCGCTGCGCAGCGTACGACTGTCAGCGTCAACCAACTGACGGATACGCTCTGCGGCGCGGTCCGCCCCGGGCATTTTGACGGCGTGACCACTGTGGTGTCGATGTTGCTGCACATCGTGCAGCCGCATGTGGCGGTCTTCGGGCAAAAAGATGCCCAGCAGCTCGCGGTTATCCGCCGCATGGTACGGGATCTGCATCTGCCCGTGGACATCGTGGCGGTGCCAACCGTGCGGGAGTCCGATGGGCTGGCCCGGTCGTCACGTAACGCCTACCTAACCCCCGAGGAGCGGGCGCAAGCGCCTGCCCTGTACGAAGCGCTTTCAGCGGCTGCTACCGCCGTGCAGCAGGGGGAACTGCAGGTTGGACCTCTGGTTCGACGCATGCAGGCCATTTTGGCCGACGCTCCGCTGGTCCATCCTCAATACATTGAGGTGGTAGACGCGAGGGAGCTGTCGCCCGTGGAGCGCCTGCAGCCAGGCCAGCGCATCTTGCTTGCGGTGGCCGTTTATTTCGGGGATACCCGGCTGATCGACAACATACCGCTCACTGTACCTACGCGCACGTAACGTCCTCTATGACCATCACGATGTTCAAGTCGAAGCTCCATCCGCTTCGCGTCACCGAGGCTGATCTGTATTACGAAGGCTCCATTACCATCGACGAGGAGCTGCTTGACGCTGCGGGAATCCTTCCGTACGAAAAGGTCCAGGTCGTCAATGTCAACAACGGAGCCCGTCTTGAGACCTACACCATCCCCGGGGCGCCGGGCGAGCGCACGGTACAGCTGAATGGTCCTGCCGCCCGGCTGGCTCAGCGGGGAGATGCCGTAATTGTCATCGCGTACGCGGAGATGACGCCGGACGAAGCGCGGCAGCATACGCCCCAGGTTGTGCTGTGCGACGAGGAGAACAACCCGGTGGAGCACCTTCAGTACGCTGTGGACGCGCCGCAGGACGAAGCGCGCGAGCCCGTGCGCAACACGGTGGCGGAATCGGTCATTCACAACTGAGGCTGGCGCCGTAAGACGGCCTCAGCCCACAGTGGGGCGGGTAGCGAGAGAAGCGGCGCATCAGGCGCGTCGAGCCCCCTGCTTCTTGCGCGAGGCACTTCCGGCGCGGGCTTCGTCGTCGCGTTCATAGGCGGCGATGATGTCTTTCACCAACTGGTGACGGACGACATCGCCCCGGTCAAACTCAACGAATGCGATGCCCTCCACGTCCTTCAAGATGCGGCGGGCCTCCAGCAAGCCGCTGTTGCGTCGGCTGGGTAGGTCGATCTGGGTAGCGTCGCCCGTAACGATCGCACGGCTGTTAATTCCCAGCCGGGTCAAGAACATCTTCATCTGCTGCCGGGTGGCGTTTTGCGCTTCGTCCAAGATCACGAACGATGAGCTGAGGGTGCGGCCGCGCATGTAGGCCAGCGGTACGATCTCTACCACCTGCTGCTCCATATACTCGGCCAGCCGGTCACGGGGCAGCATATCGCCCAGCGCATCGTAGAGGGGGCGAAGGTACGGGTCCACCTTATCGCGGAAGTCGCCGGGCAGAAACCCTAATTGCTCGCCCGCTTCTACCGCAGGGCGGGAGAGCACAATGCGTTTCACCTTCCGGGCCTTCAAGGCCGCCACGGCCAGCGCCACCGCCGTGTACGTCTTACCCGTACCCGCGGGCCCAATCGCAAACACGACGTCGTGCGCGCTGGCGATTTCAACCAGCCGTGCTTGGTTGGGCGTTTTGGACTTGATGGGGGCACCGCCGGGCGTGAGCAAGATCACGTCCCCAACGTCACTGGTGGCTGTCGGGGCGCCGTCCCCCTGCAGATAGAGCGCCATCACGGTAGACACGTCCGCCTCCGTCAGTTCGCCGTTGCGTTTTAGGATCTGCGCCAACTCGTTGATGATGCGGCGGATCGTTCGGACTTCGTCGGGCTCGCCTTGTACGATGATGCGGTTGCCCCGCGCCGTGATGCTGGCCTGCGGAAAAGCGGACTCAATTTTTCGTAAGTTTACATCGTTAAACCCCAGCAGGAGGAGCGGCTCAACATCCGTAATCGTAAGCTGTTTGGTTACCAATGGGCGGCAGGTAAAAACGAGAAGAAGTAGGTCCGGCGAAAAAGATAGGGCGTGTCCGTGTTACACGCGTAAGACGTGCCCTATGGCTGGTTGTAACTACAAACCCTCAGGCAGTTTCACGAATACAGGTACTCCATGAAACGTCCCCTCGTCGTTGAGTTTGTAAAGATGAATGGGTCCGGTAACGACTTCATTGTGGTCGATAACCGGTTTTACGCCTTCTCTGAGGATGAACTCGGCACCCTGGCTGCGCGCTACTGCCCGCGCCGCACGGGCGTCGGTGCTGATGGCCTGCTGGCCTTTGAAGAGGCCACTGCGGATGGACATGACTTCCGCATGCGCTACCGGAATGCGGACGGTTCGCGAGCGACCATGTGTGGCAACGGGGCACGGTGCCTTGCAGCATTTGCTCGCGCCGCAGGTCAAACGGCGAATCCCCTGCGGTTTGAAACGGACGCTGGCGTCTACCGGGCTGAGGTGGCGGAAGGGGGGACGCGGGTGCGGCTCTTTGTGCCCCCGCCGGAGCGGTTTACGGCGGCGCAAGCCCTCGCCACAGCGGCGGTGCCGGGTGGGACGGCGCCGTCTTTTATTTGGACGGGCACAGAGCACGTGGTCTGCTTCGTTGATGGCGAGGCCCAAGCCGACCTCGCTACGTGGGCGCCGGCGTTGCGTCACGACCCAAGCCTGGCGCCGGCCGGTGCCAACGTCAATGCGGTGCACGCCACCGTGGACACGGCATCTGACGACCGACCAGTGCTCCGCGTACGCACCTACGAGAAAGGCGTGGAGGCCGAGACGTTAGCGTGTGGCACGGGGGCCCTCGCTTCAGCTGTGACGGCTCGGTTGCAGGGGCACATTGGCACCGACACCGCACACGTGGACATGCCCGGCGGACGGCTTACCGTTGGGTGGGCGTGGGAGGACGGCCATGTCGCTGATCTGTATCTGGAAGGTGCTGTGGAGCGGGTCTTTCGCGGCACGCTTGAGGTGTATCTGTAGGCCGGGTCCGGGCGTCCGCGGAGGTCGGGACTGGCGTGCATAAAAACATAAAGCGCGTCTTCCGGAGAGAAGACGCGCTTGAGGGTGGCGACCAGAAGGGGAGAGCCTACTGTTGCAAGATTCGGGCGCGGTTGTCCGTGATGGAAGCATCAGCACGCAGGCTTTCGACCCACGCCTCCTGCAGTTCCTGTACGCGTTCCTGCGTCAAGCGTTG
The DNA here is from genome assembly GCA_001564055.1 of Rhodothermaceae bacterium Tc-Br11_B2g6_7. Lineage (GTDB taxonomy): Bacteria > Bacteroidota > Rhodothermia > Rhodothermales > Salinibacteraceae > Tc-Br11-B2g6-7. Next base: position 62,898 of record LKNB01000001.1, read on the forward strand.
ACGCAGCTGCGCGCGGCGCTGGTCGGTCAGTTCTGGGAGGTCGGCCTTGCGGGTCACGCGGGCCACCCACACGCCGTTCTCACCTTCGGTGACGCCGGTTTCATCGCCCACGTCAAGCCCGAGCAACTGCCCGGCAAAGGTGACCTCACGACCAAGTCCAGGGACGTTCGTGTTGTCGAACGAAATGTTAGAGGCGGTCCGCACATTAGTGTCCAGGGCCTCAGCAAGACCATCAAACCCATGAGCGTCGTAGGCGCGGCGCATCCGTTCGGTTTGCACGGCGCGCTTCGCCTCCAGGATGGCGCGCGGCTCTACTGCATCGCGCACCTCCTCAAACGGGCGGAAGCCGGCAGACTGAATACCAGTTACGCGCCCAACGATCATCTTGTCGTCAAGCTCAATGATATCCGAGATGTCACCGCGCGAGCTGCCCTCAAGGAAGTTCTGTAGCGTAGGGCTCTGGCCGATGTTGGGAATGTTTTCCTGGCCTTCTTCCACGCGCACCGTCTGAAGCTCCAGTCCTAACCGTTCCGCTTCGTCTTCGAAGTCAGCCCCTTCATCAGTGTAGATGCGGAGATCTTCCAGGGTGTCCTCTATTTCGCGCAGCGTAGCGACAGAGGGCTGAAGGTTCTCGGCGTAGATGGCCACTTGTACCTCTTGGTCCGCGCGCTGCTGAACCTCAATCACGTGGTACCCGAAATCGGTCTCAACCGGACCTACGATTTCGCCGGGCGTAGCGCCAAAGGCGGCCGACTCAAACGGGGCGACCATCGCGCCGCGGTTGAACCAGCCCAGGTCACCTCCGCGGGCCGCTGAGCCCGGGTCATCCGAGTGCTCACGGGCGAGCGCTGCAAAGTCAGCACCATCGCGCAATTCCGTAGCAAGTTCAGCCGCCCGGGCCTGCGCCTGCGCATCGTCGCGGTCATTCGTGCCAATCAGAATGTGTCGCGCGCGGACCGCGGTTTCTTCGGCAGGCTGTAGATCAAGAATTCTGATCAGGTTCACCTGGTTATTGGCCACCACGGGTCCTACAACGGCACCGGGCTCCAGCTGCTCTGCGACAGCAGTCGCGATGGGTTCTTCAAGATCCGTCAGGGCAAAAAAGGCATCCGTGAAGCTCCGGGCGGAGGCATTGCGCTCAAGAAACGCCCTCGGATCTTCCGCAGCCGCGAAGCGCTCCTTCATGCCTTCCAGGTCTTCGAGAAAGGCCGTGGTGTCTTCCGGTGCAGGGACCTTCGGAACGGAGGCATATTGGAGCTCAAACGTACGCTCGCGCCGATAGTCTTCTTGATGCGCGTCATAGAAGGCGCGGATGTCGCTCTCCGTTACATCCACGGAATCATTGGGGAGCGCAGCATACCGCAGCGCGACGTACTCCGCATCGGCTCGCATATGCTCTCGGGCGTGGGCCATCCGGACGTCAGCGGAGGAGACACGGACGGACGATTCCAGCAGCGAGACCAGCTTTTGTTGCCGGCGCTCCTGCCGCAGGAAATCCTCCAGTTGCAGCCACTGTTCGCGCAGTTGGGGATCCTGATCCATGTTATCGACCACGTTCTGAATCATCCCACGGTCGATGTTGCCCTGCTCATCGCTGAAGTTCGCGACAATGATCGGATGCGGATTTTCGCCCATCACCATTTCATACAGCTCATCGTCCGAGACCGTAATGCCGAGACGATCCATCTCATGCTTAATGAGGCGGTCTTCGACAAGGCCATCAAAGGTGCGCTGCTCCTCAATGTCGCGGCGCTGTGCCGAGACCTGCTGGCCGGTTTGTTGGCGGTATACGTCCAGCCGTTGATCCAGGGCCTCACGGTATTCCTGATGGGAGATCGACTCACCGTCAACCACGATCAGGTTGGAAGCACTGGTGCCACTGATAACATCGACGCCACCGGAGTCCTGCAGCACCCAGATTACGCCAAATGCAAAAACGAGAATCCAGAGAATAATCCCTGTGTTCTCGCGAATATTCGTCATTGTGCCCATGAGGCAGCCCTGTAATGTGTTGGGGGGTACAGCGAATCCCCGCCGAAGCGGGGTGAACGCGCAGGCGAAGGCCTGCCGTGTCAAGTCTACCTGTACCTCACCGTAACGAAAATGTTCGCACGTAATCGAACCGTGGGGCAGCCTGTCACGGTTCGGTGGGGCTTACGCCGCGATTGCTTCCGTACGGCTAAGCTGAGCCCGAAGGGTGCGCCGAATCTCGCTGAGGATTTGTGAGATGCGGGCCTCGGTCAGGTCCATCAGGCCGGCAATGTCTTTCAGCCGAAGCTCCTCATAGTAGTAGAGTCCCAGAATGGTCTGGTCACGCTCGGGCAGTTGCGCAATGAGGGCGCTCACGTATTGATAAAGCGACCGGCGGTCGATGGCGTCGAAGTCGTGGCGGGCATCCGGGTGCATGAGCGTATCAATCAGACTGCGGTCGGTATGGTGGGAGAGGGGGTCGTGCAAGGGCTGGGCATACCGCCGCTGCGAGAGATGCAGCAGGTAGCGGTAATCCTCCAACGACATATTCATCGCCTCAGCCACCTGGGCCTCCGTCGGGTCATCGCCAAGCTGCTGCTGCAGTTCGTCGTACGTGCGGTGGGCCTCGGCGAGTCGCCGCCGGCGCTCGCGCGGGAGGGTATCGATGGAGCGGAGGTAGTCTACCACAGCCCCGCGCACACGGCCGTAGGCATACGACACGAAGGGGGTGGTGCGCGACGTATCATAGGCATCCAGCGCCTGCAACAGCCCGATGTACCCTACGTGCTCCAGATCATCGCGGGTAGCCAGGATGGTATCGGGCACGTTCAGCCGGTTAACGAGCGAGCGGACAAACGGAAGGGCCGCCCGTACGAGTGCGTCGCGGTTTTCGGGCGTTGGAGCAGCGGTGTGCGCTTCGGCAAGCTGTTGCAGGTCGCGTTTCATGAGCGTAAAAAGGCTGGCGGTGGAGAGGCTCGGTAGTCACAGCAGGTGTGGTGCTGCTCAGGAGTCTCCATGATGTTCAACCACCGTGCCACCCGGGCTCAGCGACCACTGGCAATTTCTCGGTTGGCCACCATCACGCGGTGCTATGTGCGGCTGTAAGGCCACGCACGGCCTGCTCGTATGGCCCTCAGGCGCTTTATTAAGCATTTTCCAAAGCGTGGAGGGCACGGGTGGTCTCCGTAGCCCGGCAGCCAAGGCGCGGAGTGCACCATGTTCGCCGGTGTCGCTTGAGCCACAAATGCTCGGACGGCAACCGTTGCCGTCGGGAGATACGAAAACCTTTCACGTAAAATTGTAACGCGATGACAGGATGCGCGCCACAAGACGCCCCATGCGCACATTATCCCGGGCTGCACGCGTCCTGGTATGATGCAACCGATGGAAGTTGTACTTCCACAGTCGCACGTTGTACCTTACGCCTCCGCCGTGTACCTGAATTTCTGAACCCTGCTGGGATGCCCGATCACCCCCATGTATTGTTTGTTGATGATGAGCAGATGCTCCACACATTGTTTACGCGTCTGTTTAAACGGTTGGACATTCGCCTGACCCACTGCATGAGTGCGCTCCAGGCGGTAGATCTGTTGGAGGAGCACGACTTCGACCTGGTGATTACGGACTTTATGATGCCCGACATGGACGGGGTGGAGCTGTTGGCTCACATCCGGGAGACGTATCCGTCCATTCGCGTCATTATGATCACGGCACATGCCAACGTGCAACATGCGGTGCGCGCAATGAAGACAGGGGCTATTGACTATATCCCCAAGCCGTTCTCGACGGACGAGCTCATGGAGCGGGTACAGCGGTTGTTGGAGGAGGAAGAGCCGGCACCGACCGTACCCGCTGTCGCGCCCAAGCAAAGCTCCACTGATGCGGCCGACTCCTTTATCGGCGAGCATCCGTCCATCCAGCGGCTAAAGGAAATGCTGCCGCTACTCAGCCAGAACCGGGCGCCCGTCTTTATTCAGGGTGAGAGTGGTACGGGCAAAGAGGTGCTGGCCCGGGCTATTCACCAGGCGAGTCACCGGGCCGAGGAGCCCTTCGTGGCGCTCAATTGTGCGACCCTGCCCTCCGAGCTGGCAGAGAGCCACCTGTTTGGCCATATCAAAGGGGCCTTCACTGGTGCTGTGGCGGACATGACGGGGGCATTCGAGAAGGCCGATGGCGGTACGTTGCTGCTGGATGAGGTGACCGAGGTCAAGCAAAGCATTCAAGCCAAGCTGTTGCGGGCGCTACAGGAGCGGGAGTTTGTGAAGGTAGGATCTTCCAAGCCCCAGTCGGTGGACGTGCGGGTGATCGCAACAAGCAACCGCAACTTGCAGGAGGCCATGGAGGAGGGCGCCTTCCGCGAGGACCTCTACCACCGGCTGTCCGTGTTTCCGCTCACCCTGCCGCCACTACGCGACCGCGCGTCTGACATCCCCCGGCTGGTGGCGTTCTTTATCTCGAAATATGCAGCCTTGTACGGGCTGCCTGAAAAGGAGGTCTCGGATGAGCTCATGCAAGACTTCATCTCGCGTCCGTGGCCGGGCAACGTGCGGGAGTTGGAAAATATGGTGCAGCGCGGGGTCATCCTGTCAGCCGACCGGGAGGTGATCTTGCAGGAGGACGTGGTGAATGACTTCTTCAACGACAAAAAACCGTCCTCCACCGGAGCGGCTGATTTTGTACGGGCAGGGAAGACCATCGAGGAGATGGAGCGCGAGATGATTTTGAAGACCCTGGAGCACACGGGCCATAATCAAAAAGAGGCAGCCAAGCGCCTGGGTGTTAGTGCGCGCACGATCCGCAACAAGCTAACGAAATACCGGGAAGAGGGCCATATTCCCAAGTAGCGCGCCTTGGGTACCCCTCAGCCGGGCGCCGCGGGTAGCGTGATGAAGATTCCTGGCCTATTCAGACGGTTGTTCAGATGCGTCTTCGGGCGCAGGGGGAGTGGAACTGCGGTCGGGGTTCGCATCAATGATATCATCCGTCAGTGGGCGAGCGATCTCATCCAGCACCTCAGGTCGCCGATAAAAGCCCTCTTTAATGCGCTCTTTGAGTTGCCGCAGCCGCTCGGCCGGGAGCGAATCGTCGTCGGCAGCGGCTGTCGAGCGGGCCGCAGCGGGCGGTTGCGCGGAGGCGGATGCAGGCTGATAGGCCAATGCATAAAGCCAAAAAAGACCTTGCATAGGGCGTCGTAGAGTACCGTGGCAAAGGCGCCCGTGGGGTGTGCGTTGCGCCGGGCGCGTCAGGTTCAGGCGGTCGTATCGACGGCACGCTACGATATGTTAAGGTATCTTTGGAGCAATTATCACCGCGCCATTGCTCCATTGGCCTGGCATGTAGCGTTGGGGTGTCAGGCCGTGGTCACGGTGCTGCGTGATAGGCACGTGCCTTCTCCACCGCGCCCGTCCGGAGGCAAAGCCCGACGATGCGACGGCGGAGCGCGTCGGCCGGGACGCCCGGAGCATCCAGCGTGAGGTACAGCCGCAGGGCCGCCTCTTCCCAGCCCTGGTCTACGAGGGCCTGTAGCAGCGCATCTGACGCTGCAAACGCCTCTGGGGTGATCAGCTGCGCTGCTGCCGCTACCGCGCCATCGCGCTGTTCGGTGTTGACGCACAAGCGAAAAAGGTCCTGCAGCAGCCCAGCAGGCATATTGTTAAGGGTGGGGTAGGCGCTGTGCAGGTGCTGCCGCGCTGTGGTGCGCTCCTGTTGCCGGTAGGCCCACGCCGCCAGTGCGGTGTAATAGGTCGCTTGCGTGAGGGGCTCATCCCAAAGGCCCCAGGCCGGGGCGTCGGGCGGCTGGGCGGCGAGCAACTGGGTGGCCTCTGCATGGGCATGCCGGCGGGCGAGGATATCGCAGTGAAGCCGCAGCGCAAACCACTGAGTGGGTGCGAGCTCCTTGGAGCGCTGAATCCAGCGCAGTGCCTTTTTGGTGTTGCCCAGGGCTTGCTCGACGCGTGCCCGCGCAGCGTTCAGGGCAGCTTGCTCCCCGGTGGTGGATCCCCCCGATGCCCGCAGCAACGTGCGCGCCTCCCGCCATCGCCCGGCCTGCAGGGCACGCCAGATGGGGCGGAGGGTAGCAGACAGGGGAATGGCCTCGCACCGTGGCGGAGGAAGATGGTACGAGTGCAGCGAGATGGTGGGCGTGTCCATGCGAGTGGCGATCAAGTGGTACGGGGCGCTTGTGCACGGTTCACATATAACAAAACCCTGCCAAGCCCTGCTGTGCTTCCTGGAAGCGTAGACAGGAGCATTCCGGCATGGGCGCCGGTACACTTTTCCGCTGTAGCATCACAGGCTTTTCCTTCTGTCGATTCTTTTGCCCCTGAGGTCCCCTGCTGTGCAGATTATCCGACGGTCTACGCTTCTGTTTTACGTGCTTTTAGGGGTGATTCTGGGAGGCAGTGCGGCTGTCATTCTGTGGCAGGCCCAGGTATCGCCGCTATGGGCCCTACTCATCCCTGCGATGTTGCTTGTTTGGGCTGGGCGCCGGCCCTTGCGCCGGTGGCGTGTGGCGCAGCAGACCTTCCCCGACGTGTGGCGGCAATGGCTGGAGCGGTCTGTGCCGCTGTACGATGCCCTTGATGATCAGGCACGCGCCCGCTTCGAACGAGACGTACTGTTTTTTCTGGATGAGTGGCGGTTTGAAGGGGTGGCAGAGACGACGGTGCAGGACCGGCACCGGTTGGCTGTGGCAGCGGGGGCCGCGCTCATTCTGCACGGACGCCCCGACTGGGAGCTACCCACGAAGCGGACCATTCTACTCTATCCGGATCGGTTTGACGACGACTACCTGGAAGGTGGAGGCGCCGACTACGATGGGATGGTGCACGCGCAGGGGCCCATCATTCTCACGCGGCAGGCCGTGGAAGATAGCTGGGCCTTTCCGCACAACGGCGACAACGTTGTGCTGCATGAGCTGGCGCATCTCTTCGACTTCACCCATGCGGAAGCCGTAGGCGTGCCTACCCTTATGGACCCGGCTTCTGCGGAGGCCTGGGAAGCGCTGGTGCAGCGCGAAATGCAGCGCGCGGCACGCGGGCAATCGCTGCTCCGGCCCTATGCTGCGGAGAACGGGGCCGAACTATTTGCCGTGGCCGTAGAGAACTTTTTCGAACGTCCCACCGCTCTGAAGCGACGCCATGAGGAGTTGTACAACGCGCTGGTCAACTTCTTTAATCTGGATGTGGCTGCTTTGCATCAGGAATCTCTGTAGGGCGGAAAAGCAGCTCAGGTAACGGGCCCAGCCGCCGCGGTCGTTTCCGGACGGGTGTTGTGGTAGGCGCCGCTGGCGAGGGCCTCGGCGATGATATCAAACGCGCGGTCTACTTCCTCCGGCGTATTCCACACAAAGGGCGCCATGCGGAGGTACCGTTGCTGCCGGCTGTCGGTGTACACGCCGCGCTCCTTCAGGTAGGCACAGAGCCGGTCGGCCGCCTCCACTTCTAAAATAACCATGGCTCCCCGACGCTCAGCAGGGCGGGGCGACCGTAGCGCCATGCCGGCGTCGTCGGCGCGGGCGATGCACTGCGCCGTCAAGGCCAGCGAATGCTGCCGCACGTTCGCAATACCAGCCTCGTGCAAGATACGAACCCCCTCTACGGCGTGATACATCGAGGCTACGGCCGTCGTGCCGCCCATAAACCGCCGCCGCACATCCGGATGGACGCCGGGCTCGGGCTGAAAGCCAAAGGGGTCATCATCCCCAAACCAGCCGGTCATGCGGGGGGTGAGGTCCAGCCCTTTACGTATATACACGAACGCATTCCCCGAGGAGCCGCACGCCTCCTTTAGCAGGCCACCCATGTAGAGGTCCGCGCCAATCGCCTGGACATCTACGGGAACCGACCCGACGCTGTGGTAGCCGTCCATGACGAAGAGTCCCCCCTGCGCATGCACGGCATCAGCGATGGGGCGAAGGACGTCGGTAGGCAGCAGTTCGCCCGTCGTGAAGCCCACGTGGCTCAGCACCACCAGGGCCGTTTCTGGCGTGATGGCCTCCTGCACGGCGGCGTGATCGATAAACCCTGCGTCCGTGAGTGGGATGACCGTCAGTGAAAGGTCGAACACATCCTGCCATTGCTTCACGCTGTGCTGGACGGAGGGAAACGCGGCCTCGGTGATGACCACGTGCCGGCCGGTCGCAAACACCTCGGGTGCTGAGAGCAGGTACTGCACGGTCGTATGCACGTTCGGCTGCAGAATGCAGGTGTGCGGGGGCGCTTGCAGGAGAGGCGCCACAAAGTGCTCGGCCAGATACTCCGGCAGCGTCCACCACCCAACGATCTCGCCGCTGTCCGGCCGCCAGTGGTTGGGCACGCGGTTCCAGGCATCAACCCCGCGCTCGGCCCAATCGTCTGTGAAGGCTTGCATGAGATCCGGCACCGTCTTCGGCATCAGGCCGTGGGTGAATGCCCGAAACTCGATGTGTGGAGGATCGGGGTGGAGAAAGGCGTCGCGGAGATTAAGCATCAGATACCAGCATTGAATAATAAGAACAGCTGCTATACGGGTCGCTCAGCGGGCGGTTTAGTGGTGCATGCCGATGCCGATACCACTACATATACCGCTGCCAACCTGAAACCCTCCCCGACATTCCATGGAACCCAACGGAACGTCAGCAACAGCCCCTGACCTTTCAAGCGTTGAGGCCTTCGACCCGCTCCATCTGCGCGACCGTGTCGTTATTCAGTTGCTGTTTGAAGGCGTCGTTCGGGAGGAGCAGGTGGCTGAAGCCTGGAAAGCGTGGCGGCAAAAGCCCCGTCAGAAGCGCCCCGCGCTCTGGCGATTCCTCATGGGAGTCCCAGGCGTGGATGCCAACCGCATACGAGAGGCGGCCGCGGAGGCGTATGCCTTTGAGAAAGTGGGGCTACCGACGGAAGCTATCCAGGAGTTTTTTGAGAAGGTGGGCGATGTCTTATCAGACGACGAATGGGCAGCGCTTCGCGAGGCGCGCGTGGTGCCCGTGACGTACGGCACTGAAGCCGGCGAGCGCATATTGGTCTTCGGTACCGACGAGCCGACGCGGCACACGGTAAACGATGTGCTCAAAAAGGTGTCGCCTCAGCGATTCGAGATCAAGTTTCTGGCGACGGAGACGCTCAATCAGTTGCTGAAGCATCTGCGGCGGCAGCGGAACGAGTACATGGACCTGGTGGAAGGGGGAGAGGTTGCCGTTGATCTTGGGTCTAACTTTGACGAGGACAGCGGCGGCATCAACCAGGACGAGTTAGAGTCCCAGATGAGCCGCTCCGCTCTGATCAACCTGTTTGAGGCGATGCTGGTGGAGGCGGTGCGACAGGGCGTATCTGACGTCCACATTTTGCCAGGAGAGCAGCGCCAGGTGGAAATCCTGTTCCGCAAGAACGGGGAACTGCACCCGTGGCACACCAACAAGCGCATCCACCCGGAGGCGTTTCTGGCGGTCATCAAGGATAACACGCTCAACGTGGATCGATTTGAGCGGGCAAAGGCGCAAGATGGGTTTATCCAGCGGACGGTAGACGAGACCATCATCCGGTACCGCGTATCGGTGCTGCCGATTACCACGACCGATCACGAGATCCACGCAGAGTCCGTGGTGATTCGTGTGCTGGACGACCGGAACGTGATTGGCAGTCTGGGGGAGCTGGGCCTCCCGGATGAGGCCTATCAACAGGTGGAGCGGGCCATCCGGCAGCCCTACGGGATGGTGGTGCTTACCGGGCCCACGGGATCGGGAAAGACGACCACACTGTATGCGGCGCTGCAGGAGGTGGTAACCCCCCGCCTCAACGTGATCACGGTGGAGGACCCGGTGGAGTACGTTCTGCCGGGCGTGCGGCAGGTGAAGCTTAAGCCACAAACTGGGCATGGAAGAAGCCATGCGCTCCATTCTCCGGCACGATCCCGACATCGTTATGGTGGGCGAGATGCGCGACCGGGAAACAGCCGAGCTCGCGATCAAACTGGCAAACACGGGCCACCTCACGTTTAGCACCCTGCATACCAACGACGCGCCCAGCGCGGTCAGCCGCCTCTACAAAATGGGCATCGAGCCTTTTCTCATTGCCAGCTCCATCAACTTGGTGGTGGCGCAGCGGCTCATTCGCACGCTCTGTTCGGACTGCAAGGAGCCTATTCAGGAGAGCCCCGAAATGCTGGCGGCCTACGGCTTCACCGATATTCAGGAAGATACGGTGTTTTACACAGCGAACCGCGATTCCAACTGCATGACGTGCGGCGGCACGGGCTTTGATGGACGCCGTGCCATCTGTGAGGCCCTGCCGTTCACCACAGACATCCGGAAGCACATCGTAACGGCCGGCGAAACGGTGAATGAGCAGGAGATTCAGGCGTCGGCGGTGGAGGATGGGATGGTGACGTTGCAGGGGGCTGCACGTGCGGCGGTCGTCCGTGGGGAGACCTCGGTGGAGGAGATGCTGCGGGTGGTCTTTACCGGGATGGAGTAAGCACGGCGTACGGGAGGCCCGCACCGGTGCCCCAGTCCGCACAAAAAACCGGGCCTCCCGTCTAAGCACGAGAGGCCCGAGTGCATCCAATAGTCATGCTGCCACGAGGCGAAACCGTTTACGCTGGTTCTACCACATGGACGTAGCGGCGGCCGCGCCGACGGGCAAAGACCACTTCACCGGCTGACTTGGCGAAGAGCGTGTCATCGCCTCCGCGCCCGACGTTGTTACCCGGGTGGAATTTGGTACCGCGCTGCCGCACGATGATGGAACCGGCCGGCACCATCTCGCCACCAAAGGCTTTCACGCCGAGGTAGGAGGGGTTAGAGTCGCGGCCGTTTTTCGTTGAGCCTAATCCTTTTTTATGTGCCATTGCTACACGTGGAGTCTGGTGATGGTGCGTCTAAACGATACAACTAAAGCGCTACCGATACGATTTACCGCTGTTTATGCAGAGGCTGTAGCGGGTTCTTCTTCCGTTGCGGGCGTGGCGTCGCTGCCCATTGTAATGCTATCAATGTGAATCTTGGTGTACTGTTGCCGGTGGCCGCGCTTTACCTTAAACCGCTTGCGCCGCTTCTTCTTGAAAACGAGTACTTTGTCGCCCTTTACATGGTCCAGGACGGTGGCTTCTACCGTGGCGCCGTCGACCGTTGGCGTACCAACCGTGACCGCCTCATCATCGGAAACAAGGAGGACGCGGTCGATTGGGAGGGAATCCTCTGGCGCGAGATCGCTGTGGTAGGGCACAAAAATGTCCTGCCCTTCGCGGACTTTAAACTGTTTATCGGCAACTTCAATAATGGCGTACATGGGACCTCTGCTTTGGAGCACCGGGCTGACTACCGATGCGAGAGTGAGACTTTGTTGAGCCTATGAGTAACCAGCCACCACCACATCGGATCTTCTGTGGGCCGGCTGCCTTCGTCAATTGTGTGCGAAATTGAATCTGAACGCCAGCATGCTGTAGGCAAACCGCTATCCTTGAGGTCCGATCCGACCGTCACCTATTGGTTCACCCCGCGATGATGATTACGCTGCCCACCACCGATACGACGCTCCGTCCTGGCAAGCTGCTGTGCATTGGTCGAAACTATGCGAAGCATGCGGCCGAAATGAAGAGTGACGTACCGGATACGCCGATGGTGTTTTTGAAGCCCTCGACGGCCCTCGTGCGGTCGGGGGGAACGGTCGAACTTCCGCCGCAGTCGCAGGAGGTACACCACGAGCTGGAACTGGTAGCGGTTATCACTACGGGCGGCAAGCACATTGCCCAAGAGGATGCCATGAACCACGTAGGGGGGTACGCGCTGGGGCTGGACATGACCGCTCGCGATGTGCAGCAACAGGCGAAGGATCGGCGGCATCCCTGGAGCGTCGCGAAAGGTTTCGACACGTTCGCCCCGCTGGGTGCCTTTGTGCCGGCAGATAGCATTGCAGATGTGCAGCAGCTTACGCTGTCGCTCAGTGTGAATGGCGAAACGCGGCAACGCGGCACCACGGCGGATATGATCTTCAGCGTGGCCGAGCTCGTGGCGTACTGCTCATCGGTGTTTACGCTGGAGCCGGGCGATTTGCTCTACACGGGCACGCCGGAGGGCGTGGGGCCGGTGCAATCAGGCGATACCCTAATCGCGTCAGGCACCGGGCTTCCGTCGCTTGAGGTGCAGGTGCGGTAGCTACTGCTTACCCGAAGCAGCGCCGTAGCGCCGCGATGACGTTGGCGATGTCCTGATCGTCTACATCCAGATGGGTCGTGGCGCGAATGGTTTGCGGGCCAAACGCCGTAAGCTGGATGCCCTCGCCTGCCATGCGCTCCAGCACGTCGGCGGCTGTGTAGCCGTCCACGTCAAAGATGATGATGTTCGTCTCAACGGTGCTGAGGTCCAGATGGAAAGGGGGGAGCGCCGCAATGGCTTTAGCCAGGCGCTGTGCGCGGGCGTGGTCATCCGCCAGCCGCTCCCGGTGATGGCGCACCGCATAGAGGCCGCCAGCGGCGATGATCCCGGCCTGTCGCATACCACCTCCGAGCCGCTTTCGCAACCGCCGGGCCTGTGCCATGAGCGCTGCAGAGCCCGCCAGCACAGACCCGACCGGCGCCCCGAGCCCTTTCGAAAGCGCCACCCACACGGTATCGAAGGAAGCGGCCAGTTCAGCGGGAGGGGCGCCGGTCGCCACGGCCGCATTCCAGAGGCGCGCGCCGTCCAAATGAAGCGCATACCCGTGCTGTGCTGCCCAGGCCGTAAGGGGCTCGATCTGTGCTGGTCGATATATGCGCCCCCCGGCCTTGTTGGCCGAGTTCTCGAGGGAGAGCAGGCGGCTGCGCGGGAAGACGTCGGCGGCGGGGCGGATGGCCTCTTCCAAGAGATCTGCCGTGAGCAAGCCGTCGGGGGAATCAATCGGATGTAGCTGCACGCCGCCGAGCGCCGCCGGACCGCCTGTTTCGTAGTTAAAAATGTGGGACGTCCGGTCCACAATCACCTCGTCGCCCGGGGTGGTATGTAGCATCAAGCCGATCTGGTTGGCCATCACACCGGAGGGCACGAAGAGGCCGGCTTCCTTACCCAAAATATCAGCGACAACCGCTTCGAGTTCATTCACGGTCGGATCCTCTCCATACACATCATCGCCCACGGAGGCGGCCGCCATGGCCTGCCGCATGGCATCGGAGGGACGGGTGACGGTGTCGCTACGGAGGTCAATCATGCGCATCATTTAGAGAGGGGCGAATAAAAGTCGAGCCGGAATGCCGCAGTATGGTTGCTGTAGGCGAAGGCTACCATCCGTGTTGCGCCATGCGCCGCTCGATGATACCTGTGTAGGACGCCATACCTTGCGGCGTACGAGTGCGCGGGGCGGGCAGGCAGGCCGCAAGCCCCGCCGCCTGCGTACGCGACAATCCGGCCGCCGCCATACCAAAGTGATGCTGGGCGGCCGCTTCCGCACCGTACACGCCTGGGCCCCATTCCACCACATTCACGTACAGATGCACTAAACGGTCTTTCGACAGGAGCAGCTCGGCAGCATAAGCCAGGGGCACTTCCAGACCCTTGCGAAGGTACGAACGGTGCGTGGTGAGGAAGAGGTTCTTCACCAATTGCTGCGTGATGGTGGACCCGCCGCGCATCCGTCCGCCGCGTGCAACCTCGTCACGAACCTCGCGGATGGCCTCCCAGTCGATACCGCTGTGCAGGTAAAACCGCCCGTCCTCCGCCGCAATCACGGCGCGCGGCAGATGCCGGCTGACGGCATCGGGTGCCACAGGCTGGTACTGCCGCGTGTATGAAGTGCCGTCCAGGGTCGCTTCCACGGCACGCTGCAGCTGCACCGTGGTAACGGGCGGCATGGTTACGCGATAGGCCGCCAGCAAGAGCACGCAAAGCGCCAGGTAGGTAAGCACGAGCGTGGCAATAAGGCCTACGATGCGACGGAGCAGGCGAAAGAGGAAACGACGCATCGTTCGGTTTCTCCGAGGGCTTACCGGGTGATGTCAAGAATCTCGAAGCTGACGGTGCCAACAGGTACGTTCACATCGACCACATCACCTACTTCCTGCCCAAGCAGCCCTTTGCCGATCGGGCTCTCCACAGATATCTTATTTTGCGCGATGTCGGCCTCTTGCTCTGATACCAACGTATACGTCTGTACAGCGTCCGTCTTCTTATTTTTAATCGTAACCTTTGATAAGATGAAGGCTTTGCTGCTATCGATATGTTTTTCATCGACCAACCGAGCTTTGGCGATGGTATCCTCCAGCTTAGCAATTTTCGCTTCGAGCTTTCCCTGTTCTTCTTTGGCCGCATCATATTCGGCATTTTCCGACAGGTCCCCGTGGGCCCGTGCTTCGGCAATCTCCTCAGCGATCCGTGCGCGCTCTTTCGTTTTTAAGAAGTGCAATTCATTCTTTATGTCCTCCATACCCTCTTCCGTGAGGTAAACTGTCTGCGCACCCATAGTGAGCCGTTGTATAATCCGTGGTAATAACGTACGATACAGCAGCGAACAACGCTGCCGAAAAAATAGGGCGCCACGACCGAAGCGGTAGCGGCGCCCGGCGTGCATTGTGCACGCGGTATCTAATAAAAAGCGACGTATTACACGCTTTGTCAGGCGGTGTGATCCAGGTTACCAGCCGGTCCGAGGCGGGCCCTCGGAGACCGCATTCCCGGGCTGAGAAGCAACAACGGACGGATCGCTCAGCACCCGGCGGGCCATCCAATAAGCGTTTGCCCAGTAGGGTTCGTCCAGGCGGTTGATGCGGACCCCACTGTTGGGGACGTGCAAAAACTCGCCGTCACTCAAGTACACACCGACGTGTCGCACTTTTCGACTGGGTCTGAAAAAGACCAGGTCGCCGGGTTGCAGGCGAGACGCGCGGACGGACGTTCCGGTCCGGGCCTGGGCTTCCGTGGTGCGGGGAAGGGACGTATTAAATAAAGCAGGGAAGAGGACATACAAAAAGCCCGAGCAATCGACCCCCCGCGGAGTGGTGCCTCCGAGCCGATGGGGCGTACCATGCCACGCCGCGTGCGCCTCACGGAGCGTCGCCTCCACCTCGCTCATGTCTGGTGCCGTGGTGTTGTTCGCTGCATCAGCCTGCTCGGTAGTGGTCGGCGGCGCTTCCGTGGCAAGGGGCTGCGCGCTCTGGCACCCCGTGCCGATACCGAGGATGAACAGCACGGTCATAGGAAGTCCCCAGCGTCTGATCAATCGTATGAGCATGAGCTAAGGGTTTATGTTGAGATCAATGAGGACATGGAACTGCACCGGAGTGCCCTGTATAAGGTTTTTAACGCACCGCATTTAGTAAGTAGCGCAAGTTTCTTGCCGGCTGATCGGGATTCGCTATCTCATGGCAATTTGGACGCGGGTATATACGCAGGTCACCCGTTTCGGTTGGTAGGAGATGGAGATCCGGATTGTAATGGCGGTGTATCCATACGAACGTACCATACGCTGCATCGACGTGGCTACTTGTGCAATCGCCACGACCGGATGTAGGCTGTTGTTTTTCACTCTATTGTTCTTACCCCATCTCGTTTATGCCATATCCCAAAGCTTTAGTACAACCCATGCGCGAAGAGTTAACGCGCCTCGGCGTTACAGAATTGACGTCCGAAGCAGACGTTGATGCGGCGTTTGCGTCAGCGGCCGATGGCACGATGCTGCTCGTAGTCAATTCAGTGTGCGGCTGTGCGGCCGCTAATGCGCGCCCGGCCGTCGCCCTGGTGCAGCAGACCGCAACGCAGCCCGACGCCTATACGACTGTCTTTGCTGGACAAGACCTGGAGGCCACGGCCCGAGCACGCGAGCACCTGGCCGGTATTCCGCCATCCTCGCCGTTTATGGCGCTCATCAAAGAAGGTGACCCTGTCTTCGTGTTGGAGCGGAAGCATATTGAAGGGCGTAGCGCAAACGCTATTGCCGGCGATTTAAAAGAGGCATTCGAAACGTATTGCGGCGAAGATAGCGCCACGAACGGTACGGTGGAACGTCCCGCGACGGAGTCGTCCCCAACGGCTGAAGAAAGCGATCTGCCGCCCACCTTCCGGTCGATTCGGTAGCCTGGCTGCGTTCGCGAGTAGCCTGCGCCATACGACCGGCTATCTGCCGTTCAAAGCGGGTGTCCCTACAGAGGGCACTCGCTTTTTTTGTGTTACGAACGCTGGGAAGGGGCGCAGAAGACAGAAATCGAGCGGCGGAAACCCCAATAAATCGAATAAAATCAGAGCGTTGGAAGCGCTTCGTTGCATCTTGGTTACGTGAGTGGGTCGCAATTAACAAAAACCTAATGTTCGTTTCATACGAACGTTGCGGCGCTGCTCTTAATGACCTGGGTCAATCCTCGCTCCAGAGCAGCGTACTCAAGAAAGGCCCCACGTAGGGCCAGATCGCCACCACCACCATCAGCCCGGTTGCTACATGAACCACACGTTACGACTGCTATGCACGTTCGCTATTTTTCTCCTGATACTGCCTACTACCGCTGCTGCCCAGGACACCGGCACCCTTGCAGGTGTGGCCAACGATGGTGCGGCCAATGAAACCCTCCCCGGGGTGCAGGTGGTCTTGCCTGATCTTGGCCTCGGATCGGTCGCTAACGCGGACGGGCGCTTCCGCATCGAGAACGTGCCCGTGGGCACGTACCAGGTGGAGGCCCGCTTTGTTGGCTTTCGAACGGTCTCGCGCGAGGTGACCGTCGAGGCTGGGGTGGTAGCAGAGATTGTGCTCACGCTCGAACCCCGGTCGACCGCGCTTGATGAGGTGGTTGTGACCGGCACGGGTGGGGCGGTGGAACGTCGCCGCCTCGGCAACTCGATCTCTACGATCAACACGGCGCGGCTCGAAAACGCACCAATCGCCAGTTTCTCTGATCTTATCCAGGGCCGCGAGCCGGGTATGATTGGCCTGCCCTCTGGTGGCTTAACCGGTGAGGGAGCGCGCATCCGAATTCGGGGATCCTCCAGCCTGTCCCAATCCAACGAACCGATCGTGTACATCGATGGCGTGCGCGTCAACAACGGCGGCGGCTTCGGCGGTGGCTTCGTTGATTCCGGCGGTGGCGGCTCTCCTTCCCGGCTCGATGACATCGACCCGGGATCCATCCAACGGGTGGAAATCCTGAAGGGGGCTGCTGCGGCTACCCTCTTTGGTACGGAGGCATCGAACGGAGTCATTCAGATCTTCACCAAGCAAGGCACGACGGGGGCTCCGGAGTTCTCGTTTAGCTCAGAGGTCACAGCCGTCCGATATCCAGATGCCTATGCCCGTCAGGTCGGGTTTGCTCGCACGCCGGAGCAGGCGCAGCGCATGGGACGCATCCTCCGCAATGACGAAAACGCGTTTCAGCCCTATGAACTGGTGAGCGAAGACTTCCCGGGAATGCTCCTGGGGACGGGGTTTGCTCAGGAGTACAGTGGTAGCGTGCGGGGCGGCGGAGATACCGCCGTTGGAGGGGTGACCTATTTCATTAGCGGGCGCTACATGGGCGAAGATGGTCCTTTCCGAGGCAACAACGACCTGCTGCCCGTAGGCGCAAGCGTCCGCTCCAATGATCAGATCCAGCGGGCGAGCGCCACGGCGAACATACAGATCCTCCCCCGGGACGATGTGCGCCTGCGGTTTACCACGTCGTACTCGGACATGGACTTCGAGACGCTGCAGACCAACAACAACATCTACGGCACCATCTCGCTGGCGCAGTTCAGCAAGCCAGAGCTGGTGCAAGAAAACAACCGCACGGGCACGATCGCGTTTGCGTCGGTAGCGGAGTCGATGCAGCAGGAGACGACCCAGACGGCGCGCAAGTTTAATGGCTCGTTTGGGATCGACTTCATCCCCTCTGACATGTTCACTGTGGACGCGATCTTCGGGCTGGACTACACCAACACCTCCAGTCGGGAATTCCGCCCTTTCGGCTGGAACGTCGATGGATTTGCCTCCGATACGGCGGAGGGGCGGCAACGCTTCGCCAGTCAGAACACCCTGGAGTTAACGCTCGACGTTAAGGGCAGCCTGTCGAACGAGTTTGGCGATAGGTTTGAGTCTGACTTGATCGTCGGCACGCAGGGCTTCATCACGCGCAACTCGCTGGAGTCTGGGCAGGGCGTGAACTTCCCCGGGCCTGGCTTTGAGGTCACCTCGGCTGCGGCCAATCAGTCGCTCATCGAGACGTTCAGTGAAGTGGTCAACGTGGGCGTCTTCGCCCAGGAGCAACTGGGCTTCGACGACTACCTGTTCCTGACAGTCGGAGGACGCTATGATGCCAACAGCGCTTTCGGGGCCGACTTTAGCGGCGTGTTCTACCCGAAAGCCTCATTGGCCTTTAGTTTCTCGGATGCTCCGTTTTGGACGGGTGACATCGGCCCCCTGTCGTCGGGGCGCCTGCGCGCAGCCGTTGGGCAGTCGGGGTTGCAGCCGGGTGCATTTGACGCGCTGACCACGTTTGGCTCGCTGTCCTCTGCCTCAGGCGCGGGTATTGCGCCGAATAACCTTGGCAACCCCGACCTCAGCCCGGAAATCTCCACGGAGTGGGAGGTGGGCGCAGAGCTGGGGCTGTTTGATGATCGTGCCGCCGTGGAGGCCACGTATTGGAACCGCGTGGTGGACGATGCGCTGGTGGCCCAGCAATTCCCCGTATCGGGTGGTTTTACCGGTACGCAGTTGGTTAACATTGGTCAGTTGAAGGGGCAGGGCGTCGAGATAGCGGCGCGGGGCCTGGTAGTCAGCCAGGAGCGCTTCTCGGTAGATCTGTTCGCCAACGCCTCATACCTCTGGGAGCAGATCACGGACCTTGGCGGAGCGCCCCCCATCAAGGTGGGCGGGAGCTACCCCCGGTACCGTAACTTCCTGGTCGAAGGCTATGCCCCGGGTACGCACTTTGGCGTGCAACTGCAAGACGTCCCCGACGGCTTTCTGCCGGTGGACCTCAATGGCGATGGCTCGGCGGATTCGCGTGATGAAGTGCTGGCCTACCTGGCTGGCCTCACGCCAGAAAATGCGTCGCTTCCGTCCAGCCTTGCCCGTGTGCTCATCGGGAGCAACCCCAACAGCCCGACGGGCGATCCAGCAGACTTCAACCTCGGCAAGCCGACACCTGACTGGCAGGGCAGCTTCGGTGCGGACGTGCGGTTCTTCCGTAACTTTACGTTGTCGACGCTCTTCGAGTACCGCTTCGGCAATTATTTCGTGAACAACCTCACCGGCGGATTTCGCCAATCCAACGCCTCCATCGGTCGTAACCTCCCCACCTCGGCTCGTATTGAGCGGGATTACATGACGGGCGGCGTGGACGCGGACGGAAACCCGCAGAATGACCCCGAGGTGCGGCTCGCGGCGCTGGAAGAGTGGTTGAATGAAGAGCTCGCGCTGGCGCCGTTCTCCGGACTCAACATGATCGAGTCCGCGGATTTCCTCCGCTGGCGCGAAGTGAGCCTGACGTGGCGGGTGCCGCGTGAGTTTGTCCAAAGTTTTGGCGGCCGTAACCTGTCGCTGACGCTGGCCGGTCGTAATCTGGCTCTGTGGACACAATACAGCGGCGTCGATCCGGAGCTTAACGCGATTGGGCGATCAGGGGGCAATGCGCTGGAAAACAACTTCCTGGAGGGGGTGGAGGCCTTTGGCTTCCCCATCCCACGGCGCGTGTCTTTTCGTGCACGGTTGACCTTCTAAACACACGACCCCTGCCCGGTAGGAGGCGTCACGCGTGGCCGCGCACCGGCCACCGTGGCGCCACCCCCGCAGGTGCGATGCACACGCCCTTCTGCCCTTTCCCGCTACAGCCCTTTATTGCCATGAACAGTGCTACGCCTACAATCACAACGCGCTACCCCTTGTCCGTTCTTGCCGTCATCTTTTGTCTGGTGAGTGCGCTTATCGTTGGGGCCTGCGATGTACTGGACGTAAGCAACCCCAACACGCTCATAGAAGAGGAACTGGATAATCCAGCCGCGGCCCCCGCGATCGCCAACGGCTCAGAAGCCACGGTCACCCGTGCCCTCGGCGCTATTCTCGCGCCGTACTCCACGGCCACCGACGAGCTCACCTGGATCGGCTCTCGCGACGCATGGAACGAGCTGGATATCGGCACGCTGGACAACGCGCTGAATGAATTCACGGACGCTGCTTTCCCCTTTGTGGGCGAAGCTCGCTGGACCGCTGATGAGGCCATCCGGCGCGTCGAGGGCTTCCGCGAAGCAGACGCACTCGCGAGCGACAACACGCTGGCCCGCGTCTATCTATATGGCGCCATCATTTATACCGGCATCGCCGACATGTTTGACGATTTTGTGATCGACTCCGACCGCGGAGAAGGAGCGCCACCCGTTGGCCCGTCCAACATGGATAGCCTGTACGACCGAGCGCTGCAGTACATCGACAGTGGCCTGGCCCTTGACCCCAACACGGCCCTCACCACCGCCCTGACCGGCATGCGGGCACGGGTCCAATTCAGCCGGGCGGCGTGGAATACCGTTAATCCGGTCTCGGGCACGCCGCAGGACAACCTCATAAACAATGCGGGTGCGGTAGCAGATGCCCAGGCGGCCCTTGACCTGATGGATGCCTCCTACGTGTTCGCGTTGGGGATGGATGGCTCGCTGCCTGGCCTGGTCGTTGGTGACCTCAGCATGGCGCTGCAGGTGAACCAGCGTGCGGAGCTGGGATTCGGCACGTCGTACATTGCGCCTGAGGATGACGGCACGTTTGGTGAGGTGACCCTGCAGGATCCAATCGATGAGATCGTGGATCCGGTTCTGTCAAATACCATCGAAGGCTTCATCGCCCAGGCCCAGTATGCGGACATCCCGGTGGTCTCGGCGCGGGAGATGCATCTGATTCTTGCAGAAGCGGCGCTGGCCGGCAACGCGGATGTCAGTTTCGATGACCAGATCAATGCTCTGCGCGCACTGGATGGCCTGTCGCCATACACGGGGCAGGTGGACGCCTTTGAGCTGCTCCAGCACAGCCGTAAGGTAAACCTGTACCTGCAGGGACGCCGGCTGCTGGATCACTACCGGTTCGATGACTCGTCCCCCAAGTGGACGGAAAACGTCCCGGGCACTTTCCTGCCCATTACCATCGTGGAGATCCGCTCCAACCCCAACCTGAGCCCATGACCATGACGGCTCTGGGCAGCATCTCATTGCGCACGTTCACAACCCTTCGCTTATGCAGTGGCTACGCGACATAAGCCTGTGCACAGGGCTCTGTCTTCTGATGGCCGGGTGCGGGCTGGTGCAGGATCCCGCACCCGACACGGCACAGGTTCGGGTTGATGGGGGCGACGAGGTGCGCCTGGTAATTTCGACGGAGTTTCTGGCCGGGGTAGACTTTGGTACTGTCGGTGACCCCAATGTGGAAATTCTGAGTGCTGACACGCTGCTGGTCACGCTCCCGTTCGATACAAGCTACACCATTCGCCAGGACCGTCGCTTCCTGGCGCAGGTTCTCCCAGCCGCCGATACGCTTGGGATGGACGCCGTCCGGCTGCGGGGGGCCATCGATGGCGATGAGCGGTTTAACCGGACCGCTACCCCGGTAGACTCGCTCCTCCAGTTTGTGTACGTCTACCGCGGCAGCAACCCGCCGACGGGAGGGCGGCTGTAGTTACGTGTACCGCCAGTCATAGCCTTAGGCTACTACCGTATCCCACGATCCTATGCTCAGTCCATTGCGAAAGACCATGAAAAAACCTAATCTGCATGCGGTAATTCTCTGCTTGATGCTTGTCTGCTTCCTGGGGGGCTGCGGCCTCGTAAACTCAGAAGGGAGCGGCGACGATAGCGGCGGAGATAACCGGGCCTCGATGGTCCAGGTTGATGCCCACACGGCGTAACACCCGTGCTCTCCCTTTTTTGACGCCCTTCTGCTTCCACATGATGCCCTTACGCATAACGCTCCTTGTTCTTGTCCTTCTGATGCTTAGCCTGCCGGATGCCACCGCGCAGGAGCAAACGCACCTGCACTGTGGCACGCTGATCGATCCAGGCGTGAGCTCGGAGGCGCTTAGCGAACGTACCGTTATTGTCGAAAACGGGGAGGTGGTGGGCGTAGAAGAGGGCTTTACGTTGTGGGAAGACCACGCGGTGGACCTGCGTTCGTCGTATTGCCTGCCGGGGCTGATCGATCTTCATACGCACCTGTCCAACGAGTTTGAACAGGGAGGGTACATCGACCGGTTTCGGCTCATGCCTACCGATATGGCATTGCAGGCGGCACGCTATGCCTATATTACGCTGATGGCTGGCTTCACCACTGTTCGTGACATTGGGGGCTCAGAAGGCGTGGACCTTTCGCTGCGGGACGCCATCAACCGGGGCGACAGCGCCGGGCCGCGTATGTTCGTCGCCGGGCAATCACTGGCCGTTACCGGAGGGCACGCCGACCCCACCACGGGGTACCGGGAAGATGTGGTGGGTAACGCAGGCGTAGAGCATGGCGTGGTCAACGGCGAAGCGGCCGCGCGCGAGGCCACGCGGCTCGCCATCAAGCGTGGGGCGGATCAGATCAAGATCACGGCCACCGGGGGGGTGCTTTCGCTCAATGCCGATGGTACCCGGCCCCACTTTCAAGAAGATGAGATTGCTGCCATCGTACGTACGGCCGCTGACCATGGGCTAAAGGTAGCTGCCCATGCCCACGGCGATGAAGGCGTGCAGCGTGCCATTCGTGCTGGTGTTGCGTCGATAGAGCACGGAACCTACATGAGCGATGAGACGATGCAGCTCATGATCGACAACGGCGTCTACCTCGTGCCCACGATTACCGCAGGCAAGAGCGTCGCCGATTCATCGCGCATTGAGGGCTACTACATTCCATCTGTCGTAGAAAAAGCACAGGAAGTTGGACCCGAGATCCAGGAAATGTTTGCCCGTGCCTACGGGCGGGGAGTGCCGATTGCGTTCGGGACGGACGCCGGGGTCTTTCGGCATGGCCGGAACGCGGTGGAGTTCGAATACATGGTGGAAGCGGGAATGCCGCCCATGGAGGCGCTTTACGCTGCCACTGTAAGTGCCGCAGACCTGCTCGATCAGTCGGAGCACCTGGGGTCGCTGGAGGCCGGCAAAATAGCTGATATTATTGCCGTTCCACGTGACCCGCTGACGGACATCAGCGTCCTGTCGGAGGTCACGTTTGTGATGAAGGAGGGCGTCGTCTATAAACGAGACGGCCAGCCCACCGCCGACTACCTGCACGCGATGCAGCGATAGGCGAGGCGTGCAGGGTCGGGAGACGATGCTGTGGGTTGCGCCCGGTTCGGGGCAACCGCAACGGCACTTCGTCATGGTCATCGGTCGAGATAGAGTTGTAGCAGACGCTCAGCCGCGGCAAAAGAGGTGAGGGTGCCCTCCAGGACCTCCTCCTCAATGTTGCTTAGATGGGACTGCACCGCCGGGTGTTCGAAGAAGTCCTGTGTGAGGCGCTGTTCGATGCGCTGGTGCATCCAGTAGCGGGCTTGCGCGCGCCGCTGCTCGGCAAAGTGGTCGTTGGCTTTGATGTGCGTGAGGTACGCCTGAATAGTATCCCATACCGTATCAATGCCCTCGCCAGTCATAGCGGAGCATGTGAGCACGCGCGGCTCCCAGCCCGAGTCGGTGGGAGGGAAGAGGCGCAGGGCCCGCTCATAGGCTTGCCCGGCCTGCTCCGCGGCACGCGCGTTATCCCCGTCAGCCTTGGTGATGGCGATGAGATCCGCCATTTCCATGATGCCCCGCTTAATACCCTGGAGCTCGTCGCCAGCGCCCGCCAGTGCCAACAGCACGAATACGTCGACCATGGAGTGCACCGTGATCTCGGACTGCCCCACGCCAACGGTTTCCACGAAGAGGGTGCGGTAGCCAGCCGCCTCACATAGCACGATGGTCTCCCGGGTTTTACGCGCTACGCCCCCCAGTGACCCCGAGGTGGGGCTGGGGCGGATGTATGCGTTGGGGTGGTTGGCCAGGGCGCCCATGCGGGTCTTGTCACCCAGGATGCTACCCTTGCTGCGCTCGCTGGAGGGATCCACCGTCAGCACGGCGATCTTTCGGCCATCCTCGGCTAACCTGGTGCCCAGAGCCTCCAGAAAGGTGCTTTTTCCCACCCCTGGAATACCCGTTATTGCAATACGTTGACTATCACCGGCGAATGGTAAACACGCCCCAATCACGTCTTGCGCCATCGTACGGTGGCGCGGCTGCGTGCTTTCAACAAGCGTTATCGCGCGGCTGAGGGTTACGCGATCCCCCGCGCGGATGCCTTCCACATAGCGGTCTACAGGCCATGCTGCCGATCGGGGCCGCGCCTGCAGATCGGGGTTGATGGACGGCGCCTTGCCTGCACTCCGCGACTCACGCCGAGCGGAGCTATGGGGTAACTGTGCGTCGGAATCGGGGCGTTCGGGCGTTGCGGTATCGTCGGAAGGCGACGAGCCAGAGGTGGGCATGCGAGGGCGGGGGCTGCGCAGGGAAAGGCGGCGCGGGAATCAGGTAGCAGGCTGCAGGTCGGGGCTGGGCTCCACTTCGTCGAGCAGCACCCGGAGAAGTTGCTGAGCGGCTTCTGCAATGACGGTGCCCGGCCCGAACACGCCAGTGACCCCCGCCGCATACAAGTCATCGTAATCGCCCGGTGGAATGACCCCGCCAACGATCACATGGATATCCTCACGGCCGAAGGCCTTGAGCTCGTCAAGAACTCGTGGCACAAGGCTCTTGTGGGCGCCAGCCAGACTCGACACGCCAAGGATGTGGACGTCGTTTTCAACCGCTTGGCGGGCGGCCTCCTTTGGCGTCTGAAAAAGTGGGCCGACATCAACATCGAAGCCCAGATCAGCAAAAGCGGTGGCGATGACTTTGGACCCGCGGTCGTGGCCATCCTGGCCAAGTTTTGCCACGAGGATACGGGGGCGCCGCCCGGCCTTTTCTGCAAACGTATCAGCCAGTTCCTGGGCCGTCGCAAAGGCGTCATCTTTGGCTACCTCGGAGGAGTAGACGCCTGAAATCACGCGGGTCGTGGCCACGTAGCGGCCAAAGACGGATTCCATCGCATCAGAAATTTCGCCAAGGGTAGCGCGGGCGCGGGCCGCTTCCACCGCAGCCGCCAGCAGGTTCTCGTCGTGCTCCGCGGCATGGCGCACGCCCCGGAGAGCAGATTTCACGTCAGCGTCGTTGCGGGAGGCCTTCACCTGCTTCAGCCGCTGAAGTTGACTCCGGCGCACGGCTTCGTTGTCGATCTCCAGTACATCGAGGTCATCCTCCGTATCCCGGCGGTACCGATTGATCCCAACGATGGTCTCCTGCTTTGTGTCGATGCGGGCCTGTTTGCGGGCAGCGGCCTCCTCGATGCGTTGCTTGGGAAGGCCTTCTTCAATGGCCTTCGTCATGCCTCCCGTTTCTTCGACTTCCTGAATGAGCGTCCAGGCCCGTCGCATGAGCCGGTCGGTGAGCCACTCCACATAATACGATCCGCCCCAGAGGTCGACCGCGTGCGTGATGTCGGTTTCCTCCTGTAGGTAGAGCTGGGTGTTGCGTGCAATCCGCGCCGAGAAGTCAGACGGCAGGGCGATGGCTTCGTCCAGTGCGTTCGTATGGAGCGACTGCGTATGCCCAAACGCTGCGGCCAGTGCCTCTATGGTGGTGCGCACGACGTTGTTGAAGGGGTCCTGCTCGGTGAGGCTGTAGCCGGAGGTCTGGCAGTGCATCCGTAGCGCCATGGACTTCGGATTCTTCGGCTCAAAGGGCTTCACGATCCGCGCCCATAGCAGGCGGGCGGCGCGCAGCTTGGCAATCTCCATGAAGTGGTTCATGCCAATGGCGAAGAAAAACGACAGGCGCGGCGCAAAGTCGTCAACCGCCAGGCCCGCGTTCATGCCCGTTCGGAGGTACTCCAGCCCGTCGGCCAGCGTGTAGGCCAGCTCCAGATCGGCTGTGGCCCCAGCTTCGTGCATGTGGTAGCCGCTGATGGAGATGGAGTTAAACCGCGGCATGTGCTCGGAGCAGTAGGCGAAGATGTCGCCCACGATGCGCATGCTGGGTTTGGGCGGGTAGATGTAGGTGTTGCGGACCATGAACTCCTTCAAGATGTCGTTCTGTATGGTGCCGCTGAGCTTCTCCGGCGCAACGCCCTGTTCTTCGCCCGCTACAATGAAAAAGGCCAGGACCGGAAGCACCGCCCCGTTCATCGTCATCGACACGGACATCTTCTCCAACGGAATGCCGTCGAAGAGAATCTTCATATCCTCAACCGTATCGATGGCCACGCCGGCCTTGCCTACGTCGCCGGCTACCCGCTCGTGGTCGGAGTCGTAGCCGCGGTGGGTGGCCAGGTCAAACGCGACAGAGAGCCCACGCTGCCCCTCAGCAAGGGCCTTTCGGTAGAACGCGTTCGACTCCTCGGCGGTAGAGAAGCCAGCGTACTGCCGGATGGTCCACGGCTTGATGTTGTACATCGTACTGTAGGGCCCACGTAGATACGGCGGCAGTCCCGCCGCGTATTCCAAATGATCGACGTCGTTGAGCGCCTCAGGGCCGAGGCGGGGCGGCACCTCGATGTGCTCGGGGGTAGACCACGCATCTCCCGTCGCCTCATCCGAGGACTGACGGGGTGTATCGAAGGAGGGCGAGCGCGAGCTGAAATCCGGACGCATGAGGGTAGGCGGGTAGGGTCAGGAGATACCGAGGAGGGACTGCAGGTGCGACAGCGTATCGAGGAGTGGGGCGCGGCGGTGGATGAAAGCTGCAGCGCCGGCGGTGCGGAGGGCGGAGACGTCATCTGCCGGGTACCCGGCTACGACGATGGGCTGGGAAAGCCCCCGGGCGTCACGGGCAGCGGCCAGGTCAGGCACGAGCGTACGGTAGGCCTCATCGCTGGAGCATAGCACGAGGAGGTCAGCGCCTGCTTGCTCGGCGGCATCCAGGCCAGCCTCTACGTCAGCGTACCCGGTCGACTCATGAATGGCGAGGCCCGCACAGCCGAGGTAGTTACGGGAAAAGGTGGCGCGGGCCGCGCGCATGCCCCGGGGGCCGATGGGTAGGAGGGCGGCCTTGGGGCGGTGCCCGTGTGCCTCGGCATACTGGTCGGTGCGGTAGCGCAACTGCTCCACGTCTGCGGCGAGCCGCGACCGAACCAGTGTGCGTATTTCGTCGGCTGCCTCGGACGGCCGCGGTACGTCATCGGGCAGGGGATGGGACGCGGCCTCTGCAGGTGCCGCAGGCGGCACGGCGCGGGTCTCGTTCATGTCGGGATAGTGCGTCGCGCCCACCAGGATGCGCTCTCGCTCGTCTACCTCCTGCGCCTGCTGGCTGGCATGGGTGGCGACGGCATCTTGGATGAGCCCATTCCGTAAGGCCGCACGGAGGCCGCCGGCGGCCTCAATGTCCTGGAAAAAGGCCCATGCGGCTTCGGCGAGTTGCTGCGTTAGCGTCTCCAGGTAGTGGGAACCAGCGGCGGGATCCTCCACAAAGCCCAGGTGCGATTCCAGCCTCAGGATAAGCTGCGTATTGCGCGCAATGCGACGGCCGAGGGCATCGGCTTCGGGATTGAGCGCGTCGTACGGCTGCACGATCAGCGCATCGCAGCCCCCCACGATGGCGGCTGCGGCTGCCGTCGTGCCTCGCAGCATATTGGTGTAGGGCGCATAGGCAGTAAGGGGCCGCTCGGCGACGGAAGCCACGAGCGGAGGAACCGCTTCCGGCGCATCGTAGGCCGAAAGCACATCGGGCAGCAGCAGGCGCAGGGCACGAAGGCTGCCCACTTCCAGGGGGTAAGAGGTGCCGACTGTGGTGCGGAGGTGGAGATGGTTTGCCGCAGCGCCGGGGTCGATCCCTTCGCTATGGGCCGCGGCCAGGTACTCGCTCACGCCGGCCAGTGCATAGCCGATCTGGTGCACGGCAGACCCACCAGCTTCGCCTACCATGGTGGCATCTACACCGAGCAGACGCACGTTTGGCGCCTGCGCATCAGCCACGGATGCCATCAAGCGCTGCATGCCGGTATCCACATCGCCGGCACCGGCTACTGCCCAGGCCGCCATTGGGTCTGCGAGCAGGAGGCCAGCAGGCGCAGAGGGGTGCGTTTGCAGACGCTCACGAAGCGCGGCCACCGTGCGCGCCTCGGGGTCCTCCAGGCGGAGGTGGAGCCGCATGCCCTGTGCGGATTGCAAAAGGTCATCCCACGCTGCAGTCGTCAGCGCCGGCATCCCGGTCAGTTGGTCTGCAGACACGCGACCCGTTAACGCCAGTGCCTCAGCGCCCCCCGTGCGCGCCTCCTCCACTGTGGCAGTCGTGATAGGGGCATCCAACGGTTGCACAACAGTCCAGGCCCGGGACCGGCGGTTCAGGGGCGGCCGTCGCTGGTCAAGATCTTCCGTGCGGTAGAACGGCCGCAACGTAACCCCTTCAGCAGGTGCCCAGTGTAGGTCTGCTGCCGACGACTGGCTTCCCAGATCGCGCGCAACCCGTGCGTGCCACTCCGAGGTAGGGGTGGGAGGGAAGTGCTCCGCAAGGTTCAGGGGCGTTGCCGGTGCGTCAGCCATAGACAAGACGGTAAGCGTTGGTTGTCGAGTGTAAGATTGGACGAAGGCGGGCCCATGCTGATCCGCGCGGCTGGCTCCCATCAGTCGGGGACGGATCGTGGGGCCGGAGGTAAGGAGTGCGTGGTGGTATCCATCACTGCCCGGTACCTGCGCACGAGGTCGTAAATGGCAATGCCGTAAGCGACCGCCACATTCAGCGAGTGCTTCACACCAAACTGGGGGAGCTCCAGCGCGAGATCGGCCTGCTGAACCAAGGCGGAGCGTACACCGTCTACCTCGTTGCCTACAATAAGGCCCAGTGGAAACGCCTCCGCCGGCACCGCGGAAGGGGACACCGGGTCATCGGTAATCTCAAGCGCCGCGATGGTATGCCCGGTGGCGCGGAGGTGCGCGATGGCGTCGGCCGGGTCGGCATGGTGCGACCAGGGAACCGTTTTCTCAGCCCCCAGTGCCGTCTTGCGCAGGCCCCGGTGCTCCGGGGTACCGGTGTAACCCGTCAGGTGCACATGCTCCACCAGGGCGGCATCGGAGGTGCGGAAGATCGACCCGACATTATAAATAGACCGTACATTGTCAACAACTACCGAAATCGGGTGCCGGGGGCCGGTTTCCACTTGATCGGGAGCTGCGCGCGGTATTTCTTCCAGCCGGAGTTTACGCATGAGGCGTGGTATAGCGGATATGCCGTGTAGTAACGATAACGCGCCTCAACAGACGTCCACGAACAGAGGGTAGATCCATGCACGCCACAGCCACGTCCCCCTTCCACCACCTTGCCATTGTGTTGGTGGCTGTACTGCTGCTTTCGGCGCTCACGGGGTGCCAGTCGCTGCGGGAGATTAGCTCGCTGCGGCAGGTTGACTTCGCGCTGGACCGTGTTTCGGGCGCACAACTCGCTGGAATTGATATAGAACGCGTCCGTTCGTACAACGATCTCACGGGCTCGGATCTACTGCGCGTGGGCAGGGCTGTCTCACAGAATGAGATGCCCTTTCAATTTACTGTGCACGTGAGTGCCAACAACCCGGAAGAAAACCAGCGGCAGGCGCGCATGGTGGCCTTCGACTGGACGCTGCTGCTGGACGAGCGCGAAACCATTGCCGGCACCTTCAACGAAACGGTGCGGCTACCTGCCGGTGAAGTTGTTGACGTGCCCCTGCGCATGGAACTGGACTTACTGAACTTTTTCGAGCGTAGTGCGCGGGACCTTGTGGAACTGGCACTCGCTGTAGCAGGGGCTGAGGGCGCATCCAGTCGCATTCAGCTCCGCGCACGTCCCTCAATCGATACCCCGATCGGGCCGATCCGTTACCCGAATGACATCACCATTGTGAGCCGAGACGTCGGTACGCCTTAACACTTTAATTCTATCTTTCCCCACACGCTCTGTGATTATAGCCATTGACGGGCCCGCGGCTTCGGGCAAAAGCACGACGGCACGCGCCATCGCTGACCATCTCGGATACATCTACCTGGACACCGGGGCGATGTACCGCACCCTCGCCTTGGCCGCGCTGCGCTACGCGGAGGAGGGATGGGACGAGCCCGTCGCGCAGGTGCTGAAGGAGACGGAGGTGGACGTGGCCTACGCCGGCGATGGCGAGATGCGGATTTTTCTGGATGGGGAGGATGTAAGTGAGGCGATTCGCCAGCCCGAGGTCGGCACAATGGCCAGCCGGATCAGTGCGCGGGCGGACATCCGCGACAAAATGGTTGCTCTACAGCGCGAGATTGGCCACGCCGCTGAGCCCGGCGTCGTGGTAGATGGGCGCGACATCGGCACGGTCGTCTTCCCGGATGCGCCCGTGAAGGTGTTTTTGACGGCCGATCTGGAAGAACGGGCGCGCCGCCGCCAGCAGGAGCTGCAACAAAAAGGACAAGACGCCTCGCTGCCTGCTGTGCGGCGAGAGGTGGAAGCGCGCGACCGAGCCGACCGCGAGCGATCCGTGGCGCCGCTCCGTCAGGCCGACGATGCGGTGGTGGTCGACACCACCCATCTTAGTGTGGAAGAGCAGGTGCAAGCGATCGTTGACTTGGCGCGCAACGCATCTAACGCAGCATAGCACTGCAGCCATCACGGAACGCCTGCTCAGCCCGGGCATACTACTCTATTCCGCTTGACACGCCAAGAAGCCGTCGTATCGTCGGGAGCTTCCTTCTTGGCCGTCATTCAAACTCGACACCATTTAATCAGATGGCGAGTGGCGCTTGAAGCTGACGCTAATCGCCTGTCGGAAAACGAACGACGCCATTGTCGGTGTGGTTGTTTTTCGGCGAAACCACTCCAAATTGTATGGCAGAAGACCAACAGCAGACCGTAAAAGACGCGGTAACCGAAGAAGGTACCGACGACGCCGAAGCGGTGGAAACGGCCGAGACGCCGACCACCGAGGTTGAGGAAATGATGAAAAAGGCTAAGGAGCGCCGCGCGCAGGAAGCGGCCGAGGCCGGCGAAGCTCCGTCCGATGAGGCGGCGCCTGAGCCTGATGCCGAAGACACCCCAGCGGCCGAAGATACGGACGAGGGCGGTGCGGAAGTTGCAACCGCCGAAGCGGAGGAAGAAGAGGAAGAGCATCCCGATCCGCTTGACGTCCGCTCCATCCTCGAAGAAGCCGTCTCTGGCGTCACCGACCACGCGGACATCCCCTCCGCCAACCCCGACGAAATCGTCATTGCCGGGCGCCGCGACCTCGTAACCTCGCTTGACGAGGCCAGCGAAACGACATTTGAGCGCGACGGCGTGGGCTTCAGCGGCAAGATTGTCGGCCGCGTTATCACGCTCGACGAGCTGGAGGCCGACGAGGCCGCGGAGCAGTCATCCGCTGACTACGATCAGCTGATGTCGCTCATCGACCAGACGTTGACCGACGTCACGGAGCAAGAAATCGTCACCGGGCGCATCGTGAGCGTTGGCGAGAAAGATATCGTCATTGACATTGGCTTTAAGAGCGACGGCGTGGTGCCGCGGAACGAGTTTGGCGAAGACGCCAAGCTGGTGCCGGGCCAAGAAGTCGACGTTTTCCTGGAGCGCATCGAAGACCGCCACGGACAGCTGGTCCTCTCGAAGGAGAAGGCCGACAGTGTGCGCCGCTGGCAGAAAGTGGAGGAAGCGTACGAGAATGGCGAAATCGTCGAAGGTACTATCATCCGCCGGATTAAGGGCGGCATGATCGTGGACCTCATCGACGGCCTTGAAGCCTTCCTCCCCGGATCGCAGATCGACGTCCGCCCGGTGCGTGACTTCGACGCGTATCTGGAGAAGCGGATGGAGTTTAAGATCGTCAAGATCAACCCCTCCAACGAAAATGTCGTCATCTCCCATAAGGCGCTTATCCAGAAAGAACTGGAAGCGCAGCGCGACAAGATTCTGTCGTCCATGGAAGTGGGGCAGGTACTGGAAGGCACAGTCAAGAACATCGTCGACTTCGGGGTCTTCATCGACCTGGGCGGCGTGGACGGCCTGCTGCACATCACCGACCTTTCGTGGGGACGCGTCTCGCATCCCTCCGAACTGGTGGATCTTGATGAGAAGATCAAGGTGGTGGTGCTCGACTATGACAAAGAGCGCCAGCGCATCTCCCTCGGCTTGAAGCAACTGCAGCCGCACCCCTGGGAGAACATCGATGAGAAGTTCGAGCAGGGCGACACCGTCGAAGGCAAGGTGGTCTCGATCACCGATTACGGCGCCTTCGTGGAGCTGGAGAAAGGAATCGAAGGGCTGGTTCACATCTCCGAAATGAGCTGGACGGACCACATCCGTCATCCCAGCCAGAAGGTTTCGCTTGGCCAGCTGGTCAACGTCAAGATTCTCAACATCGACCACGAGGGCAAGAAGATTTCCCTCGGTATGAAGCAGCTGGAGGACAATCCGTGGGTGGGTCTTTCCGACCGCTACCCTCCGGGCACAGTCCTGCGCGGCACGGTGCGCAACATCACCAACTTCGGTGTTTTCGTGCAGATCGAGCCGGGCATCGACGGGCTGGTCCACATTAGCGACCTCTCCTGGACGAAGAAAATTCGCCATCCCAGCGAAGTGGCCCAGAAAGGGCAGGAGATGGACGTCGTGATCCTGAACATCGACGAAGACCGCGAGCGCGTATCGCTCGGGCACAAGCAGGTGTCCACCAACCCGTGGGATCAGTTCGCCGAGGCTTACGCCGAAGGCAGCGACCACGAGGTGGAAGTCACCCGCGTCGAGAACAAGGGGCTCATCGTCGAGCTGCCGCTGGGCGCCGAAGCGTTCGTGCCGGGCAGCGAGCTCAAGAACGGCCCGCAGAACTTCCAGTCGCACTACCACGAAGGCCAAGAGCTGGAGCTCCGCGTCATTCGCTTCGACAAGGATGAGAAAGAGATCATCCTCAGCGAAACCGCCTCTGAACGCGCCGAGGAGTACGCCAAGCGCCGAGAAGAGGAGCGCGAGCGCCGTCAGGAACGGCAAGAGCGCCAGCGCGAGGTTCAAGACTACCAGAAGAAGGCCGAACCCCGCAGCGGCAGCCGCTCGGGTGGTCCGACCACCCTGGGCGAGCTCAGCGGTCTCGCTGACCTCAAACAGCAAATGGAGGCAGCAGAAGCCGCCGAAGTGGCTGAGGCAGAAGTAGTAGACGAGGAGCCAGTGGCTGATGAGGCCGCAGAGGCACCAACTGATGCCAGCGCTGAGGAAGCCGCGTCCGATGATACCGACGACACGGAAGAGAAAACGTCATAACGGCACTAACGTGCTCGGATGCGTACGTGGCGCAAGCCGCTTCTACGACAGCACTGGAACACCACGGGCGATAGCTTTCGGGCTATCGCCCGTTTGTATTCTGTGGGGCTCTACTCACTGGAGGGCCTTCCCATGCGGCGTAGCTTCATTAAAGACGACCCCACAGGCTCACCATCTCCCACCATACGCTGATAACACATGACCGAAGCGACACCACTGACGACTACAAACTGGAAGCATGCCCGAACGCCGCAAAAAGAATATGACACTCGTCTGTTAGAGGAATCCAGTGGACGTGTGCATGAGCTCCTGCAGGCCCTTCTCTATGATGACGAAGCCCATGCCTTGCAGGCCTACGGCAACGTGGTGTCCATTAAACGGCTGGGCTACAACGACCATGGGCCGGTGCATGCGCGCATCGTGACGTACCACTCGCTGCAAATCATGCGGCTCCTCCGCAACGACGGCTTTCAGCCCTCACTGGAATATGAAGGCGTGGGCTCCTATGAAGATGCACAGGTGGCCGTTGCGCTGGCGGCGTTTCTCCATGACACGGGCATGAGCGTCCGGCGGGAAAACCACGAATGGCACTCCATCCAGTTGAGCGACGGCATCATCAAGCGCCACCTCGAGCGGATCTACGGTGCCGACAACCCCTTGCGCCACGCCATCCGTAGCACTGTGCATGAGGGTATCGTGGGACACATGGCGAACGAACGGGTCCACTCCGTAGAAGCCGGAGCGGTGTTGGTTGGAGATGGTACCGACCTGGCCCGTGGACGAGCCCGCATCCCGCAGCTTGTAGATAATGACCCGGCCGTGGGCGACATGCACCGCTACTCTGCCAGCTCCGTTCAGCGCATCACGGTTGAGGAGGGCAAGCAAAAGTGCGTGCGGCTTACCATCTACATGGATGATATCACCGGACTATTCCAGGTGGAGGAGATCCTGATGACGAAGGTCAAGGCATCCCCCATTATGAATCACTTTGAAGTGGTGGCCCACGTAGCAGACCAGGAGCCCCGGGTGTACCTGGAGTAGCCGCACAGCGCGCAGCCCCTTGCGCTGTAGCGGGCATCAGTGGTTACACGAGGCCCAGCGCACCGCTCAGCTCCGTCCAGAACATCAGCACCAGGATCACCAGCCAGAGCAGGTGTCCACTGCCTACGCCTATGCTGATCCGCTTGGCATGGGAGGAGGCCTCGGCCGCGCCGTCAGTCAGGGCCGCCGAGAGGCGGTTCCATGGCGACCGTATCAGAAAGAAATGAATGGCCACAAGCACGACAATCAGCGTAAAGCTGATGTGATACTGTGGGGGATAGGCAGGAAAGGCGCCGCCGGCGAAGAACGAGCCCCAGGAGAACACCAGCGTCAGTACAATCATGATGGACATGATCCGTACGATACGGCTGCCCAGCGAGAGTATGGCGGCGCGCGCTGAGGCGTCAGCGGAGAGCGCTGCCTTGCCATGGCGCGCAATGATAAGCCCGAGCCCGAACCACGCGGCTGCGGTGATGATGTGCAAAACGACGAAGATCCACTTCAGGGTGACGGCGAGCATAGACAAAGGGCATTCGGTTCAAAACGCGGGAGTGATACAGTACGAAGGATGGCCCTGAGTAACCACGAATTGTCGTTAAACATTGTGTGGCCCCTCCCGGATGCGGTTGGCATGGAGCCTGTAGCCGTGTTCGCTCGTACGTAGGATAGCAGCACCTGAGGCTTGTAGCGATACACTACGCATCCCCGGGGTGTACGCCTCTCTGGTATACACGGGTTATGCACCTTCGTCTGTTGTTTAGCTTTTATGGCTACGTACCACGTCATTGCTCCTCCTTCGGCTGTCCGCGACCAGGTAGTGCGCGCGCTTGCCAGACGTCCAGGCAGTACCGTGTTTGTTGGGTCTCCGGATGCGATGCCGCTGAATGGTACGGGTGGAAAGGAGGAAACCGCGGCAGCTGCTGTTATCGCGATCGCACCGCCTCCCGGTGAGGCCGCCCATGCACCCTCAGCAGCCAGGCTGCGAGCGTCGTACCCCCACGCACGGCTCGTTTGCGTGGGAGCGGCAGCATCAACCGAAGAGGGCTGGGATGCCACGCTGCCGCCCGAGGCGCTGGAAGAGGATCTGGTTGACACGCTTACAGACCCGCCGGCCGGCCCTGGCCGAACAGGGCCGCAGGAGCGGTTGCAGGGGCTGCTCCTGGAACTGGTGCAGGACGGTTTGAGGCGGTTGGCCTCAGATGACTGGTTCCGTACGGTGGTCCATACGCTACAGGACGTCCTACCGCTGCGCAGATGCGTCATCACGCGCCGTGATGGAGGACAGCAACAGCGCGTGGTAACCGCGGGGGAGGAGGTGGCTGACGAGAAGCCAGCCCTGGTGCACCACGTGCCCATCGGCGATGAAGCAGGTGTCCTGATGTTGTACCTCACCCAATCTCTGCACCCCTCGCAGGAGCAATTTGTAGACCACCTCAGCCGTCTGCTGGGTGGGTTCTTTGAACTCCGAGGGGTAAAGCGAACGCTTGAGTTGACGGACGCCAAAGCTCGGGCTATCCTCAACACCACGGTCGATGCCATTGTCACTATCGATGCGGCGGGGGCGATCCAGTCGTTCAATGCGGCTGCAGAGCGGATTTTCGGTTATGACGAATCGGAGGTCCTACAGCGAAACGTCAAGATGCTGATGCCGGAACCCTACCAGGCAGAGCATGACGATTACATCGAAAACTATCTCACCACCGGAAAGAAGCGCATTATCGGCATTGGGCGCGAGGTGCACGGCCGGCGCAACGATGGGTCCACGTTCCCCATGGATCTGGCGGTCAGTGAGGTTGAACTCGACGGCCGACGGATATTTACCGGCATCATCCGTGATATTACCGAGCGCCGGGCGCTGGAGCGAGAGGTCCTGCAGGCCAGCGACCGGGAGCGCCGCCGCATCGGCCAGGATATGCACGATGGACTGGGGCAAATGCTCACCGGCCTGGGCCTTATCAGTCAGAGCGTGGCCAAGTCGCTGGCTCGGGAGGACCACGCCCAGGCGGAGCAGATGCAGGAAATCACGGACCTTATCAAAGAGGCCGATGCCTACGCCCGCGGTCTGGCTCGGGGGTTGGTGCCCGTGGAACTGGAGATGGGAGGACTAACGGGTGCGCTGCAGCGCCTGGCCGCGCAGGCGGAGCGGCTCTTCGGCATCGACTGCTCCTTTGAGCACACCGGTGAGGCTACGGTCGGGGATGCCGATGTGGCCACTCACCTATACCGCATTGCGCAGGAGTCGCTCTCTAATGCAGTCCGGCATGGCAAGGCCTCACAGGTAGATATCCTCCTGCGGGTATCCCCACGGCAGGTACGCCTCCGCGTGCGAGACAATGGGCGGGGCTTCGCAGAGGAGCGTGTGACCCCCGTAGCGTTGCACGAAGACGGGGAGATGAAACGCGGCATGGGAATTCGTATAATGAACCACCGGGCACGCATCATCGGTGCGACCCTCGACATTCAAGGCGTGGAAGGAGAGGGCGCGGTCGTGACCTGTACGCGAACGCATCGCCGGCGCTCTGCAGCGTCCGGCTACGGCAAGGAAACTGATGAGGGGCGCCCCTCGGATGCTTCCTCGCCGGGCTGTCCTATGCAATGATGTGCCCGGGCAGAGGTCCTTCCCTCGCTTTAAATTCCACCGTTAACCTCCGATCCGCCCATGCACCGCATTCTTCTGGTAGACGACCATCCGCTCATGCGTAAAGGCCTGGCCATGACGCTCGGCGCTGAGCCCGACTTCACCATCGTAAGCCAAACGGATAGCGCAGAGCGTGCGCTTTCGCTTATTGAGGAAAAGGACCCGATCGATTTGGCCATCATCGATATCTCCTTGCCAGGCATGAGCGGGCTGGAACTCGTCAAACATCTGGAGGCGCTGCATCCAGAGGTGCGCGCGCTGGTGGTCTCGCGCCACGACGAGACCCTTTACGCCGAACGCTCCATCCGTGCCGGCGCCAAGGGTTACGTGATGAAGCTCGAGGCTTCTGATGTAATCGTGGAGGCAGCACGGCGGGTGCTCGGGGGCGGGATCTATGTGAGTCAGGAGATCAACGAGCGGTTGCTGATGAGCATGGCCACCGGCAACAGCCTGATGAAGGAGTCGCCGCTGGAGTTGCTGAGTGACCGGGAGTTGGAGGTGTTTGAGCTGATCGGGCAGGGCGTCGGCACGCGTGATATCGCCGAGCGGCTTCACCTGGCCACAAAGACGGTGGAATCCTACCGCGCGCGGATCAAAGAAAAGATGCACCTCTCCTCAGCCACTGAGCTGATGCAGCACGCGGTACAGTGGGTCCAAAGCGAGAGCTCCCCCTAAGCGCTGGAGGCCACGCGGACGTCCGCTGTGGGGATTCGCCTTACAGACAGTATGGCACCGTTCCGGACGAGCGGTTGCCCTGTCTGCCGGATGGATGATCGGAAGCTGAGGCGGTACCTTAGGTCATAGTAGCGTCGCCCGGCGCTGCTATTGGCCCCTGCTTGCCCCCTCCGGCCCTCATGACGCCCGATTCTGCTGTAGCATATATCCCTCCAGCCCGCATCGTCTACGGCACCGACTTTTCGGAGGCTTCCGCCCGCGTGCTTCCTCGGGTGTTGGAGCTGGCCGAGTCTTGCCGAGCTGACGTAGAGCTCGTGCACGTGCTGACGGAGTCGCGCACGGGGCCTGGCACCGTGGAGATCAAAGAGGGGCATGCTCGCTCACGCCTTGAGCACCTGCGCATGGCTTATGCCTATGGTTTTGCCGGGCGCGGACAGGTGCGGCTGAGCCGTGCCGTTGTCGTTTCCTCCGATCCAGCGAAGGGCATGCTGGAGGCCGTACGCAACCGTCCGTCCACCCTGCTCGCGCTGGGGAGTCATGGGGCCTCCGGAGTAGCGCAGCACCCCCTGGGGAGTGTGACGAAGCAGCTCTTATTGCAGCCTGTGGGTCCTGCCCTGGTTGTGCCATCCACGGGCAGCATGGCGGAGCGCATCCAGACTATCGTCGCGGTGCAAACCGCGCCTGCGATGGTCCATCCGTCGCCCGTTCTACGGATGAGCCGCGTGCTCGCGGGCAATCTGGAAGCTGCCCTGCAGTCGGTCGTGCTCGGCCCACCACAGGCGAGAACTGCGAGCGCTGATGCGCACGAAGAGGGTGTTGCCGTGAAGGAAGCCGTAAGTCTGGACCCCTCAGCACGGGCGACCTGGGTGGAAGCTGTCCTTCGTGCGGCCAGTGGCCTCGGGGCGGACCTCGTGGTCGTGCCACGGCGGCTTGTGCTCGCGCCGGAGGTTTCCCACGATAGATTCGCCGTGGCCCTCGCCTCAACGGCCTCTTTTAGCCTACTGGTCATTTGATCAGTGGCTCAGCGTTTCGGTTACGTCTCGCTCAGGACGGTCGTACCTACCGCCCCCCTCAGGCGTACCGGCGGTAGGCTACACGGCAGCGGCGTGCCGGCGCTCTGCTACAGACCCAGCCGAACGTCTCCGCTCCTCTTTCAGTGGGTGTAGGTACGCATCAAACGCCGCAGCAATGGGGCGGATGAGCACGCGTCCCGTGGGAGTCGCGCGAATGTGCGTGTCCGTTACCTCCACCAATCCGTCCGCCTCCATGGGGCGTAACCGCTGAAGCGCGTCCGAGAAGTGGGTATCGAATGCTTGAGGCAGAGCGGGGGACACGTCGTCCTTAGCGACCTGCATCTCGCACATCAGCCGATTGATGATAAAGCGGCGCCGCCGGTCGTCTGGCGTGAGGCGACGGCCCCGCACGGTGGGCACCTCGCCGGCATCGAGGCGCGTATAGTAGTCTCGAAAGCCTTTCGCATGTTGCGCGTAGGCGTCGTGGAACTGACTGATCGCCGACACGCCGAACCCGAGCACTTCCATGGAGGGGTGAAGCGTGTATCCCTGGAAGTTCCGGTGGATGGCCCCCGTATTGAGTGCGCGCGTCAGAGGGTGGTCGGGGCGAGCGAAGTGGTCCATCCCGATGGGTACATACCCCTGCGCCTGTAGCCCTCGCGCGATTGCCAGGAAGAGGCGCACACGCTCCTGCGGATCGGGAAGGGCATCTGCAGGAATCAGGCGCTGGTTCTTCATCATCCAGGGTACGTGCGCATAGCCAAACACCGACAGGCTATCAGGCTGCAAGAGGGCTACCTCCTTGAGCGTGGCCGCCACGGTGTCCTCGGTCTGATGCGGCAGGCCGTAAATCAGATCAAAGTTGAGCCGGTTCATGCCGGCGGCCCGGGCATCCGCAACCACGCGCGCCACCAGTTCGGCCGGCTGCACTCGGCCAATGGTTTGCTGCACCTTCGGATCAAACGCTTGTACCCCAAGGCTCATCCGCTGAAAGCCAACGTCCACAAGCGCATCCAGGTAGGGACGGCTGAGCTCGCGCGGGTCGGCCTCGATGTTCAGCTGCGCGGAAGGATGGACATCGAAATGCTGCCGGATCGTCTCCATGAGTTGCCGTACTTCCGCCGCAGATAAATACGTCGGCGTGCCGCCGCCCCAGTGAACACGCTCGACGGGGCGCCCTACCCATCGCCCCACATGGGAGAGTTCCTTTGTCAGGTACCGGAGGTACGTGGTAATGGTCTCTCGTGAGGTTGTGATCTTCCGGTGGCAGGCGCAATACGCGCACAGCGATCGGCAAAAGGGGAGATGCAGGTAGAGGCCCAGCGGTGCGGCGCGGTGCATCGACCGGCGATGCGCATTCAGATATGCCTGACCATCGAATGCGTCGGTAAAATGCGGAGCGGTCGGATAACTCGTGTAGCGGGGCATCGGCGTCCCATACCGGTCGATCAGGGACGGGTCCATTGTAGCCGGAAGTGGGACGGCGAAGGGAGCACTCATGGCCGACCTCATAACTGATAGTCAATGGCAGCGTAAATAACAGTCTACGCCGTTACCGGGGCTCCGGCCGACAGGTCGTTGGTGCCTCGGAATGTCGGGGGAGCCTACGTCGCAGCGTGGGGGAATCCCCTACGGATTTTTCGTGCTGTGGCAACGGAGGATGGCGCAAATCCGAGTGCACAAATCCGAGTGCGCAAATCCGAGGGGGTCGTACCTAAGCCGTCGCGGCTGGCCCGGACGCGTAATCCAAGAGCGCGTACACGCCGGCATCGCCTCGCCGCG
The DNA here is from genome assembly GCA_001564055.1 of Rhodothermaceae bacterium Tc-Br11_B2g6_7. Lineage (GTDB taxonomy): Bacteria > Bacteroidota > Rhodothermia > Rhodothermales > Salinibacteraceae > Tc-Br11-B2g6-7. The sequence continues at coordinate 103,180 of LKNB01000001.1, forward strand.
CACGCCGAGGCCACTGATGGCACATGAGCGCGGCGGTGCAGCGCTCCTCTCTTAGCTCACTCCTCAATCGGATTATCGATCTGCGCCTTCTGCAGCGTGCCCGAGTAGTCGACGTACACGGTCTTCGTCTCGGTATAGAAGTCGAACACTTCCCAGCCGCCTTCCCGGTGGCCATTCCCGGTGGCTTTTACTCCACCAAACGGCATGTGCGCCTCCGCACCAATCGTAGGGCCGTTGATGTAGGTAATGCCGGCTTCCAGTTCATGCATCGCTTGAAATGCACGGGCTACATTTTCGGTGTACATACTGGAAGAAAGGCCGTAGGGGGTGTTGTTGGCCACCTCAAGTGCTTCTTCAAACGACGAAATGCGTACCACAGACAGCACGGGGCCAAAGATTTCCTCCTGGTGAATACGCATTTCCGGCGTCACATCCGTAAAGAGCGTCGGCTCAAAGAAAAACCCATCATGCAGGTCATCTCCGGTCGCCCGCTGGCCGCCAAAGTGAAGTGTCGCGCCTTCGTCTTTGCCGATAGCGATATAGGACTCCACCTTGTCAAGCGCCTGCTGGTTGATCAGCGGGCCAACATCCGTGCTCGACGTGTTACCGTCGCCAAGCGTGAGCTCGGCTGCTTCCTGCGTGATGCGCTCGACGAGCGCGTCATGCACGTCCTCATGCACGATCAGTCGGCTGGTCGCGGTACAGCGCTGGCCCGTCGTGCCGTAGGCGCCCCAGATGACGCCCTCCATGGCGAGGTCCAGGTTGGCGTCTTCCATCACAATCATCGGGTTCTTGCCACCCATTTCCAGCGACACCCGCTTGTGGAGCCGGCCGCAGGTGGAGGCAATCTGGCTGCCGACCTCTGAGGAGCCAGTAAACGCCACAGCATCCACCTCTGGATGCTCCACGATAGCTTTGCCTGCAGCGTCCGCGCCCTGCACAAGGTTTATGACGCCGTCTGGGATCCCAGCTTCCAGCAGCATCTCCACGAACAACATCCCGCTATGCGGAGCTTCTTCGCTGGGTTTAAAGATAACCGTATTGCCCGCCGCGAGCGCTGGGAGAATCTTCCAACTGGGCACCGCCACCGGGAAATTCCACGCCGTAATCATCGCACACACACCGACGGGCCGGCGGATGGTCATGTTCATCTTTTCCGGAAGCTCGCTGGGGACCGTATGGCCAAACAGCCGGCGCGTCTCGGACGCCGCATAGTAGGCCGTGTCGATGGCTTCCTGCACGTCGCCTTTCGTCTCGAAGAAGGGCTTGCCCATCTCGCGGGTCATCGCGCGGGCCAGTTCGTTTTTTCCGGCAGTAAGGATATCGCCTGCCTTCTTCAGCAACAGGCCACGCTCAGGAGCCGGCATCCGACGCCAGGCGGGAAGTGCGGCGCGGGCAGCCACAGCGGCAGCATCCACATCCGGAGCCGCGGACGCAGGGAAGTGCCCAATCAGGTCGCTTTGCTGCGCTGGATTACGATTTTCGAACGTGGCGCCAGAAGCAGCCGGTTGCCAGGTACCGTCGATGTAGTTTTCAAACGTGTCAGCCATAGCGCGGAGCACAGGTTTTGGTGAGCAAGGGGGGACGGGCCATGTATGCAGAGGGCCGAAGGGAAACATAGGCTATTCACGTGCGCTCGTCAACCGGTAGGACCCTCACGGAACGGGACCTATCAGGTAGCCGCTGCGTCTACGCCTGTGCCGCCGAAGATTCCCAGGCGTGCTTTTTTCTTTCGCCCTGAATTCATCCCTGTGTGCCCATGTCCAGCACCCCCAACGGGCTGGCTGACCGCGTCGCCAAGCGCGTTCAGTCGGTTCCCCCGAGTGGTATCCGTCGTTTCTTCGAGATTGCCGCTACCATGGACGATGTAATCTCGCTCGGGATCGGTGAGCCCGACTTCGTATCGCCCGAGCCGATCATACAGGCCGGGATCGAAGGCCTGCGCTCGGGCAAAACGAGTTACACGTCGAACGCTGGACTGCAAGAACTGCGCGACCGTATTAGCGGGCAGTTGGCCGATCTCTACAAGGTCTCGTACGATCCGGAGAAGGAAATCCTGGTGACGGTTGGGGTGAGCGAGGCCATGCAACTGGCGATGCTGGCGCTCCTCAATCCGGGCGATGAGATCCTGATCCCAGAACCCTGCTTCGTGTCGTACGGCCCCACCGCCGTGTTTGCGGATGCCACGGTAACCTATGTGCCCACGTCGGTGGAGCACGACTTTCAGGTGACGGCCGAAGACATCGAGCGACACATCAGTCCGCAGTCGAAGGTGCTGTTTCTGTCGTACCCGAATAACCCGACAGGCGCTGTGCTGCGACGGGAGACGCTGGAGGAGATTGCGGAGGTGGTCGTGAAGCATGACCTCCTGGTGATCTCGGACGAGATCTACGACCGGCTGATTTATGGCGAAGCCTACGAAAATGGGCACACCTGCTTGCCGTCGATCGACGCGCTACGCGAGCGCACGGTATTGCTGGGTGGGTTTTCGAAAAATTACGCGATGACAGGCTGGCGGGTTGGCTACGTTTGCGCCCCGGAGCCCCTCTACCGCGCCATGTATAAGGTGCATCAGTACATGGTGATGAGTGCGCCTACCCTCGCCCAGATTGGCGCCGCCGAAGCGCTGAAATCGTGCGAGAGCGACGTGGAGGAGATGCGGCAGGCGTATGACGCCCGCCGCCGGACCCTCGTCGACGGGCTCCGCGCGGCCGGGCTTCCGACGTTTGAGCCGGAAGGCGCCTTTTACTGCTTCCCAGACATTCGCTCGACCGGGCTCTCGTCCGAAGACTTTGCCCAAGAACTGCTGCAAGAAGAGCACGTGGCTGTAGTGCCCGGCCCGGCCTTCGGGGCCAGCGGCGAAGGGTACGTCCGGTGCGCCTACGCGACCTCGCTGGAGAACGTGGAGGAAGCTGTAACGCGCATTACGCGCTTCGCTACCCGGCACCAGGAGTCGACGGCGGTAGCGTGACGGTGTGCCGAAACATCTGGCGACTGCCTGCCGTAGCGGCGTCCCGTTTTTTGTGATGATCTTATTTACTCCAGTATGGCTTTCCAAGACGACCTGAAGGCCCTTATCGAGCGCGCCAAAGCGCTCGGAGGCTATCTTTGACATCCCTCAACGCGAGGAAACTGTTGCTGAGCTGAGCGCCAAGCGGTTGGACCCGACGTTCTGGGACAACCCCGAGGAGGCCCGCGACGTCGAAATCCAGATCGCGCGGGAACAGGAATGGCTGGATGCCTGGGCGCAGATCCAAGAGTACGTGGATGACCTGGAAACGCTGCAGCTTTTAGCCGAAGAGGAAGACGACGCCGACCTGGATCAGGACCTGCGCCAGACCGCGCGAGCCCTGGAAAAGTTGGTCGACAAGCTGGAGCTTAAGAGTATGCTCAGCGGTCCCGATGACCATCGCGATGCCATCCTCACCTTTAACCCCGGCGCTGGCGGTACAGAAAGCCAGGACTGGGCTGAAATGCTGCTTCGGATGTATAGCCGGTGGGCAGAAAGTGAGGGGTACGTGACCGAGATGCTGGAGTACCAGTCAGGCGAGGTGGCCGGTATCAAAAGTGCGTCGCTTAGAGTCGAAGGCCCCCATGCGTACGGCTATCTCAAAGCCGAAGCCGGTGTGCACCGTCTCGTGCGCATCTCACCCTTCGATTCCGGTGGACGACGCCACACCTCTTTTTGCAGTGTGTTCGTGTATCCGGAAATCGACGACTCCATCGAAGTCGATCTGAGTACGGGAGAGCTGGAATTGCAAACCTTCCGATCTGGCGGAAAAGGAGGGCAGAACGTGAACAAGCTGGATACTGGCGTACGGTACGTCTGGAATGGCATCCTCTCCAATGGGGAGGAGGTCCGTGTAGCCGCCGAGTGCACTGAGGAGCGGAGCCAGTTGCAGAACCGCGAGCGCGCGATGACCATGCTAAAGAGCCGAGTCTACCAGCTGGAGCAAGAGATTCAAGAGGCCGAACGCAACAAGCTCGAATCGCAGAAGAAAAAAATCGAGTGGGGCAGCCAGATTCGCTCGTACGTCTTTCAGCCGTACACGATGGTAAACGACCATCGCACGGAAACGAAAGTCACGGATGTCGAATCGGTCATGGATGGAGACTTGGAGCCCTTCATCAAAGCTTACCTGCTTCAGCAGACCGAGGACCCGGCTTGATGCGCGAGCGGCGAAACCTGCCTACACCACCGCCGTGTAACGGTATCTGAAGCGCGGGTGATACACTAATGCAGGTGCCGGCGTCTGTGGCGAGTGACTGAAGGGGGGCTTCCCAAGCCGCCCTTTTTTGTTGTCACTTGCCGCGCGTCTGCGTACTGATGAAGGGTCCGATGCTGCGCTGCAGGCGGACCCTTTCGTGTAGATACCCGCCAGGCATTGCCAAAAAGGCAACGGCCTGACTCACTTGCACTTGTGAACCGGTAGCACCCTATGAGCACGCCTTCCATCCAAACCTTACAGGAGCAGGTGCGCGCCATCATCGACGATGTGCTCGCGCCACATCCCTCGTACTACCTGGTGGAGTTGGACGTACGGGGGGCTCCGGGCTCGCAGGTGGTAGACGTGTACATTGATGGGGACGACGACGTGGGGCTGGACGAACTGGCGGAAATTAGCCGTGAGATCAGCTTTGCCCTCGACGTCGAAGACCCCTTCCCGAACAAGTTCAATCTAAACGTATCCACGCCTGGTGTTGAGCGGCCGCTGCGTCTGCAGCGACAGTACACAAAAAACATGGGCCGGACGCTGCAAGTCCACTACGAAAAAGTCGACGGTTCAGGCAACACAGAAGTAACCGGCGAGCTCACAAACGTTACGGACACCACCATTACCATCACGGCCGATGACGATGCGCCCGTGGACATTCCCCTCGACAACATTCTTTGGGCGAAAGTACGGCTGCCCTGGTAGCCCCCGGCCAGCCTCACCGACCAACCGAGAAATCATCCGCCAGTTACCGATATGCAGAGCACCGAACTCGTATCCTCATTTGCTGAAATTGCGCGGTCGAAAGACATCGACCGCGACACGCTCACGCTTATCGTGGAAGATGTTTTTCGCGCCATGATTCGTCGCCGGTATGGGTCGGACGAGGCGTTCGAAATCATCTTCAACCCCGATAATGGCGACATCCAGGTGCTGCACATTCAAGAGATTGTGGATGATTGGGACCTGGAGGATCCGGTCACCCAGATTGAGGAAACGGACGCCCTGCAAATCGATGAAGACTTTGAGGTGGGCGATGAAGTCGCCAAAGAGGTAGACATCACCAACTTTGGTCGACGGGCGGTGATGACCGCACGGCAGACGTTCCGGCAGCGGATCCGGGACATCGAGAAGGAAAACATCTACAACGAGTACTCGCAGCTCATCGGGGAGATTGTCGTCGGTGAGATCTACCAGACCCGTCGCCGCGAGGTGCTGGTCATGCACAACCGCGTAGAGCTTGTCCTGCCCCGCAGCGAGCAAATCCGGCGCGACCGGTACCATAAGGGCGACATGCTCCGGGCCGTCGTGAAGGATGTACGGCGTGATGCCGGCAGCAGTCCACAGGTGATGATCAGCCGCACGGACCCGGCGCTGGTGCGCCGCCTCTTTGAGCTGGAGGTGCCGGAGATCGAAGAGGGCGTTGTCGAGATCAAGAAGGTTGTCCGGGAGCCAGGCGAACGGGCGAAAGTGGCGGTTATCAGCCATGACGACCGCGTTGACCCTGTGGGCGCCTGCGTTGGGCTTAAAGGCAGCCGCATTCACGCCATCGTGCGCGAGCTGAGCAACGAAAACATTGATGTGCTTCGCTACGAAGAGGATCCGTTCCAATTCATCAAGCGGGCACTTTCGCCAGCCAATCCGTTGTCGGTGACGATCAAGGAAGACCTGGATCCGCCACGGGCCAGCGTCACGGTCGTGGCCGACGAGGTTAGCCAGGCCATTGGGCGCGGCGGCGTCAATATCCGGCTGGCGTCACGCATCACCGGATATGAGATTGACGTCTATCGCGAGATTCCGCCCGACGAGGAAGACATCGAAATCAAAGAGTTCTTGGATGAGTTTTCTGAAGAGACGGTGGAGAAACTCCGGAATATCGGCTGTGACACCGCTAAGGCCGTGTTGGAGCTTTCCATCGATGAACTTGTCCGCCGCTCTGGGTTAGACACCGAAACGGCTGAGCGTCTTATGGCGTCTATTAAAGCTGAGTTTGAAATCGAAAGCAAAGGTGACGAATTGCAAGTATAGTTTAGAGGCAGGACCTACCGCAAGACCAACCCCTGGTAGCCGGCGCGTCGGCTACCATTGCGCATAGCGAGCTACGCGCTTGTTTAATTATTTGCACGTGTAATGGCGACGACGGAAAAATTTAAAAAGAAACGGCTCTTCAAGGTATCCCGAGAGCTCAATGTGGCAGTCAACACCCTCACGCAGTTCCTGGAGGACGAGGGGTTTGGTGATAGCCTAAAAGGGTCGGGGATTAATGCCGCGATCACGGAGCCGGAAGCCTACGAGGAGTTGCTCATCAACTTTGCGGCTGACCGCGAAATGGCGGAGCGCGTGAAGCAACTGCGCGACGAGCGCCGGGCGGAGGAAGCCGCAGCGGCTGCGCCCGATGAGCCGGAGCCTGCAGAAGCGGCCCAAGAAGCTGCGGACGAAGCCCCGGAAGAAGCGGTTGCCGACGAGACGTCTACGGAAGACGTGTCGGAAGAGCCAACTGCTACGGATGGAGTAGGCGAAGCCGATCAAGAAGAGGCGGTGGCGGAAGAAGCCGTGACGGAGGAGGCACCTGTCGAAGCCGTCGCCGATGCAGAGGCCGAGGCTGACGTCGATACCGCGGCCGAGGTCGCGGAAGATGAGCCGGCGGCTGAGGCCGAGGCTGTTTCCGACGAAGAGACGTTGGCCGCGGACGAAGCGGCAGCCGCGGAGGCTGAGGCTGCCGAGCCAGACACAGCACAACCAGAGGAATCGGTTATAGCAGAAGATGAAATGCCGACTGCCGAAGCAACCGCTGATGCTGAAGCAGACGAGGAAGAGGCGGATGCGGTAGCGGCTGAGTCCGAGACGGCGGATACGGACACCGAAGAAGTTGACGCTGAAGCCGTAGAGACGGCAGCCACGAGTGAGCCCACGCGGCTCCATCGGGGCGAGGCCGTGGATGCGCTCGACAGCGAGGACATCGACACGGTAGACGAACTGGAGGACGAAGACGAAATCGCCGACCGGGTGCTGAAGGCCGATCGGTACAAGCTGGAAGGCACGAAGGTGCTCGGTAAGGTGGACCTGAGCAAGGTGGACGACGACCGCGGCAAGCGCAAGCGGAAACGCAAGCGGAAGCGGAAAGCGGCCTCTGCCAAGGGAAACAAGGTGAAGTTCGAAGACCGCGGCAAGAAGAAATCACGCAGCAAAAAGAAAGGCCGCAAGAAAAAGAAGAAGGTGGACGAGGAGGACGTCGAGCAGACGCTGCAGGAGACCCTCCGCGAGCTGGAGCATGGTGCACAGCGCGTGCGACAGCAGCGGCGTAAGCAGCGCCGGGAACGCCACGCGGAAGAGCGCGAACGCGAGCTTCAAGAAGCCAAAGAGCAGGAGCAGGTTCTTGAGATTACCGAGTACGTCTCCACGGGCGAGCTGGCCAATCTCATGGGCGAGCCGGTGAACGACGTCATCGAAATGCTCTTTAGCTCGGGCATGATGGTGTCGATCAACCAGCGCCTCGACGCCGATACCATCCAGTTCGTAGCCGACGAATTTGGCTACGAGGTGGAGTTTATCGACCAGTTCGACGTCGCCGACATCCAACTGGAAGAAGACGATCCGGAAGACCTGGAGCCGCGTCCGCCCGTTGTTACGGTCATGGGCCACGTCGATCACGGGAAGACCTCCCTGCTCGACTTCATGCGCAAGGCTGACGTCGTAGCAGGCGAGGCCGGCGGTATCACGCAGCACATCGGAGCGTACACCGTGCAGCTGCAGGAAGGTGCGATTACGTTCCTTGACACGCCGGGCCACGAAGCCTTCACGGCCATGCGTGCTCGCGGTGCGAAAGCCACGGACATTGTGATCCTGGTGGTAGCCGCAAATGACTCGGTGATGCCGCAGACGATTGAGGCTATCAACCACGCCAAAGCCGCCGAAGTCCCGATGGTGGTGGCCATCAACAAGATGGACCTGCCCGAGGCCGATGCGCAGAAGGTGATGCAAGAACTGGCGGAAGAAGGCGTGCTCGTTGAGCCTTACGGCGGTAAGGTGCAGTGCGCTCAGGTGTCAGCCGAGACGGGTGAGGGTATTGACGACCTCATCGAAAAGGTGCTGCTGGAGGCCGATCTGCGCGAGTTTCAGGCCAACCCCAACCGTCGGGCAGACGGCGTGGTCATCGAAAGCCGCTTGGAGAAAGGCCGTGGAAACGTGGCTACCATCCTGGTGAAAAACGGCACGCTGCATGTTGGCGATCCGTTTGTCGCAGGGATGCATAGCGGGCGTATCCGTGCCATGTTTGACGAGCGCGACAACCGCGTGGACGAGGTTGGCCCTTCGGAGCCGGCACTCATCCTGGGCCTCTCCGGCTCGCCCGAAGTGGGAGACCAGTTTGTGTCGCTGGATGACGAGAGCCGGGCCCGCGAAATTGCCCAGCGCCGCCAGCAAATTTACCGCGAGCAGAGCATCCGCCAGCAGAAGCGGGTTACGCTCGACGACATCAGCCGTCGCATGGCCCTTGGCGAGTTCCAAGAGCTGAACCTCATCGTGAAAGGCGATGTCGGTGGCTCTGTCGAAGCGCTCTCCGATGCGCTCCTGAAGCTGCGCACGGACGAAGTGGCAGTCAACATCATCCACACGGGCGTTGGCGCCATCAGCGAAAGTGATGTGATGCTGGCCTCAGCCTCGAATGCCGTTATCCTGGGCTTCCAGGTGCGTCCGACGACGGGCGCACGGTCGGCTGCCCAGGAAGAGGAGATTGATATCCGCACCTACTCGATCATCTATAACGCCATTCAGGACGTCCATGACGCCCTGGAGGGTATGCTCTCGCCCGAAACCAGCGAAGAGACCGTCGGCATTGCCGAAGTCCGGGACATCTTCAAGGTGCCGAAGGCTGGCACAGTCGCTGGGTGTTACGTCACCGAAGGCCGCATCAACCGAAACGACAACATTCGCCTCGTGCGCGATGGTGTGGTGGTCTATGAAGGCGAGGTCGACTCGCTGCGTCGCTTCAAAGAGGATGTTCGCGAGGTCCAGACGAGTTTTGAGTGCGGCCTGGGCATTAAGAACTTCAACGACATTAAGGCAGGCGACGTCATCGAAGCCTATAAGATCGTCGAAGAGAAACGGACGCTGGAAGTGTAACCGCGTTTATTCAAGCCATCGTCCGCGCCGCGCAACCCGCGGTGGCTCCGCTGAAGTCCGTCATCCCTTGAAGTCCGTCATCCCTTGTTTGCTCTATGAGTATCCGTACCGAACGTGTTGCTAAGCTTATCCAGCGTGAAGTCGCAAAGCTGCTAAGCACGGATTTCGCCGACCAGGTGAAGCCATTGGTGACGGTCACCGATGCACGCATCACCAAAGACTTGTCCATCGCCTACGTATACGTGAGCGTGATGGGGGAGTCGTCGGAGCAGCGTGAGACGACCTTCAAGCGGCTGGAGAGCCAGTTGCCGGAGCTTCGGTCGGCGTTGGCCTCCCGGGTGCGCCACCAACTGCGCATCATCCCCGAGCTCCGGCTATTCCTCGACGAGTCGCTGCAGCGGGCGGAGCGTATGGAGAACCTGTTCGACCGGATCCAGGCCGAACGGGAGCGCCGTAATCCCAGCACAGACGACGCGTAACGCCACCGGTGACGTCCGCCCAGGCCACACCTCAGCTCCGTCCGCCGCCCACTGTGCCAGAGGACTGGAACGGGTCGGTGCTGCTGGTTGATAAACCGCTGCACTGGTCGTCGTTCAAGGTGGTGAAGCGGGTGCGTGCACTTACGGGTGTGCGAAAGGTCGGCCATGCGGGCACCCTCGATCCGTTGGCTACAGGCCTCCTTATCATTCTCGTCGGGCGGCCAGCCACGCGCCAGATGGAAGCATTCATGGGGCAGGCGAAAACGTACATCGGTACGCTGCGCCTGGGGGGCGTGACCGACTCGTACGACGCTGAGCTGCCCGTCACGCCGGTAGGTCCTTGGGCGGCCGTAAGCTCTGAGGCACTCGAAGCCGCACGCCAACAGTTTGTCGGCACCATCAAACAGCGCCCTCCAATGTACGCTGCCATTAAGGTCGATGGGGAGCGGCTCTACAAGAAAGCCCGCCGGGGCGAAAAGGTGAAGGTGCCCGAACGCACGGTAACGGTGCACAGCTTCGACGTGCTGGAGCACCGCGGGCCCGACGTAACGTTTCGCGTCCGGTGTTCTAAAGGAACCTACATCCGCTCCCTTGCGCATGATCTCGGGCAAGCCCTTGGCGTAGGCGCCTATCTGTCGAGCCTTGTGCGCACGGCTATCGGCGACCACCAACTCTCTGATGCCTGGACGGTGGAACAGCTCACGCAAGCTGTGGAGTCCTCCAGCGCTTTGGCCTAAACCCCTCTCGGTTTTGCCTGCAGCCCAACCTTACCTCAGCTCAATTCATGATGTCTGACGTCTCCCTCGCTCACCCATCCCATCTGGAATGAAGCGTCAATTTGGTTTAGCGAACGTCAAACATCAGCCGCAGTCGGTGGTGACCGTGGGGACGTTTGATGGTGTTCACGCCGGCCATCAGCAGATTCTGAAGCGGTTACAGAACCGAGCAGCCGTACGGGGAGCGGAGAGCACCTTGCTCACCTTCGACCCGCATCCCCGCGAAGTGCTTAGAGATGCGCCCATGCCCCTGTTGACAACGGTGGAGGAGCGAGGCGAACTCCTCGAAGCGGTGGGTATTGACCGCTTTGTGGTACTGCCGTTTACAGAGCGTTTCTCCCAGATGTCACCGGAGGCTTACGTCCGTGACGTGCTGGTAGACCGGATTGGGCTGGTGGAAATCATAGTGGGGTACGACCACTCGTTCGGTCACAAGGGGGAGGGCGATGGCGCGATGTTGCGCCAGCTTGGAACGCAGTTCGGCTTTGATGTTGAGATTATTTCCAAGCAGGTGGTCGACCGCGCCAAGGTCTCGTCCACACGGATCCGGCAACTGGTAGGCGATACGGGTGAAATGGCCGAGGCTCGCAGGCTACTCACGCGGCCGTACCGGCTGTCGGGCACGGTTGTCGAGGGTGAGAAGCGGGGCCGGACGATTGGGTTTCCCACGGCAAACCTTGATGAGGTGCCCCCGCGCAAGATTCTTCCGGCACGCGGGGTCTATGCTGCGTGGGTAACCGAGGCTTCCCCACCTTCGAAGTCCGTTATTGCAAGAAAACATCCGGCGATGGTTAATGTCGGGTACCGTCCGACATTCAATGGGAAGGAGCAAACGGTAGAGGCCCATCTGCTGAACTTCTCAGGGGACTTGTACGGTAGGCAGCTGGAGCTTCACTTCCTCAAACGGATCCGGGATGAGCGCTCGTTTGACGGTCCCGATGCCCTTGTTGCACAGCTTGAAAACGACCGGGCTGCCTGTGAGATGATCTTTGCGGAAAACGGGTCGTAAAGCGCGGTGCTGGGCACTGCCCGTTGGAACTGCCGCCCTCGCATGCACGTCTACACACACTGTTCTACACTCATTTATCTGTGGCCCTGCGCACTGCGCACCCACAGGTTCTACTCGGAGTTACCCCGGCGGTAGCTCTTGGTAGCAACACTTCACGAAAACACAGCCGCATGATTACGAAAGAGAAAACGCAGGAACTCATTGAAGAGCATGGCACTGGGCCGGATGATACCGGGTCGACGGAGGTGCAAATTGCCATTTTCACGACGCGCATCAACAACCTTACGGAGCACCTCCGCTCGCACAAGAACGATCACGCCACGCGGCGCGGGTTGTTGCAGCTGGTGGGTAAGCGTCGCCGCCTGCTCAACTACCTCATGAAGAACGATATTGAGCGATATCGCTCAATTATTAAGAAGCTTGGTATTCGCAAGTAGCATCCCAGACGGCACTCCAGCACGGGGTGCCGTTTGTTGGTTGTCGGGGCCGTGCGGTCGCGGCATCATAGCGTTGAGACGACACAAGATCATACACAGTAGCTACTGACTATGCACGAAGGCATAAAGAAATCAATTGAACTGGCCCCCGGCAAAACCCTGTCGATTGAGACGGGCAAGCTGGCTAAGCAGGCCGATGGCGCGGTCGTTGTGCGCCTGGGCGACACCATGGCGCTCTGCACGGCCGTGATGGAAGACCGGCCGAAGCCGGACATGAACTTCTTTCCCCTCACGGTGGACTATCGTGAGAACTTCGCCTCCGGCGGGCGTATCCCCGGTGGGTTCATGAAACGGGAGGGACGCTCAAACGACAAAGAGATTCTGACCTCCCGACTCGTAGACCGCGCCGTGCGGCCGCTCTTTCCGGACGGCTTCCGTCACGAGACGCAGATCATCTGCTTCGTGGTCTCGGCTGACGACGAAAACGACGCGGACATTCTCGCGGGTGTTGGCGCTTCTGCCGCGCTTATGTTAGGCGGTGCACCCTTTGACGGCCCGATTGCGGAGGTTCGCGTGGGGCGCGTAGATGGCGAGTTCGTCATCAACCCCACGATCCCGGAGCTTGAATCCTCCGACATCAACCTCATCGTGGCAGGTAAGCAGGATGCCATCGTGATGGTGGAAGGGGAGATGGATGAAATCAGCGAGGAAGAGATGGTAGAGGCCCTCGACGTGGCCCACGACGCCATCCGCAAGCTGTGCGCGCTTCAGGAAGAGCTGTTTGCTGAAGCTGGTACAAAGGATGCGTTTGAGTACACGCCGTATGTGGTGGACGATACCCTCGTGGACACAGTCCGCGACCTTATCAGCGATCGCATGCGCGAGCACGTCAATGCGCCGTACGAGAAAGAGTCGTTCTACGGCGGGATTGATGAGATCAAGGCCGATGCGGTGGACCAGTTGCTCGGAGACGATGATACCACCCCGGAAGGTTATACCGAGGGCGATATCAAAGAGGCTGTCTCTAAGGTAGAGAAAGAGGCCATGCGCGCCATGATCGTCGACGATGGGCGCCGCATTGACGGCCGGGGCCGCACGGACGTGCGCGACATCTGGTCTGAAACTCAGACACTTCCCCGTGCACACGGCTCCTCCGTGTTTACCCGCGGCGAAACGCAGGTGCTGGCGGCGGTCACGCTGGGTACGTCGAAGGACGTGCAACCGGTGGATCAGATCTTTGACCAGGAGGACAAGCGCTTCTTCCTGCACTACCGTTTCCCTCCGTTCTGTGTGGGGGAGGCGCGCTTTCTGCGGGGCCCCGGGCGTCGCGAAATCGGCCACGGCATGCTTGCTGAGCGTGCACTGGAAGGCCAGCTGCCCGACCACGACGACTTTCCCTACACGATCCGCATCAACGCGGATGTGCTGGAATCCAATGGTTCCTCGTCCATGGCCAGCGTGTGTTCTGGCTCCCTCGCGCTCATGGATGCCGGTGTGCCGGTGAAGAAGCCCGTCGCGGGTATTGCGATGGGGCTTATTCAGGAAGGTGATCAGACGGCGATCCTGACGGACATCCTGGGCACCGAGGATCACCTTGGCGACATGGACTTCAAACTGACGGGCACCCGGGACGGGATCACGGCCTGCCAGATGGACATCAAGATTAGCGGGCTCTCCCGTGATCTGATGCTGCAAGCCCTGAACCAGGCCCGGGATGCGCGCGAGCATATCCTTGATGAGATGCAGCAGACGCTGGCCGAGCCACGCCCGCAGCTCTCTCCCCATGCGCCCCGCCTCACCCAGATCACCATCGACAGCGACTTCATTGGCGCCGTGATTGGGCCGGGAGGTAAGGTGATCAAAGGCATCCAGGCCGACACGGGCGCGTCGATCGACATCGACGAGCGCGACGGCATGGGCTACGTCACGATTGCCGCTGCCGACCAGGCCGCTTCCGATGCTGCCATCGAGCGCATCAAGAACATCGTGACGGTGCCAGAAGCCGGCGAGGACTACGAGGGCACGGTCAAGAGCATCAAGGGCTTCGGTGCCATCATCGAAATCATGCCGGGACGCGAAGGCCTCCTGCATATCTCCGAAATTGACCACGACTATGTGGACAAGGTGGAGGATTACATGCAGGTGGGCGACAAGGTGAAGGTACGCCTCACCGAGGTGCGCAACGACGGTAAGCTGCGCCTCTCCCGCAAGCCCTTCGTTTCGAAGAGCAACGGCTCCAGGTAGCCACGCCTGTTGATCCCGCATCGCACGCAAGGGCAGAGAGGCACGACCTCTCTGCCCTTCGGTGTATCTGTGACGCAAGATCCCCAACGTTCGACACGCGCATGCACCATCGTACACGAACCTCATCTACATCCGCTACCCCGGACCTGCAACACACCCGCCTGCCGTGTGGCGCACGGGTGGTGACGGAGCATGTCCCAGGCGCGCGATCAGTAGCGATTGGACTGATGATCGACACCGGCAGCCGTGATGAGCCGGTGGAGCGCAGCGGTATCAGTCATTTTGTAGAACACATGGTGTTCAAGGGCACCCACCGGCGCCGCGCGCATCACATTGCGCAGCGGATGGAGGCGGTGGGCGGCTACCTGAATGCGTTCACGGAGAAGGAAGTCACGTGCTACTACGGGCGCGCCCTTCCCGAGCATGCCGCACGAGCGATTGACGCCGTAGTAGACTTGGCCCTGCGTCCGAGCTTCCCCGTAAACGAAGTTGCGCGCGAACAGGGCGTTGTCTTCGAGGAACTGAAGCTGTACGACGACACGCCCGAGGAGGCAGCGTTGGATCTGTACGACAGGGCCATGTATCCCGGACACGGCCTTGGGCGCCCGGTGCTGGGCTCAGCAGAAACCGTTGGTGCCCTCACCCAGGAGGCGCTGCACGCGTTCGTGGCTGCACACTACGTCCCCGAGCGCATGGTGCTCGCGGCGGTGGGGGCCGTCGACCATGCGCAGGTGTGCCGTGCCGCCACCCGCGCCTTCGCTGACGCTGATCGGGCCACCGCAGAGGCTCCATCACGGGAAGAAGCCCCAGCGTTGACGCAGACTCGGCGTGAAGTGCTTCCGCGGCCTGTGCAGCAGGCCCATGTGGTGCTGGGTGTCCGTGCCCTGGCCATGGACGATGAGCGCCGGCATGCGCTTACGCTGCTTCATACGGCGTTGGGAGCCGGTATGTCCAGCCGCCTGAACCGTCAGATTCGCGAGATGACCGGCGCGTGCTACGCCATCTACTCCTTCGCCAACGCATATACGGATACTGGTGACCTCGGCGTGTATGCTGGGATGGACCCAATGCGTCTCGATCGGATGATCCCGCGCATCTGGCGGGAGATGACGTGGTTTGCCTCGCATGCGATGCCCGCACGGGTGCTGCAGCGCGTTAAGAACCAGGCGCGCGGGGAGTGGCTGTTGGGCCTGGAGTCACTCTCCAATCGCATGGTATACATTGCGCGCCACATGTTGTATCATGGCGACCTGCCCTCAGCAACTGCAGAGGCCGATGGGCTGCAAGCGGTGTCGGCGGAGGCCGTGCAGACCCTGGCCCAAGAGCTCTTTATGGACCAGCCCTCTGTAGAGGTCAGGGTGCTTCCTGCCGACGATGCGCAGCCGGCTGCCATTTGAGGACCGTTATTGCAAACTATTTTTTAAACATCTATTCCCCATGCATATCCTTGTTACCGGTGGTGCCGGCTTCATTGGCTCGCACGTCGCGGACGCGTTCCTGGCTGATGGCCACACCGTAGATATCCTGGATGATCTCTCGTCTGGCCGCGAAGCGAACGTACCCGATGAAGCCACGCTGCATGTGCACGACATTCGCAGTGAAGAGGCGGCGAGCCTGTTGGAATCCACGGGGTACGACGTCCTCGTGCATCACGCCGCGCAGATGGACGTGCGGAAGTCGGTGGCAGACCCCTCGTTTGATGCTGACGTCAATCTGCGCGGCTTTCTCAATCTGATGGAGGCCGCGCGCCGCAACGGACTCAAAAAGGTGCTTTTTGCGTCCACGGGGGGCGCGATCTATGGCGAGCCTGAGTATGCCCCTCAAGACGAGGCGCACCCGCTGCGGCCGATCTCGCCGTATGGGATCACTAAGCTGGCTACGGAGCGCTATCTGTATTATTACCACCAGCAATATGGCATCCCGTACGTAGCCCTGCGCTACGCGAATGTCTATGGGCCCCGCCAGAACCCGCACGGCGAGGCTGGGGTGGTGGCGATTTTTGCCCAGCGCATGCTCAACGGCGAAGCGGCCTTCATCAACGGGGACGGGCTGCAGACGCGCGACTTTGTGTATGTGGGCGATGTGGTGGAGGCGAATCGCGCCGCACTCGCGTACGACGGCACGGGCACCTTCAACGTGGGGACAGCGAAAGAGACCGACGTCGTCGAGTTATTTGAAACCATTCGCGACGAGATTGACCCGGATATTTCCAAGCGCCACGCCGAAGGGAAGCCGGGCGAGCAGCGGCGCAGTGTACTAAGCTATGCCCACACGGAGGAGACGCTGGGATGGGCGCCGCAGGTTGGGCTACGCGATGGCCTCGCCCGCACGGTCGACTGGTTTCGCCCGCAGTAATGCATTGCCCCTATGGCTACCTACCGCATCGAACTTGAGCAA
This sequence comes from Rhodothermaceae bacterium Tc-Br11_B2g6_7, assembly GCA_001564055.1. Lineage (GTDB taxonomy): Bacteria > Bacteroidota > Rhodothermia > Rhodothermales > Salinibacteraceae > Tc-Br11-B2g6-7. Next base: position 119,857 of record LKNB01000001.1, read on the forward strand.
TTTGAGGGGCCGCTGGACCTGCTCCTCTTTTTCATCCGCCGGGATGAGCTGGATATCTATGACATCCCCATCAGCCAGATCACCCACGAGTTCCTATCGTATGTCCGGCTGATGGAAGAGATCGACCTCGATGGCGTTGGCGACTTCATCTACATGGCCTCTATCCTTATTGGGATTAAGGCGCAGATGCTGTTGCCGCAGCCCGAGAGTGGGGCGGACGGTGAACCCGTGGACCCGCGACGCGAACTCGTTGAGCGCTTGCTGGAGTACGTGCGCTACAAAGAAGCCGCCGCTGAGCTGGAAACGCGGCACGACCGCCGCCACGAGCTGTTCACCCGTCCGGAAAAAGCCGTACGCAGTGCGCTGGAAACTGATGGCGCACCCCGATTGACCAACGCCACCGTGTTTCGTCTCATCGGGTCCCTGCGCGGCCTCCTCACCCGGGAGGCGCCCGCCGAAGACCCGACCCACACGGTAGATCGCGTACATTACAGCGTGGATGAGGCCCGCGATGCCATTCGGGAGCGTCTGCAGCAGACGGTACGGTTCTCATTTATTGAGGCGCTACGCCAGGAGCCGCGCGGAAAGATCATCGCCCATTTCTTGGCCGTTCTGGAGCTGGTCCGCCAGGGGACTATTGCGATCATCGATGTGCCCTCACGAACCGAGTTCTTCGTGTCTCGGCCGGACGCCGACGCCTCCGCGGTCGCTCCTACACCTTCATCATCATCTACTGCTTGACGCTGCCCATCCATGGACGCGCGTTCTACGCCAGAGTATACGGAGTCTGAACAACGCCTACACCAGATCGTGGAGGCGCTGATCTTTGCAGCGGCCGACCCGCTTCCGCCTGAGCGCATTGCCGAGGCTGTGCATGAGGTGCGCGGGCAGGCTCCTGAGGTTAAGGCAATTGAAGCAGCCGTCGAGCGGCTTAATGAGCGCTATGCTGCCGCCCAGCAAGGACTTCAGATTGAGCGGTGGGCGGGCGGCTTTCGGATGACCACCGCGGAAGCCGTAGCCCCCTACCTGAAAGCGTTTCGCACGCAGCGCCACCAACGGTCCCTTTCGCGCTCGCTGATGGAGACGCTGGCCGTAGTCGCCTACCGGCAGCCCACGACCAAACCGGAGGTGGATTACGTCCGGGGCGTGGACGCCGGGTACGCGCTGCGGAAGTTGATGGCGCTGGATTTGATTGACGTCGTCGGCCAAAGTGATGCCATCGGGCGGCCGTTGCTCTATGGCACGACGGAGGAGTTTCTGGTGGCGTTTGGCCTCGATACGGTGGACGACCTGCCCGATCTTCGTTCCATCGAACAACTGCTGGATGACCCGGCGTTCGATGAGGAGCGGGCCGAACTGATGCTGCTGCGCGAGCTGCCCGTGCAGCAGCGGTCGGCCGGTGCACCGGAATCGTCAGCCAATGGGGCCAGCGCAGATGCCTCGCCCGCCTCGGCAGAGGATGCGGATGAAGCCACCGGAAAGGCTGCCTGAAGCGGGGCACGGACCGGACGGCTGTCCGTATTGACACGTTACTTTACATTACTTGACCTCATTATGGCAGCAAATAACCCGCACACCTCCTCAGACGCCGACGGCATCCGCCTCAACAAGTACATTGCCAAGGCGGGCGTAACCTCGCGGCGCAAGGCCGACGACTTAATCGACGCGGGGCGTGTACGCGTGAACGGCGAAGTCGCGGAGGCCTATTGGTATCGTGTCATGCCCGGGGACACCGTAGAGGTGAGCGGAAAGACCATCTCACCACAATCGCATCGGTACATCCTCCTCAACAAGCCCAAGGATACCATCAGCACTACCGACGACGAGAAAGGCCGCGACACAGTGATGGACCTCGTCAACTTGCCCGCCGACATCCGCGATGGGCTGTTTCCCGTGGGGCGGTTGGACCGCGACACCGTCGGGGTATTGTTACTGACGAACGATGGTGACCTGGCGCACCGCTTGATGCATCCCCGGTATGAGACGAGCAAGCTGTACCGCGTGCGGACGCGCAAGACCATCGACCCACACGAAATCGATCAGTTGCGTCGGGGGGTGGAGCTGGAGGATGGGATGGCCAGTGCCGACCGTGTAACGTACATCGATCCCAAGCGCCGTGAGGAAATCGGCCTCATGCTGCACGAAGGGCGCAACCGGCAGATCCGCCGTATGATGGAAGCTCTGGGCCATGAGGTCGTTGCGCTGGAGCGCGTAAACTATGCCGGCCTCACCAGCGACGGGCTGGAGCGCGGCCAGTGGCGCCATCTGCAGGGCCATGAAATAAAACGCCTTAAGAACCACGTCAAGCTCAAGTAGTCCCTCTATTACACCGCCGCAACATACCTTACCCATAGTAGCCCCACCGTCATGAGTGCAACAAACCACCATCCACCCGCCGCAGTCCCGCGTACGGATACGCCCGATATCTTTGAGCGCAAGGTGCGCGCTGAGGGCCTGACCTATGACGATGTGCTGCTCGTGCCCGGCCACTCCGAGGTGATGCCGCGGGATGCCAGCACGGCCACCCGCCTTACGCGTAACATCAAGCTGAATGTGCCCGTGGTGTCGGCCGCTATGGATACCGTTACCGAATCAGCCCTGGCCATCGCCCTTGCGCGGGAGGGAGGGGTCGGCGTGTTGCATAAGAGCATGAGCATTGAGGAGCAAGCGCGTCAGGTCCGGCGCGTTAAGCGGTCAGAGAGTGGGATGATTATGGACCCCATCACGCTTACTCCAGAGAGCACTGTCGGCGACGCCCGGAGCATGATGGCCCGCTACCACATTGGTGGGATTCCGGTGGTCAATGCAGAGAATACGCTGGTGGGTATTGTCACGAACCGTGACCTCCGCTTTCAGGTGTCAAATGATGTGCCCCTGGAAGAGATGATGACGAAGGAGCCGCTCATCACCGCGCCCGTCGGCACCACGCTGGACGAGGCCGAGGCGATGCTGGAAGAGCATAAAATTGAGAAGTTGCCCGTTGTGGATGGCGAACAAAAGCTCCGGGGGCTGATTACGTTCAAAGACATTGAAAAACGGCGCAAGCATCCGCTGGCCGCCAAGGACGCCCACGGGCGGCTTCGGGTGGGCGCTGCGGTGGGCGTAACCCCAGATTCAGTAGAGCGGGCGCTGGCACTTCAACAGGCGGGCGTCGATTTTGTCGTCGTCGATACGGCCCACGGCCATTCCGCAGGTGTGCTGTCGATGGTGCGGAAGCTGGTAGACACTCTTGATGGCCCCGACGTCATCGCGGGCAACGTGGGGACGGCCGAAGGCACGCGGGATCTCATTGAAGCCGGCGTGGACGCTGTAAAGGTCGGGATCGGGCCCGGCTCCATTTGTACCACGCGCGTAGTGGCAGGCGTAGGCGTGCCGCAACTGCATGCGGTGATGGAATGTGCAGCCGAGGCCCGAGCGCATGGCGTGCCCATCATTGCCGATGGCGGCATCAAACAGACCGGCGACATTGCCAAAGCACTGGCCGGTGGCGCAGAGACCGTTATGATCGGAAGCCTGTTTGCCGCGGTGGAGGAAAGCCCGGGCGAGACCATCATTTACGAAGGCCGCAAATACAAGAGCTACCGGGGCATGGGCTCGGTGAGCGCCATGGGAGAGGGTAGCAAAGATCGCTACTTCCAAGATGCGGAGGATGACCTGAAAAAACTGGTCCCAGAAGGCATAGAAGGGCGCGTACCCTATAGCGGTACGCTGGGCGAAGTCGTCTACCAGATGATCGGTGGCTTGCAGGCGGCCATGGGCTACTGCGGTTGCGCCACGGTGGAAGCGCTGTACGAACGCGCCCAGTTTGTCCGGATCACGTCGTCCGGGCTATACGAAAGCCATCCACACAACGTCCACATCACCAAGGAAGCGCCGAATTACAACATCCGCCGCTCGTAACGGTCGGTTCTCCGCTCACCTGCTATTGGCGCCATGTCATTTCTATCCACCATCGCAACGTCGCTCAAGGAGCATGAGGCAGACGCGGCGTTGATCTCCTTCTTACCGGACATCCGATGGGCCTGTGGTTTTACCGGATCTAATGGTCTGCTGTTTGTCAAACAGTCGACCGATGGAGAGGGGCTGGAAGCGCACTTTATTACAGACGGGCGGTACACCGTGCAAGCACGGGAGGAAGTGGCGGAGGCAACGGTGCACGTGCCGGGATATCAACTCTTTCCGTATCTGGTGAAGGAGGGCTTCTTCGCAGATGTAGAATCCGTCCTTTTTCAGGCCGACCATGTGTCGGTAGCGCAGCGGGATACGTGGGCTGGGCAGACGGAGGGCGTGGCGTGGATCGGGGCTCAGGAAGTGCTGACCCGGGCAGTTGCGCAAAAGACCGAACAAGAAATCGAACGGATTCGGGCCGCACAGCTGATCACCGAAGAAGTCTTCTCGTTTCTGCTGCAGCGCATAAAGCCCGGAGTAACAGAGCGGGAGGTGGCGGCACAGATCATGTACCAACACATCAACCGCGGGGCCGACAAGCTTTCGTTTGATCCTATTGTGGCTGCGGGTCCTCGTGGAGCGCTGCCGCACGCGCGCCCCACGGATCGGCCTATTGCGCCAGGCGAGTTGGTGGTGATTGACATGGGCTGCTTTCTTAACGGCTACGCTTCGGACATGACGCGGACCATCGCAGTGGGTGAGCCTGGGGAGGAGGCCCGTAAGGTGTACGACACCGTCTGTCGCGCGCAAGAAGCCGCCATCGATGCTGCACGGGCCGGCATCTCCTCCGATACGCTTGATGCCGTCGCCCGTGATGTGATTGAGGAAGCCGGCTATGGCGATTATTTTTCCCACGGACTGGGGCACGGCGTGGGGCTTCAAGTTCACGAGTGGCCCCGCCTTTCGTATCATGTCTCGTACCCACTACCCGCAAGCGCTGCCGTCACGATCGAACCTGGGATCTACCTTCCCGACCGGTTCGGCGTTCGCATTGAAGATATTGTCGTGTTGCGAAATCGCGGCTGCGTGAACCTCACCACAGCGCCGAAGAACCTCATTGTGATCGACGCCTGAGCTTCTCTCTCACCGCCATGGATGCTTCCAAAAACGCTCTACAGCTGCAGCTCCCCAGCACACACGAAAGCCTTGAGACAATCGTGACGGCAGTGGAGCAGTTTTCGGAGGTGCACGCCTTCAACGAAGACTTTGCCTATCGGCTGCTTATGGTGGCTACGGAAGGGGCCACCAACGCCATTCGCCACGGGAATAAGTTTGACAAGGACAAGCCCATTCAGCTTGAACTGCGCGCAGATGACGCGGAGGTCCACCTCTGGGTGCGCGACGAAGGCGGTGGGTTTGATCCGACGGAGGTTGCTGACCCCCTCGATACAGAAAACATGTTGGAAGAGAGCGGCCGCGGGCTCTTTCTGATCGAGCACATGGCAGACCAAGTAACCTACGAAACGGAAGGTCGGACCATGCATGCGGTCTTTCAGCGGCCCTCACAGTAATTCCCCGCGGACTCGCAGATGACACCGATGACTCGGACGGGTGTGGCTGTTTCGCTCGGTAGCGTGGCAGGCATCGCCTGGTTGCTGCACCATCCAGAGCTCTGGAGTGCCGAGCGGGTGTACCTGCTGACCACGCTGTGCGCTACCGGGACGATAGGGTCGGTACTGCTATGGCGGGCGGAGGCGCTCAGTCTGCGGATGGTTCTGTTGGGAGCGCTGCTGTTTCGCGTGGCCCTGCTACCAGTTGCGCCGCTTCTATCAGATGACGTCTTCCGGTACTTGTGGGACGGCCTCTTGCAATGGGAGGGCATCAATCCATACGCCCATCGTCCGGCCGATAGCGCCCTGGAGGCGTATCACGGCACCGTCCTATTTGAGGAGATGAACTCGCCCGAGTTCTACTCCGTCTATCCGCCGCTTTCGCAGGTTTTCTTTGCGCTGGCCGCCGCTTTCTACGAATCCGGTTTTGCGGTTGCCTATGGCGTGCTCAAGAGTAGTTTTATAGCCGTCGAGATGGGTGGTGTCTGGGCACTTAGCCGTATGGTCTCCCCCCAGGCTACCGTCCTGTACGCCTGGAATCCGCTGGTAGTGATCGAAGTCGCGGGGCAGGCACATACGGAGGCGGTAATGGTGGGGCTGTTGCTGCTGGCGCTGTGGGCGGTGCATCAGCGATGGCTCCGCACCGCCTCTGTGCTCATCGCGGGGGCGGGGCTCATCAAGCTGTATCCCTTCATCTTTCTGATCGTCCTGTACGCTCGCTACGGGTGGAGTGCCTTCTGGCCCGGGGCCTTAGCGGCCGGTGGATTGACGCTGGCCTACGTGTCACCCAGCCACGCGCTGAATATCATTGACTCACTGGGGCTTTATGTCTCGTACTTTGAGTTTAATGCGGGGCTTTATTTTACGCTTAAAGAACTGGGGGGTCTGCTTTTCAACCAGGATATGGCGCAGGTGGCCAGTGCCGTGCTTACGATCTGTGCGCTCGGTGCTATCGCGCTGATCCTCTGGCGGGATACGCAGCAAGAGCAGAGCACCGTCCGCGGATTAGCACTTACCTTATACTCCGTTATTGCAATATATTTGTTAACAACTACAACCCTACATCCATGGTATCTGCTGCCTATTCTCGCCCTGCTACCTCTTATTGACCGTGCGCATCATCCGGCGTGGTTATGGTTGAGTATAGCGGCCGTGGGAACGTACGCTCGATACGTCGACGGTATATATTGGGGCTTCGTCTGGCTCTCGTGGATCGGGTTTGCACTACTCGCCGGATGGGCGATCTATCGCTATCGCTCTGGGATCCTCAGGTGGGTGATGAAGCGTCGCGCCCGCAGAAAAGCCGACTTGCTCCGCCCGTCACTGACTCAGGTAAAGGACAACCACGGGCATCCCGTGCGCCTACTCGATCTCGGGGCAGGAGAGGGCTATGTGGGCGAAATCCTGGAGAAGGAGGATGGTATCAACGTTACGCTTGCCGATGTCCGCCCTTCAAACCAAACAGACCTTCCCTTCCTTCACCTGCAGCAGGAGAAGCTACCGCTGGCAACCAACGCAGTCCATGTGGTCTCGCTGGTATTTGTACTGCATCACACCCCCAACCCGGTGGAGGTGCTGCGTGAAGCGCTGCGTGCAGCATCCGACCGTGTGGTCATCGTGGAATCGACCTGCGAAGGGCCCTGGTGGTGCTGGTGGTTGCGGCAGATCGACGGACTGGCAAATTACGCGCGGTCGGGCGGCACGATGGACGAGCAACCTGCCGCGTTCCGGTCGCAGGAGGGCTGGCTCCAGGCCATCGCAGAGGCAGGGGGAACCGGCTCCGTACGCCATACGGAGGGCACGCCACTGCACCGCGTGGTGGTGCTGGAGGCCTTACCGGTCAGCGAGGGCGCTGAAGGCGGATAGGTGGCGCTGAAGATTAGCAACGGAGGCTGTGGCCGGCACCCATGCATAGGTGTCATAGCGCCGAAACCACGTCAACTGTCGCTTCGCGTAGCGGCGGGTGTTGCGCTTGATAAGACGCACCATCTCGTCGAAAGGAATATCCCCATCCAGATAAGCGAAGACTTCCTTGTAGCCAATCGTCCGCAGGGGTGAACGCGATCGGTCTACGCCACGTGCATCGAGCGCAGCCACTTCATCTACCAACCCCGCTTCAAGCATGGTGTCTACCCGCGCGTTGATGCGGTCGTACAGTTTTTGCCGGTCTCGATGCAGGACCACAACATCGAAGTCGAAGGGAGGCACTGGCGTTTGCTGATGATAGTAGGACAGGGGGCGCCCGGTGGCCTCATACACCTCCAAAGCGCGCTGCACACGGCGCGTCTTGGTAGCATCCATTCCAGCGGCCGTCTTTGGGTCGACCTGTTGTAGGCGCTCAAACAGCGCCTCGGGGCCGTCCTCTTTCAGAGCCGACTCAATCTTAGCTCGAATCGCCGGTGGCACGTCGGGAATATCGGCGAGCCCCTCATGGAGGGCGTGTACGTACAGCGTGGAGCCACCAACAACCACGGGCAGATGGCCACGGTGCTGGATTTCGCGTATACGCTTCCAGGCCTCTCGTGCAAACGTACCGGCAGAGAACGTGTCGTCGCTGTTGAAGACCGAACGCTCATCAATGAAATGATGGGGCACCTGTGCTTGCATCTCAGCATCTGGCTTGGCGGTGCCAATGGTCAGCTCAGTGTATACCTGGCGACTATCGGCTGAAATGATCTCCACGGGTGCGCGCTCACTTACCTCCAGACTCAGGCGTGTCTTACCTACACCCGTGGGGCCGGTAAGGACAGGCACAGGGAAAGAAGCCGACATACCGTATAGACGACAAATTGAGATGAAACAAGAAAGCCTGCCGCTCAACCGAGCAGCAGGCATCTTGTGCAAGCAGTGAGTCAGGATGTTTGATTGAATTACTGGAGTATACGGATGCGGCAACTGATCGTCAAGTCTACAGCAGCAGTGATCCTCCAGGTATAGCTCATAAAAAACGCCCCCATGCACGAGGCACGGAGGCGTTGGTAGGATGATGCAGAAAGCGGTTTACAGTGCGCTTTCCATTTCTTCCCAGTTGTAGCCTTCTTCCTTGCTCATCTCCTGTGCAGCGAGCGTAAGGAAGATACCGTAGATCACCTTGGAGCCAACGTCAGCAACGGTGTACGTCATGTGACGGGCCACCACAGCGGCTTCGCTCAGGGCCGGCTCAGCAGCAAAGCTGAAGAGGTACGGCATCAGGTAAGCGCCCGGGTACAGCATCCAGGTAATGAAGAACAGGACCCAGATGTTGCTCAGGTAGGCCTGCGCACCTGCGGGAGCACCCTGCTTGCCTTCGTCAATAACCTTCTTCATCAGGTACAGAATGTGGAAGAAGAAGATGGTCGAGATGAGACCCCAGATGAAGAACAGCGTGGGATCCGTTACTTCATAGTACTGACCAGCATATCCGGTGAGGATCATACCCGTACCCGAGACCCAGAACTGGTTTCGGATGGAGCTGAACTTGCTTGTTGTGAGTGTTACCACAAACAGGATCTGGAACAGCAGCATCGGGACATCGATGAGCCAGTTCAGGTAGCGATATCCGTTGTTAAACAGATCGCCTGGATCCGTGGAGCTCAGCATGTACGTCGCGGTCGACGTGTCATATTGGAAGGCACTCAGCCAGTTCTGCTGCTGCACGAGCAGGAGCAGGAAGGCCGAGACCATCACCACGACGGA
>LKNB01000007.1 GCA_001564055.1 Rhodothermaceae bacterium Tc-Br11_B2g6_7
CCGCCTCACCCGTCGCGTTGAGCATCTGGAGGCGATCGTGACCAGCCAGACCTGGGATGCGCTACACGATGACGCATTGCCGGAAGGATCGGCCGTTCCGGTGTATCCAGAGGCCCCACGGCTGGATGCCACCGACATCGTGAGCGATGCCGAGCGCGCGGAACGTCTTGCGCAGCGGATTCGGTAGCCGCCGGCGTGGTACGCGCTCGTGACGGGCTCGTGTACGTGCCAGACAGAGGATCCGACATAAAAAGCCCCAGACGTCAACGAGACGCCTGGGGCTTGGTGCAACCTATGTGCAGCAGGGCGTGCTACGGCGTGATGATCTTGCTGCCGCCCTCCTCACCATCTACCTCTACGAGCTCGATCTCAAATACGAGATTCTTGCCCGCGAGCGGATGGTTGGCATCGATCGTGACTTGGCCGTTCTCTACGTTCGTGACTACGACCGGGACTTGCCGCCCGTCTTCCAGGCGCAACTGGAGCTGCTGACCTACCTGCGGTTCCACATCTTCTGAGATCTGGCCCTGCTCTACCTCCACCACGAGATCTTCGCGGCGCGGACCATAGCCCTTGGCCGGTGGAATTTCGGCAGTCTTCTCATCGCCCGGCTCCATGCCGACGACAGCCTCCTCGAAGCCTTCGATCACTTGCCCCTCGCCTACGGTAAACCCGAGGGCTTCTTCCCGCTCACGGGACGAATCGAACACCGTGCCATCTTTGAGTTTTCCGGTGTAATGAACTTTTACGGCGTCTCCTTGCTGTGCAGTAGCCACGTTAGTATTGGCGTTATTTAAGCAATAATAGAACACGGAGTATACGAACCGTAGACAATCGTTGTTCGGTGCCTCTGCTTCCACACCTGGTCTTCAATGCACTGCATGGCATGGTTGTGACGTATTCCTAACACTTTACCACACAGTCGTCCCTCGGCTGGGAATTTCGTATTGTATACTCCCTATTACTCCCACTGCCCCGTCATCCCCCCCTTGAGGCATTCATACGACTACATTGTGGCCGGAGCCGGTTGTGCCGGGCTAAGCCTTCTCTGGTACGTGCTGGATAGCCCGCTGCAGGAGACCCGTATCCTGCTGGTAGACCACGACCTGTCTCCCCAGCCGAAAAAAACGTGGTGCTTCTGGGGCAACGATAGCCTTCCCTTCCAGCACATCGCGGATCGCTCCTGGGACCGCATGGCTGTAGGGTTTCCGGATCGATGGGTGGAAGAAGACCTCGGCCATAACGTCTACCACTGCGTACGCAGCGAAGCGTACCATGAACACGTGATGGAGCGGGTTCGTGCGCACTCGAATGTGACCCTTCTGGAGGCCGACATTGATGGGCTCTACGATACGGCTGGCGGAGCCGTGGTGGAAGCGGGGGGGCATTCCTATGCGGCTCGTCACGTCTTTCAAAGCTGTTTTGTGTCTCCATATGACAGGGCTCAGCCTGTTCACTATCCCCTGCGGCAGCACTTCGGTGGATGGGAGATTGAAACGGCGACGGCTGCCTTCAATCCGGACGTGGTGACGCTCATGGATTTTGACACCGCACAACATGGGGCTACGGTGTTCTACTACATCCTGCCCTTCAGCCCGACACGCGCGCTGGTGGAGTATACCGTCTTTTCGCCCGACCCGTGGGACCGTGCCCGGTACGATGCGGCTATTCACCGCTACATTCGGCAGCTTACAGATGCACCGTACGAGGTCATCCGGCGCGAATACGGGGTAATCCCCATGGAAGAGCGGCCCCGCCACCAGCGCTATGGGCAACACATCACAAGCATCGGCACCGTAGGGGGTATCACGAAGCCAACCACCGGCTATACCTTTCAGCGCGTGCATGAGCACACGCACCAACTCGTGCGTACCATGCTGGCCGATGGGCGCCCCGATCCGGTGGCAGTTACCTCCCCGCGTTACCGCTTCTACGACTTACTTTTGCTTCGCATCCTGCACGAGCATCCCCAGTGGGGGCGTCCTATTTTCCACCGGCTGTTTGCCTACAATAGCATCGATCGGGTGCTCAGCTTTATTGGCGAGGACACGCATCTGGGGCAGGACATGCGCATCTTCTCACGGCTTCCGTACGGCCCGTTCCTGAAGGCCATTGCCCCAAACCTGCCGCTGATGCCCCGCGTGCTGTTTCCTGAGGAGCCCGATGCGCAGGTGCCCAAACCTACGACGACCTCCTCCAGCCCAACCGCTGCCGTCACTTCGTAACCCTGTCTCACCCGGCTATCCCCTCTTGATGCACGACCACGCCACCCCTTCGCTTCGCTCACCGCAGGTCTACCGTTTCGTTGTAGGCGTTACCGCGCTTGCGGCTGGCCTTTCCCTCTTTACAGACCCGGCCCAGATGGGCTTTGTGGAACTGGCTGTGCTGTTCGGTGCGGTGCTGCTGCTGGGCATTCCCCACGGCGCCATCGATCACCTCGTTGCCTCGGAGGTGTATGGGCTTGATGCCACCGTGAAAGACCAGGCCAAGTTCTACGTGTTCTATTTACTCCTGATGCTCATCTACGGCGCCCTGTGGGTGATTTTTCCCGTAACGTGCTTGCTCTTGTTTCTGGCCTTTGCGGTATATCATTTCGGGCAGTCAGACCTCGAGTACCTCGGCCTTCCGGCACCCCACCGGTACGCTCTCTACGTATCGCGCGGGGTGCTACTGATCGGGCTGCCCATCGTCGCGCACCTGGAAGTCGTCTCGCCCATTTTCGTACAGATTGCCGGACTTGATTTACTGGCGTATCCGTGGCTGGCTGACTACGCCACCACGTGGACAGTTGGCGTTGTACTACAGCACGCGCTGCTCACCGGCGTGCTGGCCGTACGGCATCAGGTAGCGCGCTCAGCTGTTGGTCGTGAGTCCCTGAACATTGCGCTATTGACTGTCCTCTTTCTCGTAGCCAACCCCCTGGTTGCGTTTGCTATATATTTCGGCTTCTGGCACTCCCTGGGGCATATCTTGGAGCTAATTCGGTACTTCAACCGGCAAGGCGAGGCCATGTCCGTCTGGAGCTTTTACCGGAAAGCCGCGGCCTTCACGTTGATGTCAGTGGTTGGGCTGCTGATGCTCTATGGCATCAATAGCGCCTTCGGCCTGGAAGAGCACATGATCTCACTTCTCTTTATCCTAATCGCCGTGCTCACGCTTCCCCACATGGTTATTGTGGAACGGTTCTACCAAGATAAAAAGGTCAGCCTGTCGACGACAGGCTGACCTCGAAATGTGCGTATACAAACGTGCACAGCACGGATGATGCACAGCGTTACGCTTAGTAGCTGCCTTCCTCGGTGTCAGCCGGGGGGAAGAGCACGCTATCGATGACGTGAATCACACCATTTGACGCCTCGATATCAGCCTGGACCACCTGAGCGGTACCGGCAAGCCGTACGGTTTCGCCTTCTACGTCGATGGCTACGGAAGAGCCCTGCAGCGTGTTGGCTTCGTCCATCCCTACAACGTCAGCCGCCATGGCCTTGCCTTCAACGACGTGGTATGTCAGAATCTGGGTGAGCAGCTCCCGGTTTTCGGGCTGCAGAAGGGCTTCGAGCTCCTCCTCAGGAATGGCTTCAAATGCCTCATTGGTGGGCGCAAATACGGTGAAGGGGCCTTCGCCATCCAGCACACCAACAAGTCCAGCCGCATCAAGCGCTGCGACGAGCGTAGAGAAGTTTTCGTTGTCGGCGGCGATTTCTGCGATTGTGGCTTCGCCGTCTTGCGCATCAGCCGAGAGGGGCAGGAGCAGGAGAAGCAGCAGACCCGAGAGCAGTGCAACAGATTGTTTGAACATTTTCATCGCGTGGGTAATAGCTTGTGGGAAAAAAGATACCTGCCAAATCTCTGGATTGGCAGCCTGGTTTCCCCACACTTTGACGTGGTCGCAACGTGCGACGCCCGCCCCCGCGAATGTACAGACCTGGTTACACCCGTAACGCCGTTGTCCCGGAAGCGACGCAGAAGAGCTGCTCCCAGATGCGGTTCACTCCGCGTCCCACATACGCCAATGGCAGGAGATCACCAAGGCCTTTGCCTTGCTCCCGAGACCTTGGTGCTCAGGACCGCACCGACCGGCGCTGGGTGCGTTGCGTGATCGCGGCCTGCAGCACAACCAGGATATACGTCCCCGTCAGCAACGCTGTGATGGCCTGCTCCAACACCGCCATGGGCCGGCCCACGGGCGCCCCACTCAGCAACGCCGGAACCTCCGTAAGTGATGATACCGTACCCGCGAACGCAAGCACGGAAAGAAGGACGGCCCCCCCAATCATTAGTAGAAAAGGTCCGCTACCCTGCTGGGCCACCATCCCAAGAATTAAAATAGGTAGGCCAAAGAACGCAGGGATTAGCGGGGTCCAGTTCGAGAAATCGAACCCCAGCAGTCCAAAGGTGCCGATGCCGAGTATGATGAGCGCTGCGCCCAGTCCAATCGTGCGTTCGGCCACGTTGCTACTCCATGTTGTGAGACAAATACGGACAACATTAGCACACACGTCATTACCAATGACGCTTTCGCAGGGTGCCGGTGCGACGTATATTTCGCTGACCCTTCATTCAGTTACTGACGGATGCGTATGCGCTCTTCTGCATCGATCGCCCTTCCTAAAGCGTCGCCTTGGGAGGAGGCGGCGAACAGCGTGACCCACGGGGCTGGCCTTGTGCTGAGCATCCTGGGGACCTCTCTGTTGCTGGCCACTACGGCGCTCAATGGCACACTCCTGCACCTGATTGGCTGTGGAGTGTTTGGGACGACCCTGGTGTTGATGTACGCGGTCTCGACCCTCTACCACGGCATTACCGCGCCGCATCTAAAGCGAATCTTTCGGGTGCTCGACCATGTGGCCATCTACCTGTTTATTGCGGGCTCCTACACGCCGTTTCTGCTCATTCATTTTGGCGATAGCTTTGGATGGGCGCTACTGGTGGTGATTTGGAGTATCGCCTTAGTAGGGGCTGTCTTTAAGCTATTCTTTACAGGACGGTTTGCGCGGCTGTCCGTAGCGCTGTACATCGGGATGGGCTGGTTGATTGTACTGAGCGCCGATCGGTTGCTGGAGGCTGTACCACCAGGCTGTCTGGCCTGGCTCACCGCAGGTGGCCTTCTCTACACGGGCGGCGTCGTATTTTTTGCCTGGAAGCGCCTGCCGTACAATCACGCCATCTGGCATCTGTTTGTGCTGGCCGGAAGCATCTGTCACTACATCGCCGTGGTGCGCTACATCGCACCCCTATGATCAGATGTGTAGCGCACGTCCATTCCTGATGCAGCCCACGGCGTCCTCAAACCGTTCGGTCAGGTGGGCCTGTCAACATTTGAGGCCACACACCCACCGCTAAACCAACATGTCCATGAAGGGCCGGTGTTGCTCGTGCACGTCCCCTGAGTAGCCGGCGTACCAGCAACGTCGACCTCGCGGCCACGTCGCAATAGCCGGTCCATCACACCTCAACGCTGGTAATTGGATCGTACCAACACGCAGTCACGGTATAAGCCAAAGGCTCTTTTCGCGCATGAGATCTACGCTATTATCCACAATAACCTAATTTTATAAGGTTAGTTAGATGCATGAGAGTATAATAATAGGTTCAGGATTGACATTGCCACATTAAGTTTGTACCGTAGGAGCCGATAGCATGTAGTGTCTTCTGCCAACTACTGACCGCCGCATCATGAATGTTGTCGCCCGCGATTCCAGGGTTCTCCTCACCACACTGAACTGGGACAACTTCTATCAGCATTATCAATGGTCCAACAGCCCTGTCTTACAACAAGAGGAAATGGCCACGACATTCCCGCGTGAGCCGGTGTATGCATTCAAGCAGCGCTTCGAAGCCATGATGCAGCCTGATCGCGACGCGCGTGACTTTGAGATCCACACCGTCGCAGGCGCGCTCATTGGCGTAGCCTATATCGATTGGCAGGCGGATCCAGCAAGGCCCTGCATCGGCCTTACCCTCTGTGATACCACGTGCCGAGGGCAAGGCCTCGGGCGGGCCAGCCTGCAGCTTTTGCTGAAGGTTTGCTTTTCGCATCATTCATTCGACCACGTTAGCGCCGTCGCTCACCCCTTCCAGCGGGCCTGGCTACGGCTGTTGCGGCAAACCGGCTTCAAGGCATCAACACCTGAAGCCTCTCCCACCTCCTTCCTTCTCTCGCGCGAGACCCACGCGCGTCACCCGCTGCCGTCTCGTATGACGGCCAAGGCTGCGTAGCGTGAACAGGCGATGTCCGAACTCCTCCCTGCACTACGCAGTACAGGGGGAGGGCATACTGGAAGCGCTACCAGAGCAAGTGTCGGTCGCTCGGAAGCGCTACCGAACGCACCTAAAGCGCATAGATCCTTTGCTTCATGCGCAGTGCAGTAATGCTGCACCGGGCTATGTTATGGCGCGTTCTCGGTAGTATGCCTCTTCACTGTTATACCTCCATGCCAGGATGCACAGGCTTCGTCTTTCTTTTTGATCAGAACCGCTGACGTTATGGAACTGCACGCTCCCCCTCGACTCACCGGAGCCAACGTTTCGTTGGGTCCGTTGCAAATGAGCAATCTATACACCCATCACCGGTGGAACAACGATCCCGAACTGAATCGCTATGACAGCATGGAGCCGGTGACGGAGAAGGAGTCGCTCTCATCCTTTAAACGGCGGCTGGAGCAGATGATTGTGGCGCCGCCGCCCGGTGTACTGGACTGGGAAATTCACACGGCTGAGGGCGATCTCATCGGGTTGGCTTTTGCCGACCATCTGAGTACCGCCTCGCAGCGGTGCCGCATCGGGGTCACGATTTGCGACCGCTCGTGCTGGGGCAAGGGGTACGGAGCGGGCACCCTGCACGTTTTACTGGATTATCTTTTCAACGATATGCAGCTGCACCGGGTAGCCGCACAATCTTTTTGCTTCAACGTAGCCTGGCGAAGGCTACTGGAGGGCATGGGGTTTACGCATGAGAGCGTACAGGCCGACTTCCTGCTGCGCGATGGCGAGCGGCACGGGCTGCACACGTATGCCATGCTTAAACCATACTACGAGGCTCATGCCGAGACGCTACCACGGCCCTGGGAGGCCAATAAAGCGTCAGTAGAAGCCGCGTGAACGATTCGCTCGGATAGCAGAGCAGTCAAAAACGGAGGTTAAACCCGAGCGTAGGCAGAATAGGCAACATGGTCACGGGCTGACGCTCCAGCCGGGGGTCAGCCTCGGGGGCATCGGGATCCGTGATGGCGGCGTACTGATATGCCAGCACGTTGGCCCGGTTGTACACGTTGATCACGTCCAGATAGGCCTCGCCCGGCAGGCCGAAGACATTCACCGCTCGGCTCAGGCGCACATCGAGGCGGTGGTACAGCGGCAGGCGCGCGCTATTGAGGTTGTCGGCATCGCCATATCGTGGCTCGAAGCGCACCAGCCCAGTCTCGCTGTTGGTGAGCACGGTGGGCGCCGCCTCTGCCTCCGGATCGTCGACATCCAAGGGGCGCACAACGACGGGCGCAGCGCCGACAGCCGGCGTGTAGGGGAAGCCTGTGCCCAGCCGAAACGTCGTCCCAAGCGTCCATCCCGAGCCCAGCCGCGTATTGACGACTACGTTCAGGGTATGCCGCCGGTCATAGTCAAAGGGAAACGTGATTCGGCTTCCGGGGGCTTCCTGCCGCGTCCGGGATCGGGTGGCGTGGGCATAAGCGTACGAGACCCAGCCTGTGAACCGGTCGCCGGCGGCGGCGCGCTGCTTCTCCAGCGACACTTCCAGACCGTAAGCCCGGCCGTCAGCATCGTTTACCGGGCGTGTGGTAAGCCCCACCGCGTCTTCTACGCGCACGTCGTAGGCGTCGGGATCGGTACGAGGCAGCCCCTGCGTATCATCGAATCGGGCCACGGCCCGCGTCACAACGCCTCGGTCCTGCACGATGAGGTCATCGAACGTTTTGACGTACCCTTCCAGCCGTAGCTGGTAGCGATTATTCAACCAGCGGGTAAGACCGAGCACATAGTGGTATGAGGCCTCTGCTGCCAGACTTTGCAGCCCGACATCCTCGGAGAGATCGAACGCCTGGGGATCATCGAGCAGTTTTTCAAACCCGGGCGACTGCACATAGCGCCCCCAGGCGGCCCGCAGCGTCGTCTCGTCCGTAAGGCGCAGGGAAGCGCTCAGCCGCGGTGAGAGGTAAGACCGGTCGATGAGGCGGTAGTAATCGTACCGCAGCCCGGGCTGGACGAAGAGGCGATCTGACAGTAGTTCGACACGGGTTTGGGCGTAGGCGTGATAGCGGTAGTAGCGCTCGCCCTGGTCGAACTGCTCGGGGAAGGCGCCCACGCCAAACGAGCTATCCTGCTGAAACGACTCGAAGAGCGCGCGGCCGACCTCGTTGAGGTCAAGGTCGAACTGCAGCGTGGTTTCGAGCCAGTCCACCCCGCCCCCTACTTCGATGAGCTGGCGAGGCGCCTCGAGCGTGGCACGCTGATAGAGGCTGTGCTTCCGGAAGAGGAAGCTCTGATCGTAAGCAAACGAGGCTGCGTTGATCGTGTCGTTGGCTGCTACGATCTCGCTGCCATCGAAGCCATCGCGGGGGACGATATTACCGGCACTGGCCAGGTCCCCTGCATTGCGATAGGTGCTGGCCGTGAGTTGTACGTTGAGCGCGGGATTCGGCGTCCAGTCGTAGGTGGCGTACGCCATATCATTTCGGGTGAGGTCCTCGGCTGCCACCCGGTCAGCCTCGGAGCCGCGGTCATCCAGGGCCCCTTCCACAGCGACGTCCAGCGCATCACGACTGGTGATGCCCCCGATCCGGATCCGATGCCCGTCGGCTGGGCGCAGGGTGAGGCGCCCCTGCAGGTCGGCAAAGTTGGGAAAGCGCGTGTTTTCCCCCACCGCATCGAGCTCGCGGGCCAGCAGACCAATCACCAGATCGTAGTAGGTGCGCCGCCCCGTCACCAGCCACGAGCCATCCCATACGCCGGTTTTCCCTTCCATCACCAGGTTGGCATTTGCCAGCGAAGCGTTGAAGGACCCGCCCAGCGTTGTGTCGCGGTCCCCGTCGCGGCTTTGCACGTCCAATGCGGCCGAGAGCCGGTCACCGTAGCGGGCGGGAAAACCTCCCGTGTAAAGCGTCAAGTTGGAGACGGTCGCCGGGTTAAACATGGACACGACGCCATACAGGCGGTACGGGTTGAAGACCTCGACATCGTCCAGGATGATCAGGTTTTGGTCCGGACCGCCCCCGCGCACAATAAGTTGCGACGAGAAGTCGTTGGCAGCCAGCACACCGGGCGTCGTCTGGAGCGAGCGCAGGACGTCCTCGGCGGCTCCTGGCAGCGCCTGCACTTGCTCGGGAGATACTGCCGTGATGGAGGGGCGCGTATCGCGCAGCGGCTGACGACGGCTGGCAGCGACCTCTACCTGTTCCAGGGCGACCACATCCGGCGTGAGGGCGATGTCAAGCGTCTTCGGCTGCGCTGCCGTCAAGGTCACCTCGCGTACGGCAGATTCGTATCCCACCGCGCTAAACTGGACGACCGTTGCGCCCGGTTCTGCGCGTAAGGTGTAGCGTCCGTCGGCATCGGCTGCCACCCCGTCGCCCGTGGCCGGCAGCACTACATTGGCTCCGGGGATCGTCTCGCCGCTCTCTGCATCCGTGATGGTGCCCCGCAGTTCGGCCCGCTCCTGCGCAACCGTTGGCTGCAGCGCACCCATCAGCAATAGCAACCCGGCTACGATTCCCCGTGCCGTCCAGCAGCACAGCCTACATCTATTTTGCCCCCTATACGTCATCGCCTACGCCGGATACATACCGTGTGTACAGGCTCTTCCCTACGAGAGGCCATCCGTAGAGGTTTGTTACCGGGGCGCCACGATTATCGCTATTGGCTGTCCGTGCCCGTCGTATCGGGGTCGGTGCGGGTCGTGTCTACCGTGTCCGGCGGGACGGTACGCACCGTGTCATCCGCTGGTGGCGGGGCGGGATCCGTGGGATACAGCTCTTCCGGGAACGGCTGCTGTTCCACTGGGGTCGGGCCCTCCTCTCTTGGGGATTCCTCCATGGCGGCTACGGTAATGGTGCCATTCTCGGTGCGCAGATGGATCGCAGCACCACCAGTACCCAGGCGCCCTTCGAACCGGTACCCAGCGCCATCCCGGGCCAGCGCACGCTCCGCAAACGGCAGCCCACGCGTTATGATTTCGCCCGACTCCGTCGTGGCGTCGATGTCGGCCGCAAGGTCTGGCTCAACATGTAGCGTGATGTCCCCATTTTGCGTTTCGAGTCGCACTTCTTCATCCGGTCCGATCGACCGTACGCTTACCGTGATGGAGCCGTTGCGGGTAGACACATCCATTCCAGCCCCCGCCTGTGTCACCGTCACAGATCCGTTCGTCGAGCGCACGGTCACCGGTCCACGCACGCTATCGACGACCACCGGTCCCGCTTCCAGCGTAATGTTCAGCGTGCTGACACGGGGCACCGTGCCGTCTACTTCCACCCGGCTCAACTCCGGCTCCTCGGCGCGCATCATAAATTGATACACGTTGTCGTCGCCCGCTTCTTCTACGGCAATGCGGCTCAAGACTTGTTCGGCGTCCGCGGGGTTACGTCCGCGCCCAATTTTGGTAAATGTCAGATCGGCCGCCTCAGCCGCTGTACCGCGCAACTGGACGCTGCCCTGCTGCCCATCCAGCACCAGCGTGCGCTCGCGCAGCGTGACGCCCCGCTCTACGGTGGCCCGATCTTCCGCGCTGCCCAAGAGGAGGCGCCCAGAGGCCGTCTCCTCCAGGCCGTGCTCATCCGAAGAGTCGTCGCAGGCAAGGAGGAAAACACTGCAAAACAGCAAGGAGGCAAAGAGCACAAGGCGCATGGGCATACCGGTTGATGAGAGGGAGTTCTGAAACGACGGGCGTACCCCGGTGATCCAGTACATACGGGCACGTGCGCGCCTCTACGACTAATGCAGCGCTACCTTGCGAATGAAGCGTCGGACGGCTACGTACGAGCCGATCCAACCAAGGACCACACCAAATACGACGAGCCCTCCAACCATGAGGGCGGAGACCTCAACGGTGAGCGTGCCAAGCTGGGGTAGGTATCGGCTTAAGACGCCATGCAGGAGAAGGAGAACCACACCGGCTACCGCCCCAGCCGTGGCGCCCTGCAGCATGCCTTCGATCAAGAAGGGTCTTCGAATGAAGCCGTCGGTAGCCCCAACGAGCTTCATCGTGCGAATCAGGAGCCGTCGCGAGTAGATGGTGAGCCGGATGGTGTTGGCGACAAGAAAGATCGCGGCCAGCAGCACCAGTCCGCCGAGCATGGCCCCGACGATGGTGAAGGTCTGCACGTTCTGCTGCACCTGCACCAACAAGGGTTGGTTGAAGACTACATCGTCCACGCGATTCCACCCGCTAAAGGTCTGGACGAGCGCATTCAGGCTGTCGGCATTGGCGTAGTCTGAGTCGACGCGCACGCGGATCGACGCCGGCAGAAACGGGTCGTCCAGGAAGGCCTCCCCGCCCTCACCAAACTCTTCGAGAAAGATTGCCTGGGCTTCTTCTTGGGAAACGTAGTCCGCGTCTGCTACCCCCGGGGTCAATCCCGCACGGCGATACAGCGCCTCCGCGTTGTCCCCATCGATGCCCTCTTCCAAAAAGATTTCCACCTCGCCCACCCGCTGAAGCAGCCAGCTTGATACCTGCTGTGCCTCGTACCCAACAAGCCCAAGCAAGCCCACCAGAATGAGCGCCACGGTGGCGGCACTGGTGGAGGCCAGTGCGGCAAACTTGGAACGGTTCAGGTTCGCTATACCTTCTTTTACACTGTAGGACCAGGCCACGTGTAGAACCTCGGCAGATCGTTAAAGGGGGGAAATGTCGGGCATGTGCGGGAGGCCCTTGCTGCACCTCCGTTACGCACCCGTCGCAGCAGCTTCTAACCGCGTGCCCGCCGGATACGATCCCAACACGCGCAGGCTGGAGGTTAACTCGTGCAGGTGGCCGAGTGCCCGGGCTACGGGCTCCTCGGTGGCCCTGCCGGCTACATCCAGATAGAACAGGTACCGTCCAGGGTGCCCGACAAGCGGACGACTCTCCACCTTAAGTAAGTCGATCTCGCGCAGCGCAAATACCGCCAGCGTTTTGAAAAGCGCGCCTGGCACGTTGGCCTTGAGCGCATACACCAGCGACGTCTTACACGAGACCTCAGCCCCGGGCGTGGGGGCGACGGATGCATAGTGCCCCGGCGCAAGGACCAAAAAGCGCGTCTCGTTGCGCGGGTTGCTCTCGATGGAGGCCGCCAGCACTGTCAGCCCGTACGTGTCCGCCGCCCGTGCCGAGGCGATGGCGGCCATGCGGGGATTGCCCTCAGCAGCTACCATCTTGGCCGCTCCAGCCGTGTCGTAGGTAGGGATGGCGTCAGCCTGGGGCACATCCGCGCGTAGGAACGTACGGCACTGCCCCAGCGCCTGCGGGTGTGAGTACACGCGCTCCAGCCCCTCCAGCGTTGCCCCTTCCGGAGCCATCAGGTGGTGCCGGATGCGCAGCATCCCCTCGCCTACAATATGGACGGCGTGGGCCTGCAGCAAGTCATAGTTGATATGTACGCTGCCAAAGAGGGAGTTTTCGATCGGGATGACGGCTCGCGCGACGCGATCATCCCGCAATGCTTCAAAGACGTCATCAAATGAGGGCTGCGGCACAGGTGTGGCGTCAGGGAAGAGGCCTTCAACAGCTTCTTCGCTAAACGCGCCCGTCTCTCCCTGAAAAGCGACAAGCATGATAGATAGCGAGTGCAGTGTGGCATGCGGGGCGAAATGCGTGGTGCGCCTATACCCGATGCGCCGAGGGAGTTTCCCAGCGGCCTGACCGCTACGCGTTGGCCGGGACTTCTTGAAACAGCGCCCCTTCCAGCGTCAGCCCCGGCCCAAACGCCAGCGCCACCCCATTCCCCACGCCGGCCTCGCCGTTCGCGCGGCGGGCCTGATGCCGCTCCATGAAGCGTTTGAGCACAAAGAGGATGGTGGGCGAGCTCATGTTGCCATACTGACGCAGCACCTCCAGGCTGTCATTCACGGCATCGTTGGAAAGGCCCAACACATCGCGCGCCTTCTCCACGATTGCGCGCCCCCCCGGATGGATGGCCCAGAAATCGACGTCGTCACGGGAGAGGTCCTGTGTATCGAGCAGCGCCTCCACGTGGGCCGATACGTTCTCTGCAATCACGCGCGGCACCCGCGAGGACAGCCCCATCAAGAAGCCTGTATTGCCCACATCCCATGTCATGTGGCCCATCGAGTCGTCGTCCAGCGCAACGTGATTGCCCGTGTACGCCAATTGACCCGCGGCATTGGCTGCCGACTGGGCGCTGAGAACCGCCGCGCCGGCACCATCCGAGAAGAGAGCGTTCACAACAGCAGATTCGAGGGTATCGTCGACCTGGAAGTGCAGCGTGCACAGCTCAGCACAGACGATCAGCACGCGAGCCTCGGGGTCAGCCTGGCAGAAGCTGTGTGCCACACGCAGTGCGTTGAAGGCGGCGTAACAGCCCATAAAGCCAATCATGGTGCGCTGCGTCGACGGGCGCAGGTGCAAGCGCTTCACGAGTTCTATGTCAATACCGGGCGCGAAAAAGCCCGTGCACGACACCGTAATGAGGTGCGTGATGCTCTCCGGAGCTGCACCCGCCGCCGCCAGTGCATCGCGCCCCACCTCCTCAGCCAGCGGCACCACGGCCTCCCGGTAGCGCGTGTTGCGTTCCCTGGTGGAAGGCGCAGGTTTCAGGTCCCAGTTGGGCGGAAAGAAGGTGAAGGCGTCGGCCTCCTGCTTGCCATAGTCGGTAACGCACGAAAACCGCCGGTCGATCGCGGTCTGCTCATAGATCCGATCGATGCGGCTTCGGATGGGTGCAGGCAGGCTTTCGATGCGCTTCATGAAGGCTGCGGCCTCCGTCTGCGATCGGGCATAGCCTGGGTTTCCCGTCGCAATAGACTCGACTACGGTAAACATAAAGAAAACAAGGACCAGAAAGGCAGGAGGGGCTGGCACCGCGTGCCGTCACGGTTGCACAATGCAAAAGCATGGCGGCCGCGACTTAGGAAGAGGCTACCGCCGGCGTCTGCGCAGGTTCTAACAGAAGCTGCCGGGCCTCCGCCATATCATCTATCCCCCGGAGCTTGTCCACCTTTTCACGCGTGAGGAGCTTGGCTACGCCCGTCACAAGATCCAAGTAGCGATCGGTGGAAGCAGTCTTGGGCACCAGCAGGATGAGCAGGACGTGCACGGGCTGCGAGGTGCGGGGCAGGCTGAGGCCATCCGTGCTGAGACCGGCGAACAGCAGAGGCTCGTCGACTACTAAGGGAATGTGCAGATGATAAAGCGCCGCGCCAGCCATGAGCTCGGGGGCGTAATTGTCTCCCTCCTCGGTGAACGATGCGGCCAAGAGCTTCGCCGTCTCTGAGCGCATCCCCAAATCCTCCGCAATCACCTGCTCCAGCAGTTGCTCGGCAGGTTGAGCGTTGGCTCCCGACCGCAGGCGCGATACCTGAAGCATGTCTTCCGTGATGGTTTGCTGGCGTTTCTTTCCTTTCTGCGTCAGTATCGACACCGGGCGCTCTGGCGCGTAGAGGGTTACATCGCTGTTTTGTGCAAAGCGCTGTGCAATGACCCGCGGGAGCCGATCCAACGAGGCGCGCCACGCCACCGAGCCACTGCGCACGCTCAGGAGAGTAAACAGGTCGTTTTCCTGTACCGTCTCATCCAGCATAGGGATCAGGTCGCCCCACTGCTGCAGCGCAATGGGCTCCACCGGCGCCTCGGGACGCAGGTCCTCAATGAGGGGAAGCTGGACGCGGGCTGAGGTCTCGGTTGTGAAGACGAGGAGCTCGGCGCCAATCTGGTTGGCCATGATCTTCATCGCACGGACCGCGTCCGCAAAGCCCGGCTCCCGATCGGCGTAGGGCGGAATGGCAAGGAGGATGCGGCGCGTGGTATTAAGGGGCTTCATGATGCGACACACCAGCACCATCTCTTCCGTCTCTTCGAGCAACTGATCCAGCACGCTCCCAAAGATATACCGGCGGGCCGTGTTGTTACCGCTCCATCCAATTACCACCGTCGAGATGCGGTACTCGTCGATCGCCCGGCGGATACCGTTGGCCACGTTCATGTCGATGCGCGTACCCGACCGTACGGGCACGTCAGCCGTGGCCGCATGCACCACCGCGCGGCTCAGCAGCTTCTCAGCTGCGGCCACCTCGGCCTCTTGATTGGCGCCTTCCCGCGCAATTGAGAGCGGGTACACCGGCTCTTCCGAGTTCGGATTGCGGATGTACACAGCCATATCCACCAGATCTTCCGACGTCTCCGGGTTGGCCAGCGGCACCAAGATGCGCTGCGGCGCCTCCGAGGCTTCGTACGGCTTCTGCTCCTCCTGTATGGCCACCCGTCGGCCAAATCGCTCCACCACCCACGGCCCCACGAGGCACGTCAGCAAAATGAGCACGATCACCGCGTTGAGCAAGGCTTCATCGAACAACCCCAGTTCGAAGCCTACCAACGTAACGGCCAGCGTGGCGGCCGACTGCGGCGTGGATAACCCGAAGATGGTCCACCCTTCATCCGAGGTGTAGCCGTAGATCCACTGCACGCCTTTAGCCGCGATCAGCTTACCGGCCCACACAATCGCGGCCAGAATCAGGGCCAGCAGTACTACCTCCACCCCTTCAACCAGCACGGCGACATCGACCAGCAGGCCGACGTACACGAGGAAAAACGGGATGAACAGGGCATCGCCCACGAACTTGATGCGGAGCATAAGCGGACTGCGCTCCGGCACGAGCCGGTTCAGGATGATGCCGGCGAAGAAGGCCCCGATGATGGGGGCCAGGTACGCAACCTGCGCCATGTAGGCGGTCACAAACACGACGGCCAGCAGAAACACAAACTCCATGTCGGGCTGATTTCGCACGTTTTGGAAGAACCACCGGCCCAGGCGCGGCAACACCAGCGCTACGATGATCCCGTAGGCCAGCACGACCCCACCAAAGGTCGCCCAGAAGCCCAGCCCCGTGGCCCCTTCTACGGTAGCCGCCACGATGGCCAACACCAGCAGCGATACCAGGTCGGTGACCATCGTACCACCCATCGTCATCGTCACCGCCAGATTCTTTGTAATGCCCAGCTTTTCAGCAATCGGGTAGGCCAGCAGCGTATGCGA
Source organism: Rhodothermaceae bacterium Tc-Br11_B2g6_7 (assembly GCA_001564055.1). Lineage (GTDB taxonomy): Bacteria > Bacteroidota > Rhodothermia > Rhodothermales > Salinibacteraceae > Tc-Br11-B2g6-7. The sequence goes on from LKNB01000007.1 coordinate 16,200, forward strand.
CCCCACAACGGCGCCAATCAAGATGGCCGTGGCCGTTTCGTATCCCAACACCTGCGTCCCGATGCCCAGGGCCAAAGCCATCGGGAAGAGAAACGAGAGCAGCCCAAAGACGAGGCTGCGCGATTTGTACTTGACGAACTGATTGAGGTCGAGCGACAGCCCCGCTGTAAACATGAGGTAGAGCAGCCCCACGCGGCCCAACAGCTCGAAGGTGTCATCTACCTGCAGTAGCCCCAACACGCTCTCGCCAGCAATCGCCCCGAACACGATAAGCCCAACGATGCCGGGGATACCCACCCGTTTGAACAACAGAGGCGCGACCAGCACAATGACCATTACCGTAGCAAAGGTCAGAACTGGGTCCGTAATAGGAAGGTTGAGACCGAGCGATTCCAAAAACGACTGCATGTGGCAAGGGGGCCAGCGGGGAGAGCGTGTGATTTACGCGGCGTCTTCGATCGGCGCTTCTTGCGCCTTCGCGGCCGTCCAGTGGGTATTCATCTCGTCGAGGGAGACATCAGCCAGCGTGCGCCCCTCGGCTTTTACCTGCGCTTCTACATACGCAAACCGACGCATGAACTTGTCGGTGGTGCGCTGCAGGGCATCTTCCGGAGTCGCCTTTACAAAACGGGCGTAATTCACCAGCGCAAAGAGCACGTCGCCCAGTTCGTCCTCTACGCGCTCGGCCGCGGCCTCCGAGGCGGTAGCTTCCGCGCGAAACTCAGAAATCTCCTCCTCTACCTTTGCCCAGGCGTCAGCGGCCTCTAAGAAGTCAAACCCAACCCCGGTCGCCTTCTCCTGTACACGCTGCGCCCGGAGCAGGGCCGGAAGATGCTGCGGGACGCCCGCCAGTGCCGACCGCTGCGTATCTTCCTGTTGCTTGGTCTGCTCCCACGTCTGCAGCACGGTCGCGGCGTCGTCTGCCACCGCGTCACCGAAGACGTGCGGATGACGCCGCACCAGCTTATCCGTTTCCGCTTCGATGACATCTTGGAGCGTAAAGCGCCCCGCCTGCTCCGCGATGGTGCTGTGGAATACTACGTGCAGTAAAATATCACCGAGCTCCTTTTTTAACTCATCCCAGTCGCGCTCTTCGATGGCCTCCACCACCTCGTACGCTTCTTCGATGAGCAAATGTTTGACGGATTCGTGGGTCTGTTCGCGGTCCCACGGGCAGTCCCGGCGCAGCTGTTTGACAATGGCAACGAAGTCAGCGTAGCTTTCAAGTCGGTCTTCAGATTCGGCAAACGATGCCTCGTAGACTTTTTCGGACATGAAGCAGGGTGCAGGTGGAGGGCAAAAATAGGTGGCAAGCCTACCCTTTCCCTATAGCATTGTTTATCACGAACGTCCCCCCTTCATCTTCTACCGGTAACATTCAACCTGCATGCTGTTTACCGCTTCTGCAATCGCTGGTGGGATAGGGCTCTTTTTGCTGGGGATGATCCTCATGACCGAGGGGCTGAAAAGCGCGGCGGGCCAGACCTTTGAACGCGCCCTCCGGCGCTTCACGCACACGCCCAGCGCAGCCATTGCCTCGGGCGCCGGCATAACGGCGCTGGTGCAATCGTCCAGTGCCACTACGGTTACGACGATCGGCTTTGTGAGCGCAGGATTGATGACCTTTCCCCAGGCGCTCGGCGTCATTTTCGGCGCTAACCTGGGCTCTACCAGCACGGGCTGGATCGTGGGTCTGCTGGGCCTGCAGCTTTCCATCGGCGTGGTCGCGCAGCCCATGGTGGCCGTTGGCGCGTTGATGCGCTTGCTGGGCCGGGGACGCATAGCGGACGCGGGCCTGGCGCTGGCCGGGTTTGGCCTCATCTTCGTAGGGATCGACGTGCTGCAAGCCGGCACCGGCGAACTCGCCACGCGCATCACGCCAGAGGACTTCCCCGACGACACCTGGATAGGGCGCCTGGTGCTCGTGGGCATCGGCACCCTCATGACCGTGCTCATGCAGTCTTCCAGCGCTGCCGTAGCCACTACGCTAACCGCACTCTACAGTGGGGCCATCGGACTGGAACAGGCTGCGGCGCTTGTCATCGGGCAAAACCTTGGGACCACCGTCAAAGCCGCCATTGTGAGTATCGGCGCCTCGATTCCAGCTAAGCGTACGGCACTGGCTCACATTCTCTTCAACACGATTACCGCCCTGATCGCATTTGCGCTGTTGCCGCTATTTGTGTACCTCGTAGATGCGGCTCCTGGTCTTACCCCGGGAGATGCCGCACTGGTGATCGCGCTCTTCCATACGGTGTTTAATCTACTTGGTATTCTGCTTTTCCTGCCCTTTCTGCATCCGTTTGCTCACGCGATCGAACGACTAATTCCAGAACGGGGGCCACAGCTAACCCGCTACCTGGACGACAGCGTGACAGAAACCCCGTCGGTTGCCGCAGAGGCGGCACGCCGCACCGTCAAGACCATTGCTACCGTTATGTTTGAGGATACGGGGGCCGTCCTTGAGAACGGGGCACAAAACGCAAAATTAGAGCAGCGGCTCTTTGCGGCCAAGCAGGCCTTGCGCGACACGCGCCGGTTTCTCTCCCAGACCCCCGGCCTCTCCTCTTCCGAAGAAGCGTACGTACAACACGTATCGACGCTGCATGCCCTGGAGCATTTAGAGCGGCTGGTGGCTGCCCTGGAGCAAGCACAGCCATTTCGATCGGTGGGTTCGGAAGAAAAACTCGAGCGCTTGCGCAGCCTGGCTGCTGTCATCTTGCGCGAACTCCACGACGAGCTTGCACAAACGGACGACGAAGACCCGGCAGCCCGGGAAGCGTTACTTTCCCGCATTGCAGAGAAGGCCAACGATGTAGCAGAGGAACGGCGCGCCCTCCGGCCGGACATTCTTGACGCTCTCGCTGCCGGTCGCTTCCCGCCTGACCGCGGCCTGCAGGTGCTTGAGGCCGCTCGCTGGCTCGACCGCATCGCCTACCACGCCTGGCGCATCGCGCATCACCTCTACCGTGCCGATGCCGAAAGCGACCCACGAACGGACGAGGAAGCGCATCAACATCGCCTGGACCGGACCCGCGAGCATCACTCGCCCCACCACTCGTAAAACGCACGCCGATGCTTGAATACATGCCATGGCCTGGCATATTCGCCATCTGGCGTACAAGATGCCTCGCCTTTGCCGACTCCTTCCACCCATCTTTGGTGCGTTCAAACAAAAGCCATTGTCGGTCAGTTGAGGGGTGCCACAGGGTTGTCACCCGTGGCTCGTATCATGGGTGGTAAACCGCAAGACCTTCCATCGCGGAAGTCGTCCATGTACGCCTCCTGGTGGATTCATGTACTGCACGTACGGACCGGGTGGCATCCTCCGGGGTGCCACGGACTCATGTCGAATCGCCAGGGGCTCATTTTAAACAAACTACAGGAGGTGTTACGATGGCACGAGGTGTAAACAAAGCAATCATTATCGGCAATCTGGGGCAAGACCCCGAACTCCGCTACACGGGGAGTGGAACAGCCGTGTGCAACATGAGCGTGGCTACGAACGAGTCGTACAAAGACTCCGACGGCCAACTCGTCGAAAAGACGGAATGGCACCGGGTGGTCGCCTGGGCCCGCCTTGCCGAGATCTGTGGGGAATACCTGCAGAAAGGCTCACAGGTGTACTTCGAAGGCTCGCTCCAAACCCGCTCCTGGGAGGACCGTGACGGTAATACAAAGTACACAACCGAGATCAAGGCGCGTGATATGATGATGCTCAGCGGGCGCGGTGGCCCAAATGGTGGCGATGGAGGCGGCTTTAGCCAAGGCCGCGGGAGTGACAATATGGATCAGCGGCAGCCCAAACCACAGCCACAGCAATCTGGCGGACGCCCGCAACAGAATGGCGGTGAGTTTTCCCCGGATGACGACCTGCCGTTTTAGCAGCCCCAGCGCTTTGCAGCAGCGCTTTTGCCAACGACCAAGCGGCACCCTCCACCGGGTGCCGCTTTTTTTGCTTTTCACTCGCCACAGTACGATGGAAACGCCCCTTTCAGGCAGTCGTTAAAAGCCATAACCCACCGGCAGAGCACAGCCTGGCAAGATTTTCGCAGCAACAGGTTGAGCTGCCTGCCGCCGCGTATCTATCCGCATGCGGGATGCATCCTTTGAATAGGTGACGGCGACTCGCCGTTTTTAGATTGGACCCTGCCCACGCGCTCGTTTCATTTCTTCTGCAATCGCCCCTGGGGGCGATGCCGGAGGCGCTGGGGCTCACCTTTGCCGCGCAAGGCCTTCTGCTCGTGGTGCTGTTGCTGCTCTCGGCCATATGCTCCGGATCCGAAGTGGCGCTGTTCTCCATCAAAGGGAGCCTTCGTGAGCACCTGTCTGAGGCTGACGATGCGGCGTCAGCGCGCATCTTGTCGTTGCTGGAGACTCCTCGCCAGCTGCTCATCACCATTTTGCTGCTAAATACGGTGGTGAACGTCTCAGCCGCTATCCTGGCAGCCGTAATGACGGCGCAAGTCGCCCTGGCTTATGGCCTCAACTACACGGTGATCATCATTATTGAGGTTATCGTGCTGGCCTTTGTGCTGCTGGTGATTAGCGAGATCACGCCCAAACTCATCGCCACCAAACATGCGGTGACCTACAGCCGCCGTATCTCTGGCGTGATGACCCTGCTTGTTGCCCTCTTCTCTCCCCTTACTCGACTCATTGCAGGTTTTACGCAGCGCCTGCAACAGCGATTTGCACGGGCCAACGGCGAGCGGCTTTCCCCCGAAGACCTCCGGACGATCGCGGAGATTGGCGAGGCCCAGGGCTCTATTGAGGAAGACGAGCGCAACCTGATCGACTCCATCGTTGAGTTTGGCGAAACGACCGTCCGCGAGGTCATGGTAAGCCGGCTGGACGTGGTCGCCCTGCCCGTGACGTCGACGCTGGAGGAAGCGCTCGCCACCATTCGGTCCAGCGGGCACTCCCGGCTCCCGCTCTACGTGGATCACCTCGACAATATTCTGGGCATCGTTTACGCGAAAGACCTACTGCCCCACCTCGACGCCACCGAAAAAGGCCCTGCCACCGCATCAGCAGGGGCGGTTTCGGAGGAGACAGCACCGGCTACTGCAATCGATTGGACGTCCATTGCCCGTGAGCCCATGTTCGTGCCGCTCGGCCGGACGCTTGACGACGTCCTTACCGATTTCCAGACCAAGAAGACCCATATGGCCGTGGTGGTCGATGAGTATGGCGGCACAGCCGGCCTGGTGACCCTTGAGAATGTGCTGGAGGAAATCGTCGGCGACATCCGGGACGAGCACGACGATGAGGAGGACGAAACCCTCCTTACCCGGGTAGACCAGACCACCTACCAGGTCGACCCCCGCATCAACCTCGACACGCTCGGGGAGCACCTGGGCATGGACCTGGATGAAAAGGATTTTGACTTTGAGACGCTGGGCGGCCTGGTGTATCATCTGGCCGGGGATATCCCACAAGTAGACGACGAGTACCAACATCGGCAACTGCGGCTTCGGGTAGAGTCGGTAAATAACCGGCGCATTGGTGAAGTGCGCATTGATGTGCTCCCGGAGGAAGAAGTGGCGGCGGCATCAGCGGACGAACCACAGGGTCGGTAAAGGCCGGACGCCCATGAGCGCTTGGGACGCTTCACTGGGCCTTGACTTTCGTCAGATTCTGAAGGTTATTGCAGCGTCTGCGTACCGATCATGCGGATACGCGGCCCCTCTTTCCCTCGCTCTACCTCACCTCTCTCAACTATGGCAACAGAAACCCTGCAACGCGGTCAGTGGGGCTCTCGCATTGGATTCATTCTCGCGGCTGCTGGCTCGGCCATCGGGCTGGGCAACATCTGGCGATTCCCCTACCTGGCGGGAGAAGGTGGCGGCGGCGCCTTTGTGCTCATCTATCTGGTGTGCGTGGTGGGCATCGGGATGCCGTACTTGTTTGCAGAGCTGGCCCTGGGCCGCAAAAGCCAGCGCAATCCGGTAGGCGCCATCATGTCGCTGGTGGGGCCCCGCTCGCTCTGGGTCATCGTTGGGGCCTTTTGCGTGCTTGCAGGCTTCGTGATTCTTAGCTACTACAGCGTGATCGCAGGCTGGGCGGTGGGCTACGCGGTGAAGGAGGTCATCGCTCCCGGCATGCCCTTTGGGGAGTTTGTGGCCTCCCCCACCATGGTGATCGGGCTACTGGCCGTCTTCTTGGCCCTCACCCTTCTCGTGGTCGTCGGCGGCATTGAGCAGGGCATTGAGCGCTGGGCGAAAATCCTGCTACCGATCCTGCTGGTGCTGATGATCCTCGTGATCATACGCTCTGTTACCCTGCCCGGCGCCGGTGAAGGCATTGCTTTTTTCCTCATACCCGATTTCTCACAGGTTAGCCTGGACCTTGTGATCGTAGCCCTGGGCCAGGCGTTCTTTACCCTGAGCCTGGGCATGGGCGCTATGATTACTTACGGGTCGTACCTCGCCAAAACCGAGGATATTGCCATCTCAGGGGGCTACGTGGTGATCTTCAACACCGTAGTGGCCCTCATGGCCGGCTTCATGATTTTCCCGGCCCTGGCCGCTACGGGCGTGGATGCCGCCTCCGGTCCAGCCCTCGTCTTCCTGGCACTGCCTGAGGTCTTTGCCCAGATGCCCCTCGGCGGGCTGGTGAGTGTCACGTTCTTCGTGCTCCTATCCATTGCAGCCCTCACCTCCAGCATCTCCCTGCTCGAGGTTGTGGTCTCCTACTTTGTCGATGAGACCGCATGGAGCCGCAAGAAGTCTGTCCTCATTATCGGCGGCTTCACCTTCCTCATGGCCATCCCCTCCGCCCTTTCGCAGGGCGCTGTCGCCAGCCTCAGTGATCTGAGCTATCTCCTGGGCGATGACGGGCTCTTTGGCGCCAACGACTTTCTCAGCTTGCTGGATGTGCTCGTGGGGAGCGTTGGCCTGGCCATCGGAGCCTTTTTCCTGAGTATCTTTATCGCGTGGGTCTGGGGTGCCTCTGAAGCGGCGAAAGAACTCGAGCAAGGCGGCAGCCTGTTGACGCCGGGCCTAATCAAGGTATGGGTGTTTATGATGAAGTACGTCTTGCCGCTAATCATTGCCGTTATCATCATCGGAAATCTCGTCGGGATTGATGTATAGCCCGTTACTGCAGTGCACGCACCATCCCATGCGCTCTACGCCATCAGCCGGTGCGCTACCGTCATGCGGCGTGGTGTGCATCGTGCTTTTTCTGTTCATGACGGGTATTCCGTTAGCTGAGGCGGCCAGCGAAGATGACCGGCGTCTGCTGCTTCGCGCGGAGGTGCACACGTCTAACGCGTCTGCGGATCAGGAAGCCTTCACCAGCGCGCAAACCTTGCGGGCAGCGCTGCTCTATGGAGCGCCCGAACGCACAGTCTCTGAAGGCCGCTCCCGAGTTCAGGAACGGGTGGACCCCTGGTTCTCCTTCGACAAAGTACAGCACCTCACCTTCAGCGCTCTTTTTACGGTGGGCTGGCAGTATGCGCTCGAGAACAAGCTCGACTGGACACGCAATGACGCCCTCCCCCTCTCTATTGGGGCGACGGCCGCCATTGGCCTTAGCAAAGAGCTGTACGACTGGCAGCTGGGACCGCGACGCTTTTTTAGCTACCGGGATATGATAGCCAACGGGGTTGGGATCTTATTGGCTACCGGCTTTATTCTGCTCTGAACAGGCGGCCACAAGCCAGCGAACGAACCCACCCCCCACACGTACGCCTACTCTGTCCTTCTCATCATGCTTAGCCCACAGCTGGCACCCCATCGCGCATGAGCTCTGTCAAAGATCATTGCGGTATCTTCGGAATCTTTAATGCCTCCGATGCCGCGCGTCGGGCCTACTACGGCTTGCACGCGCTGCAGCACCGCGGGCAGGAGTCGGCCGGCATCGTCACGTCCACCTTCGACGAGCAGCGTGGGCAACCCGTTATGCCCGTATACAAGGACTTCGGGCTTGTGCTGGATGTCTTCGACGACAATTCGCTGTTCGAGGAGCGCCTCATGGGCGACTCGGCGATTGGCCACACCCGCTACTCCACCAGCGGCTCGGCCGATAACCGCATGAACATCCAGCCGTTCGTGGTACACTACCACGATGGCAACATCGCCCTGGCACATAACGGCAACCTGTCCAACGCCCGGGAAATCCGGAAGGCCTTTAGCGACCGAGGCACGCTCTTTCAGACCACCAGCGATAGCGAGCTGATCCTCCATCTCATCGCGCAGTCGCGGCGTGAGCAGCAGCTGGACCAGATCATCGACGCCCTCACGCAGATCGAAGGCGCATTCTCGCTTGTCCTCCTGACCGACGACCGGCTCATCGCGGTGCGCGACCCCAACGGCTTTCGTCCCCTCGCGCTTGGCCGCATCGATGATCCGCACCGCGAAGGCACCACCTATTGCGTCGCCAGCGAGACCTGTGCCTTTGACATACTGAACGCGGAGTACGTACGCGATGTAGCGCCTGGCGAAGTGCTTATCATCGACCGGGAAAGCGCCAAGACGGGTGACTTCACCAGCGTACAGCTCGCTCAGCGCCATGGGGTTAGCCAGTGCATCTTTGAGTACGTTTACTTTTCCCGCCCCGACTCCAAGATCTTCGGGGAGATGGTCGACAAGGTGCGACGGAAGATCGGCAAGCAGATGGCGCACGAGTCGCCTGTGCCTTCCGTCCCCGAAGGCGAGAAGAAGCCCATTGTAATCTCCGTGCCGGACTCGTCCAATACTGCAGCGCTCGGCTTCACCACGGAGTGCCAGAAGTTGGGCCACGAATGCCGCTACGAGATTGGCCTCATCCGTAATCACTATGTCGGTCGCACGTTCATCGCCCCCGGGCAAGACCGTCGCGAAATGAAGGTGCGCAGCAAGTATAACACCGTCGAAGGCGTGCTGCGCGACCGGACCGTCGTCGTCGTGGACGATTCCATCGTGCGGGGCACCACAGCACGGCAGCTTGTCCAGATGCTGCACGACGCCGGCGCGAAGGAAGTGCACCTGCGCATCGCATCGCCTGCGGTTATTTCTCCCTGCTTCTATGGGATGGACTTCCCCAGCACCGATGAGTTACTGGCCAATCAGTTTGACGACGTAGAGGAAATGACCAACTGGCTGGGCGTGGCATCGCTGGCGTATCTCTCCACTGACGGCCTAATGAAGGCGGTGCACGCCGCCAATGAGAGCGAGCGCGGATACTGCAATGCGTGCTTTACGGCCAACTATCCCGTTCCGGTGGAGATGGGCGTGAAGAAGGAAGAGAACGAATGGACGCAGTCCGCCAACGCGGGTCAGTAGACCGGGCGATGGAGTTCGCCTTCCCCACCGGGGATAAACCGCCACCATGGCTGATGACTCCTGTTCACAGACCTCAATGAACAGGAGACGTACGTACGCATGGATTGGTTGTTGGTCATGCTGGGAAGCGCCCTTGGTGGCGTTGGGCGCTATGTGGTTTCTGCAGTAATGGTCCGGCTGTTCGGGCCCCAATTCCCGCTTGGCACCCTCCTCGTTAACCTATCGGGCGCTCTGGCTATTGGCGTGTATATGGGGACGCTGGCGCCAAATGCCGTCGCCGTCTTGCATCCGGCCCCACTGGTTGGCCTGACGTTCGGCGTACTGGGAGGCTACACAACCTTCTCCTCGTTCAGCCTCGAAACGCTCTACCTGATACGGGATGAGCGGTATCGCGCGGCGGCGGTGTATGTCGGGTTGTCGATACCCCTGTGCGTGGGTGCAGCGGGACTTGGGTGGTATGCTACCATCTGATGCTTTTTACCACCTGATGCTTTTTACCGCGTGGTTATCTACGATTTTTTGCAATAACAGATTATGCTTGAGGGAAAAGCCCTGCTCTACGTCGCGCTCGGAAGCGCCGCCGGTGGTGGGTTGCGCTATGCCGTAGCCCTCTCCACCGTCACAACCTGGGGCTCAGCCTATCCCGTCGCCACGCTCTTCGTGAATGTGGTGGGCTCACTTGTCATCGGGTGCATAGCGGGATGGCTCCGCAGCAGCACCCGGCGACTGCGCTGGACGTCCGTTCATTTGCTGGGCATGACGGGGCTGTGTGGCGGATTTACCACGTTCGCGTTCTTCAGCTGGGATACCTGGGCTATGCTGGCCAGCGGCGCCTACCTGGCGGCACTGGCCTACGTGGGCCTCTCCGTTGTGCTGAGCCTGGTAGCCGTCTGGGCCGGTTTTACTGGATCCGCACTGCACTTCTTGCGGCGACGCTCCCGGCTGGCGGCTTCGTGACTACAACCCTTCCGCCGTGCCTTCGGACCGAGGGTCGGGTACCCCCTCGTAGATGCAGCCCTCCCGAGCCAGTTCGGCAGCGCGCATACCGGCATCATCTGCCAGTACATCCGTGGCGTCGCACACCACCATGATGCCCTGCGCCCGTCCCCAGCGCGTGGTGCCACCCGACAGCGCCCAGCCCTTGGCCCGCAGCGCCGCCCGCACATCGGGCGCCAGACCCAACCGCTCATGCCGTAGCGCCTCTGGCTGCCACTGATGATGTACCCGCGGCGCCGCGATGGCCTCCGACAGCTCCATGCCGTGGTCGACCAGATTCAGGATGACCTGAAATACCGTCGTGATGATCGTGGACCCTCCCGGCGAGCCAATCAGCAAGAGGAGCTCGCCCTCCGGGTCCTCCACGATGGTGGGCGTCATGGATGAGAGCGGGCGCTTGCCCGGCGCAATCGCGTTCGCCTCCGAGCCAATCAGTCCAAACATATCGGGTTCACCGGGCTTGGCCGTGAAGTCCGCCATTTCGTTGTTCAGGAAGAATCCCGCGCCGTCAACGGCCACCTTGGAGCCGTAAAGCGCGTTAATCGTGGTGGTGAGACTCACGGCCATCCCGTCGCGGTCGACGGCGCCATAGTGGGTCGTCTCAGTCGACTCCCAGCCGGGCGGCACGCCGGCCTTCACCGAATCGCTGGGTGTGATGCGGTCCGGATCGAATGTCCGCATGCGGTCGCGGACGTACGCTGGATCCATGAGACCATCTACCGGCATCTCCACAAAATCAGGATCACCGGGGTACGTGGCCCGGTCGGCGTAGGCGCGGCGCATGGCTTCGGCCATCAGGTGGATGGTGGCGCTGCCTCCAAACCCGAGGGCCGCCAGGTCGAAGGCCTCCACCGCTGAAAGAAGTTGCCCCAGCGCGATCCCCCCAGAGGAGGGCGGCCCCATACTGATGATGCGATGGTCGCGGTAGCTCATCGTGACGGCCTCCCGCTCGACGGGGGCGTACGCCTGCAGGTCGTCATGCGAGATCAGCCCTTCACCCCGGGTCATCTCTTCCACTATCAGATCGGCGGTTTCGCCCCGGTAAAACCCGTCGGCCCCTTCGGCCTCAATGCGGCCAAGGACCTGCGCCAGATCCGCTTGCACCAGCGTATCCCCAGCGACCCAAGCGTCATCCTTTGTAAAATAGCGCGCGCTTCCAGGAAAAGCGAGAAAGTCTGACCGGTACCGGTTGAGCCGGTCGGCCTCCCGCGCCGAGATGGGAAAGCCTTCCCCTGCCAGCCGGATCGCCGGTTGCAGCACCTCAGCCCTGGACAACGCACCGAAGCGCTCGTGCGCGTGGAGCAGCCCCGCGACGGTGCCCGGTACACCGGCAGCCAGATGACCCCGTTGGCGCCGCTCCGTGTCGATCTCACCATCATCGTCCAGATACAGATCCTCCGTCGCTCCCGACGGCGCCTCCTCCCGGTGGTCGATCGTGAGCGTCTCGCCGTCGGGCAGGCGAAGCACCATAAATCCACCTCCCCCCAGGTTACCAGCCATCGGGTGGGTTACGGCCAAGGTAAACCCTGTAGCGACGGCCGCATCCACCGCGTTGCCTCCAGCCGCGAGCATCTGCTGCCCGGCGGCCGTCGCATGCCGCTCAGCCGAAACGACCATGCCTTCCCCGGCCCGCACGGGCTCGGCCACGGCGCCAACCTGCGCCTGCGCATTGCTGAACGGAAAAATGAGCAGAAAAAGGAGACCGAATACCTGAAGCGCAGGGTGCTGCCGTGATGATGTCATGGGGAGCTCAGCATGATGGGTAGTTTCTACACCTGACACGGATCAATTAGGGGCATCTTTACCTATAAAGCAAATAGTTACATTTAGCGCAGCACATGCGTGGTATTTGGTACCTCCAACGTTTAATTTCTGCGCGATTGTACCGATACCGTTTGTAGCACCCTGTAGATCGCGGAGTCCTTTCACGGACTGCCGCTGCCGTAATCCCTACCATCCGTAAGCCCTCACGCTTCTATGCGCTATCGAGTTGATCAAATGATCAAGGCGATGACGGTTGGAGCGGGCGTCGTCTCTTTGGTCGTCCTCGCACTTTTCCAGTTCATGTAGGCACTTTCGGGTGCCACTCCGCTCCGCATATCTGATGGGTTACGCAGCCGGCCTCTTTTGAGAGGCCGGCTGTTTTTTGTACGGCTCAGATTTTCGTATGCTGTTCGGCGGCTATCGCCTCGCTACGCTCCTCGCCTGCTGCTACGCCTCTCATGACCTTCACGCTCCTCGACTGGTTGCTGGTGGGCGCGTACCTGGCTGTGGCGGCCGGGCTGGCGCTGTACTTTACGCGGCGCGCCGGGCAAGACACCACGGAGTTCTTTTTGGCCGGACGGCAACTGCCCTGGTGGATCGCGGGGACGAGCATGGTGGCCACCACGTTTGCCGCTGATACGCCGCTTGCGGTCACGGAGTTGGTGGCCGAGAGTGGCATCGCCGGGAATTGGCTCTGGTGGAATATGGCGCTGGGCGCCATGCTGACGGTCTTTTTCTTTGCTCGCCTTTGGCGCCGCACTGGTATTCTGACCGACGTGGAGTTTGTGGAGGTGCGCTACGCCGGTCCGGCTGCGGCCTGGCTGCGTGGCATCAAGGCCCTGTACTTTGGCCTGCTGCTAAACGTGGTCATTATCGGCTGGGTGTCGCTGGCCATGGAGACGGTCTTGCGCGTGCTGTTTCCGGACCTGACGGTGTGGGGACAGTCGGAGTTTACGGTACTCGGCACCACGGTGAGCGCCGCGCTGGTTGTGGTGGGCGGACTGGTGCTGCTGGTGGCGGCCTACTCCCTCCTCTCCGGTCTCTGGGGCGTGGCGGTAACCGATGTGCTGCAGTTCGTGATTGCCATGGTGGGGTCGGTGCTGCTGGCCTACTTCGTGCTCCGCGAGCCGGCGGTGGGGGGGCTCGCCGGCCTGCGCGCGCAGTTGCCGGACGAGACGTTCAACATGCTACCCACCGTGGGGGCCGCGGCCGAGGGGGTGGCCATGCTCGCCTTGTCTACAGCCTCCTTTGTGGCGTACCTGGGCGTGCAGTGGTGGGCCAGCTGGTACCCGGGCAGCGAGCCAGGCGGCGGGGGCTATATCGCACAGCGCATGATGAGCGCGCGGGATGAGCAGCAGGCGGTGTTCTCTACGCTGTGGTTTACCATTGCCCATTACTGCGTGCGCCCCTGGCCGTGGATTCTGGTGGCGCTGGCCGCCCTTATCCTCTACCCTGACCTCACCGACACGCGCGAGGGCTTTGTGCTGGCCATGCGCGACGTGCTGCCGGCGGGTATGCTGGGCCTGCTCTTCACAGCGTTTCTGGCCGCCTTCATGAGTACCGTATCGACGCAGCTCAACTGGGGCGTCTCGTACCTGATGAACGACTTCTGGCGGCGGTTTGTGCAGCCGGAGGGCTCGGAGCGCTACTACGTCCGCGTCTCCCGTATCCTCACGTTTGTGGTGGCCGTCATAAGTCTGGGCGTAACGGCCCATCTCGATACCATCAGCGGCGCATGGGGGCTAATCCTGACGGCCTCCGCCGGGCTGGGGCTGGTATTGATCCTGCGATGGTATTGGTGGCGCATCAACGCATGGAGCGAGCTCGTCGCCACCGTTGCACCGATCGTGCTGGTGGCTGTAGCGCTGGTGCTGGGGCGGTTTGATGTCGCCGTGCCGGGCCTGCAGAGCCCTTTCCCTACCAACCTGTTTGCCGTGACAGGCTTCACCACGGTGCTCTGGCTGGCGGCCACGTACCTGACGCGGCCCACGCCGCGCCCCACACTGGAGGCCTTCTACCGACGGGCCCGCCCGGGGGGCAGAGGATGGCGGGCGGTGGCGCAACGGCACCCGGACGTGGCGGCGGATACCGGACTGGGCCGCCTGGCCCTCGACTGGCTGGCTGGGGTGGCGGTGGTCTACAGCGTGCTCTTCGGTATCGGCTACGGCCTTTTTGGCGACGCTCCGCGCCTGCTGCTCTGCCTCACGATCGCAGTTGTGGGCACGATCTTTCTGGTCTGGGACCTGCGCGATCCGGCGCGGGGCTTTCGTCGGCCGTCAAAAGCCCCATCCGAAACGTCTTCGTGAGGCCTGGAACCCACCAGCCTCCCTGCGTTCCACAACCCGCCGTTGATTTCCTGACACAAGCTACGCTTTGGTATGAGCGACCTCATCATGGTAGGCGACCGCGTCCTGATTCGTCCAGAAACGGGCGACCAGGAAACGGAGTCCGGCCTGGTACTCCCCGCCTCGGTAACCGAGAAAGAGAAAGTGCGCAGCGGGCGGGTGATGCGGGTGGGCCCGGGCTACATCATGCCAAACCCTGAATATTCGGAGGGTGAGCCGTGGTCGCAATCATCAGGAGAGGCCGTGCGCTATCTCCCGCTTCAGGCCAAGCCGGGCGACTTTGCGTTCTTCCTACGGAAGGAGGCCATCGAACTCACCTTTGAGGGCGGCGTGTATCTGATTGTGCCGCACGGGGCCATCTTGTCGCTGGTCCGTCAGCATCCAGAGGACATGGTGGAAGGACTGGACGACCTGGACGACCTATTCGGAAACTGAGCCGGACGTACACAGGAGTTCAGGACGCACCATATTGCTCCCACCACGGGGCATCCGGATCGTTGGCAGCTGAATCGGAAGCAGGGGCGGTCCCTTCTTTCTTGGCTTCCGCTTCCGTTTGCGCGTTATCGGTAGTAGGCGCCGTCGGCCGGGACGGGTGCCCACGCACGGACGGCGGGGGCGGCCCGAGGCGCAGCAGGTGCTTCACGAAGGCATACCAGGGATACGCGCCATGTGAGCGCAGGCGATCGGCGACCTCTGCCCGGGCCTCCTGCTGCACCGCGCGCTTATTCTGCAGCCGCTGCACCTCCTCCTCCAGGTGCGTGACCCGTTTTTGGATCATCCGATCAAACCGTCGTCGCTCAGCCGGGGAAAGCGCATCAGGGATGACCTCGGCATACTGCGCTTCGAGGCTGCGGCGCCAGAGCATCAGCCGCGCCGTACTCTCGTCCCCTACCTGGTGCAGGCCGCGCAGCCGGTCCTGCGATAGATCGTAGGCCGTGCGGATGCCGTCGGCTTTGAGGCGCACGATCACCTTATGGCTCAGGCCGTCGATCTGCCGTGCCTCATCGATAAAATGGTATTTGAGCTTGTCATAGAGCGCCTCGTGCTGCCGCTTCGCCAGTTCGTTTGCCCGGCGCTCCTCCACGCTGGCGAGGACGTCTTGGCGTTGCTGCCGGAGCTGGGCAATCTCATCGCGGTAGGTGGCGAGCAGCCGGTCGAAGTAGGCCAGCTCCTGATGGAGGCGCCGGCGGCGCTTTTCGGACGGCAGCCGCCGAAACGCGTAAGCTACCCAGCCGCCCAGCCCCGCCAGTCCCACGGCCGCCAGCGCTGCGCCCGCCAGCGGGGCTGCGCCCCACGCCAGCCCGACGGCCCCGGCCATTACCACAAGCACGACCGGCAGAAACCACGGCGCCGTGACGTTCCGCGCGGTGCGGGTCCGTGCCTCACGCTCCAGCGTGTCGGAAAGGGTACGCCGCGCACGACCGACCCCAGCCTGCAGGGCCGACCCCGTCTCCCCGGCCAGCACCTGCTCCAGCGGGGGCACGGCCTCGGGCTCCAGGTAACAGGCGGTGCGCAGCACGTCGGGCAATGCGCCCAGCGTCTGGAGGTCCTCCAGCTCATCAAGCAGGGCGGATCGCGACGGATCGTAGAAATCGCTGGCCCGAAACAACACGTTCTCACCGGTGGTGAAGCGTGGCCATAGCGACGGCCGCTCGGCGCACGCCAGCAGTGCGGTGTAGACGGCCAGGCCTGCGAAGTGGTCGAGGTACGGCCCGAAATCCTGCTCGCTGCGGTCGGGGTGCTGGTAGTTGCGGTGGCCCACCTCCGGGCTGGTTCGCCCCCGAAGCGCGGGTACCCACATCGTGTCGTAATCAACAAGATGCAGTTGCGGCGCGTCGTCCTGGTGCGACACCAGCACGTTGCCGTGTTGGAGGTCTCCATGCGCGATGTCGGCGGCACGTAGCGCCTGAAGCATCGCGGCCCAACGACCGGCGAGCCTCCGCAGGACGTCGGGGTCGTCGCGGTGATTGTCCACAAACGCATAGAGCGAGGCGCCCGGGGCCCAGGCCATCTTTACCAGCGGAAGGGCCCGCCCCTCAACCCGGATGCCCTGGGGCTGGTAGTCAAAAGGGACCGTGTACGGAAGGTCGGCCTGATGCAGGTGCGTGGCAATGGCCTGGTAGCGCGTCCGCTGGTCTTCCACATCCGTGAGGAAGCACTTCACCGCCCACCGTTGGCCGTCTCGGTGCATCGGGAAGACCGCAGCAAATGCCCCGGTAATGGCGCGCGGCAGGCCAAGCGTATTTACCTCGGGCGTGGCCTGCTGCAGATCCGCATCCGTAAAGGCCACCTCAGGCACCTGCAGGGCTTCCTGATAGTCGCCGGGCGTGGGGTAGCGATCCATAGGTTACGCGTCGGCTGAAAAAGAGAGGGTGAGGAGGGTGCTGTCATCGTTGCGCAGTTTCCCGTTCGCTTGTGCGGCGCGAAGGGTAGCTTTGCGTTTCGGGGGCGACATACGCGCAAGGTCGACCGCCCGATGCGGGTGGAGCAGGTAGGCTGCCACCGCATCTGTGGCCAGCCAGAGCTGGTCCCCCGCCCCCACCTCTCCGGTCACGACCTGGACGTCAGGCACGGCGGCATCGGGCCGGCTGGAAAGCAAGGCTGGGTGGTGGGTGAACGCGTCCGGATCGTCCATCGGCCATGCGCGATGCAGCACACCCTCTCGCAGATGAAGCAAGCAGCAGTCGCCCACCGCATGCGCCGTGTACGCGCCATCGGCCTGGAGGCTAACCCCAAGAAACGCCGCATGGGCACCCTCTTCGGCTTTGGCTGCGGCATACCATGGCAGAGGGGCATCAGCCGACACCGTGTCCTCGGCCCATGTTACCCGACACGCGCTCAGCCATGCCTCCTGATCCGCCATCACGTCTGCATCGTTGACGTACGCCTCGGCAAGCGTGCGGGCCCATGGCCCGGAGAACGCCGACTCGGTGGCGCCATCGGTGACCGCCGCCCGTACGGGCCAGGCGTCTGTAGCGAGGGCGTAGGCGTCCTCGTACTCGGCCTCGGCGTGGCCGGCCTTGGGGAAGGCAATGATGTGTGTAGCGACCGTCACGGCCATCCGGACCTTGTAAGAAGCTATCGCAGCGTGCTCGGGCGGGTGCCGATCTCCAGGAAGCGCACGAGCGCCACCGGGTCAGCATTGAACACAAACCCGCGCGTATCGAGCGTTACGCGGTAGCCTTCCTGCTCGGCGGCGGCGCGCATGGAGAACGGGAGCGTGCTCGACATCTGATAGAGCTGCCGTGCGTACTCGTCATCGGGCAACTCGCCCATCGCGTCCGGCAGTTCAACCGCAGGCTCTTCCGACTCCGAGAGGTGAATGTTGAAGAGGAGCACATCGCCGTCGTCGGTGGCAAAGGAGCGGACCTGCTGTGCGTACTGCAGCGGATCGCCGTCGGTGGCTTCCCCATCCGTCACGTTTAGCACAATAGGCGGGTAATTGTGTGGATGGAGGTCGATCCAGTCCCGCACGGTCTGCGCGGCCAGATCCAGCGCCTGGCACATTGGCGTGCCGTTTTTGGCCTGCGGATCGAACCAGATCGGGGTTTGGACGCGGCGCTTCGTCACGCCGCCGGACCCATCCGGCACTTCTTTGGTGCGCTGCTCCATGCGCAGCGGCTGCTCGGCCAGATGGCTGATGGGAATCAGCACGTCTGTGGCCCCCTGGTCCGGCGCTGGCCGTACGACGGGTTGCACGCGCTGTCCGTACCCGATCACGCCAACGTGAAAGTAGTCGCGTACGCCGTCCTCCTTTGCGCAGCGCAGGATAAGGTTCTGCAGCAGCTTGTTGACCGTATCGGCCAGCACCCGCGCCTTGCTCGGGGCAGCGTCTCCCTTCTCTTTGGCGCCTCCGAAGGCATCCTGCATGGAAGCTGATTGGTCCAGCAGAAAAAGAAACGCGGTGGGGGCGGTGCGGCTGATTTCAGCGCTGTAAGCCATGCGGCACGGACGTGGGATTGCTGAGAGGACGACGGACTATTTCGGGCGGCTATACCGATGCCCCTGCCCGTGAGATTCCCCGACCGGCGCGCAGGCGGACGGCTCCACAGGATGTTTACGGTCTGCTGCACCCGACCATTACGTGACCACAGCCATCCGCAGGGGCGGTTTGGGATTTTACATCCGAATCAACAGCCGGTGCGCCCGCTCCTTGTAGATCACATCGGTAACATCCCCGAACGGCATGGCGATGGCCTTGCGGTACTGCTCTTTTGCTTCTTCCGTGCGGCCTTTCTCTTGCAGCACGCGGCCCAGCTCGTACCGATGCACCACGCGGTCTTCCAGGGCGATCGCCTGTCGGTAATCGGCCTCGGCCTGTGCGAAGGATGCGTCTGGTAGGCCCCCATACACGAGGCGCACGATGGTGCGGGCCGCCCAGCCCAGGCTAGCGATCTCGTAATGCCAGCGCCCACGAACGTGATACGCCAGATCGTTCGTCTCATCCAATGCGATGGCCCGGTCCGCATGGGTGCGCATGTCGCGGGACAGCTCCACTTGGCGGCGGGTGCCTTCGACCAGCGCCAACCGCCCCGCGCAAACGGACTTTGTGAGATGTGCATGGCTGCTTTCCGGAGCCAACGTGATCGCTGTAGCCGCCTCGTCAAACGCTTGCAGCAAGAGCGTCTGCTGCCGGTCGCTGTCCTCTACCCGTTCGGCCACATCGGTGCGTGTGCGGGCCATGCGCCAGAGGATGCCAGCATGCGCTGGGTACTCGGCATGCAGCGCCTCCAGCTCCGTGAGAATCAGCTCAAAGTCGCCCGTGTCGCGCAGGGCTTCGAGGCGCTTGAGGTCTTCCTCGAGATCAGTCGCGCCCAGGCTGGAGCCTGCACCAAGCAGGGTAATCACTGCCACGATGAGGAGGTTTGTAAGCCGCTGTCGCATGAAAAGCCGTGTAGGGCGATGAACACGAACCAGTGACCGTTGGCGCTACAGGCGCGTCAGTAGCTGATGTGCTTCCTGCTTGTAATTAAAGTCGTTCGGATCCTCCTCCGGCATCTGAATGGCGGCCCGGAACTGCTCGCGGGCTTCATCCTCCCGGCCAAGCTCCGTCAGCGTACGGCCGAGTTCAAGCCGGTGGATGATGCGCTCGCGCGTCTCCAGTGCTTTTCGCAGGTCAGCCTCTGCCGCCTCGAAGGAGGCATCGGGCAGTCCGCCATACACCGTGCGCACCACGGCGCGAGACACCCAGCCGAGGCTGGCGACTTCGTGGTTCCAGCGCCCGCGGACGTGATACGCGAGGTCGTTCTGATCGTCCAGTTCAATGGCCTTATCGGCGTGCTCCTTGACGCGGCGGGAGAGCTCGATCTGCTGGCGCGTACCCGACACCAGCCCGGCCTGCCCGGCCGCAATGGCGAGGCTCAGGTGCGCCCAGGAATTCTCGGGATCAGCCTCGATCGCGGCTTCGGCTACAGGTACTGCTTCGAGGTACAGTTCACGCTGCGCATCGGAGCCCTCCTCAAGCTCTCCGCCCGCATCCGTCATGATTCGTGCCAGGCGCCAGAGCACCTCTGCATTTTCGGGGTGCTGCTCCCGCAGGTCCTCTAAAAAGGCCCGGCCTTCCTCAAACGCCCCCTCCTGCCGCAACTCATCGGCACGGTCCAGTTGTTCATCGAGGTCTTGGGCGAAAGCTGGGGGCGCCGCAAAAAGGGCGACAACCAGGGCTGTAAGTAGCGATACACCGATGGCGCGCATAAGCAGATAGACGTAGAGTGGTTAGCGTGGGTGGTAGACTTGCACCTTGCGTTGTTAGGCCGGTTCCATGAGCGGCAGGTGCGCTGAGCCGCCGCGTGGTTTCGGCATCCTGTGGGTGGCCGTCAGGGCCGTTGCTGATTGAGGATCTGCTGAACCTCCGCCAGTGCCCGGTCTTCCCAGGTACCGTCCTGGTACTGGATCCAAACACGCTCCTTGAAAATGTCGAGCTTCTGGACGGTCCCGCGCCCGGTATCTGTTTCGATTGGGGTGTCCACCTGTGGGAAGTCCTGCAACTCCTGCATGTACTGCTCCAGCTCGTAGTTGAGGCAACACTTGAGGCGGCCGCATTGACCACTCAGGCGGGTCGGGTTCAGCGGTAGGTTTTGCAATTTGGCAGCCTGGGTGGAGACCGGCTGAAACTCCTGCAGCCAGGTGGAGCAACACAGCTCGCGCCCGCACGAGCCAATGCCGCCAATCCGTGCGGCTTCATCCCGGGCCCCAATCTGCCGCAGCTCCACCCGTGTTTTGAACGTACGGGCCAGCTTCCGCACCAGCGCGCGGAAGTCTACCCGATGGTCCGCGGTGAAGAAAAAGGTCACCTTCTTTCGGTCGAACTGCCACTCGGAGTCAACCAGCTTCATAGGGAGCTCCAGCGCATCGATCGCCTCGCGACAGATGTGAAAGCTCTCGGCCTCTTCTTCCTTCAGCTCCTCCCACTGTTCAATGTCAGCCAGCGTGGCGCGGCGGATAACATTCGGGAGGAGCGCGTCATTATCGACGCCGTCAGCTTTCATGCGGAGCCGCACCATCTCCCCGCGCATGTGGATGGTGCCAAAGTCGTGGCCCCGGTCGGCTTCCACGATGACGTAATCGCCCGTCTGCAGGTCGAGCTCCAGCGTGTTACGGAAGAATCCCTTGCGGCCGCCTTTAAAGGTCACCTCCACCGATTCATAGGCCACCTGCGGGTGGTCCTGCCCGATGGTGTTAAGCCAGTCCAGCGTACGTGGAATGGGACATCCGCCCCCCGTTCCGCATTGCCCGCTGCCACATCCGCCGGTGCCACAACTCCCGCCTGATCCACAACCCATAGCTTGTTCGTATGCCCGAATCTATATGAAAGCACCGCATGCGTTTGCACACCGGTGTTGATGCCGTCTTCACACGATCGCTTCGCTGGAAAGGTCCACCGTGGGCGTGCGAACGCTCACGCCGCGAACGGTGCGACGGGATCAGCCAGGGGCACGTAGAGACGCCCGCTGTGGCTCCCGCGCATGGCCCGGCCGAGGGCAGCGGCCAGCGTCATCATCGTGAGGCCAATCTGCACGTTGCGCTGCACGAGGTCGAGCGCATCTTCCACCAAATCTACCATGGCTTCGAGGTCAGCGTTGGGCAGGTTTGAGCAGAAGCGCGCAATGGCTTTGGCCTGGTCCACATTCACGAGCGGCGCATCGGCGCCCATGGTGTGATACAGCACGAGGTCGCGGATCCAGCTCAGGAGCAGCCGGAGCAACCCCTTTACGCGCTCGCGCCCCAAGCGCTGGATTTCTTCCGCCAGATCGGCCAGCTTGTCGAGGTCGCGCACGTAAGCGTAGCGCATGTAGTCGATGACCATCGCCCGATGGGCCATGAGGTCTTCGTTTTCGAGCAGGTCGAGGGCACGGGTGTACGAGCCATCGGCCATGCGAGCGTACGTGGCGGCTTTGTCAGCGGGCACATCGTCGCGATCGCGAAGGGCAGCGGCCAGCCCGTCGGCTGAGAGCGGATCGAACCGGAGCCGCTGGCAGCGCGAGAGGATGGTGGGCAGGAGCCGGTCGGGGCGCTTGGTGGTGAGGACAAATACGGTACGGTCGCCGGGTTCTTCGAGCAGCTTCAGGAAGGCATTGGCGGCCTCCGGGCGCATCAGGTCGGCATCCAGCAGCAGGACGAATTTGTAGCGGCCCTCCAGCGGCTTGTAGCTCATAGACCGCCGAAGGTCGTCGTTGACGCGATCGACGTGGTACATGACCTGCTTGTTGGACGACTTGGTGGGGTCGTCCAGCGAGGGGCGCCGCACAAAGTCCACTGCGGCGTAGGGATGCTTGGCCAGGCGTTGAATACGCTGGGCCACGTCCTCCGTGTCGGTGCCTCGCGGGTAGGGCATCATCACGTGGACGTCGGGATGGATGAGCCGCTCAACCTTGCGGCAGCCGCTGCAGGCGCCACACGGCTCCGGACCGCCCTCCGCACACTGGAGCGCCTGGGCGAAGGCGAGCGCCGCGGCGCGCTTGCCGGATCCGTCTGGCCCATGAAACAGGTACGCATGGGCCACGCGCTGGCTGCCGATGGCCCGCTGCAGCGTCTCAAGTACGCGGGGTTGATCAATAACCGAGGCCCAAGCCATGCGCTTTTCGGGTGCACGTGCATATAGTGAGCACGCAAAGTAGGGCGCACGGGTGGCGGACGCAAGGCAGCACGCTCAAACACGGGGGCTGCACTTGTTCTTCAAACCGCTGCGGAAACAAAAGACCGGACTTGAGCGATTTACGCCGACTACATGTAACGGCGGCAACCTTTACCGCTCTGTCTCCGTTTTTATTAAACATCAATGGCGCGGTAGCTCAGCTGGTAAGAGCGTCGGATTCATAACCCGGAGGCCGAGGGTTCAAGTCCCTCCCGCGCCACTCCCCACAGCATCACGGGTACCCTCCCGCCTGGCTCCGGTGCCAGCGCGGGATTTTTTGTGGGCTGCCCGGGTGGATCACGCATCAACGCCTCGCCCATTCACGGACGAGGCGTTGAAGCGTAGCCCGCACGCGCTGAGCAGACGCCCGCGGGCTTTTACCGTTGTAAGGCGTGGCCTTGTGCCGTCAGGCCTCTTGCAGCGTTGCGCCAGCCTCCGCGATGAGCGCTTCTTGCACGTGCGGCGGCATGGCTTCGTATGCGCTGAAGCGCGCCACATGTAGCCCGCGGCCCTGCGTCTTAGAGCGCAGCGTGGTTGCATACTCGTGCAGTTCGGCTTCCGGCACCTGCGCCCTCACCGTTTGGAAGAGCCCCTCCGCCTCAATGCCTTGAACGCGGGCCCGGCGCGTGGAAAGGTCACTCAGCACCTCGCCCACATCATCCGGACGGACGGTCACCTCCAGGTCCATGATCGGCTCCAGGATGGCCGGGCGGGCATGCATGAAAGCCTCCCGGAAGCAGTGGCGGGCAGCGGTTTTGAAGGCGTTCTCGTTGGAGTCGACGTCGTGCATCCCCCCGTCGTAAATCACCACCCGCACATCGCCAAGGGGGTAACCCAGCAGGGGGCCTTCGGTGGCGTTCTCCAGGATGCCCTTCTGAATAGCCCCGAAAAAGCGCCGCATATCGATCACGCCCCCCACGATGGCATCGACGAAGTGCATCGTCGCACCCCAGTCGGTGGTCACGGTCTCCTCGTTGCGCACGCGGATGTCGGCGGGCGGAGTGAAGGTTGGCGTCAGCGGCTCAACCAGCAGCGAGATGTCCGCGAACTGCCCGGCACCGCCCGTTTGCTTTTTGTGGCGATACGAGGCGCGGGCGCGGCCTTGCACCGTTTCGCGGTAGGCAACGCGGGGCTCGTCGAAGACGACCTCCACCCCAGCGCGGCGGCGCAGGCGGTCCTGTACCACGGCCAGGTGCATCTTGCCCTGCCCGCCCAGCACGATCTGGTTCAGGTGGGGGTCGTGCTGCACGGTGAGCGAGGGGTCTTCCGCCTGCACCTGATTGAGCCCGCGGGCGAGCTTGTCTTCGTCCCCGTTGGTGGCCACCCGGACGGCTTGCCGGTACCGCGTTTCAGGAAATTCGATGGGCTCAATGATGGCGTCGTGACCCCTGGCGCGGAGCGTGTGGTTGGTGCCCGTTGACCGCAGTTTCACTACCGCGCCAAGATCACCAGCCGTCAGCCGCGCCACCTTTCGCCGATCCTGCCCACGTGCGACGTGGAGCGGACCGAGGCGCTCCGTGGCTCCCGTCTGCGCGTTTTCGAGATCCTGTCCGGTTTCCAGCGTGCCTGCGTAGACCCGTAAAAACGACAGGTTGCCCACGTGCTCTTCTGCCATCGTGCGGTACACAAAGGCCACCGGGTCGGCTGAGGGATCGCAAGCGACAGGAGGGCCCGAGACGGTGGCCGCCGGAGGCATGGATACAGGCGAGGGGCAGATCTTCGTGAGGAAGCTCATGAGGCGCGCGACCCCGATGTTTTCGGCCGTACTGGCCACAAAGATGGGAAACAGCTCACGCCGGATCATCGCGTCGTGGAGGCCCTGTCGCATCTGCTCTTCGGTGAGGGTCCCCTGGTCGAAGAACTGCTCCATGAGCGCCTCGTCGTTTTCGGCAATGTCTTCCACCAGCGCCTGATGCAGCGCCTGCGCTTCCTCCTGAAACGGCGCAGCAATGGGCTGCACCTCCGGCGTGCCGTCTTTCGGGTAGTACACCTGTTCCATCCGCAGCACATCGATGATGGAGCGGCTACCGGTGCCGCCCGGTAGCTGCACCACCGTGGCGCCCCGACCGAAGCGCTCTTTCACCTCCTCCACAAGGCCCCGAAAGTTGGCCTCCTCACGGTCCAAATGGTTGATGATGAAAAGCGACGGCTTCTGCGTCATCTCGCCGTACGACCACGCCAGCTCCGTCCCCACCTGCACGCCGTCGGCCGCGTTCATCATAAACGCAGCGGTGTCACATACCTTCATAGCCGCGACCACCTCACCCACAAAGTCAGGGTAGCCGGGGGTGTCGATCACGTTCAGCTTGTGGCCTTTCCACTCCACGTTAATGAGCGCGCTGAAGATCGTCATCTCACGGGCTTGCTCGTCGGTATGGTAGTCGCTCACCGTGGAGCCATCGCTGATGGTGCCCATCCGCTCAATCGCGCCGCTTTCGTATAGCATGGCCTCAGCCAGTACCGTCTTACCGGTGCCCTGATGGCCCACCAGTACCACGTTGCGTAGATGTGCTGCATCGTAGGTATTCATTCGTGCCTCCTCGCTATTGGGTCCATAGCTCACCGGAAACCGCCCACGCGTCGCCGAGCCCTGCCTTGAGCGGCATTTGCTATTTCTTCACACACCACCAAGATACGGATTGAGGGCTCAGAATCAAGCCACCCGGTCAATTTCCCCGTCTTGGGCGGCCCCTTGCTTTACCGAACCCATCGACCGCCGGCTCGTAGGTGAGCCTTGCTTTTTCGCTTGCTTCGACTTCCTCCATGGCGCATCATCTTCTGGCACTTGAGACAGCAACCGCCGTGTGCAGTGTGGCCGTCTTCAGCGAACAGCACTGCCGCGCGCTGCTGACGCTCGACCGGCCGCGGCAGCATGCCGAGCGCCTGGTGCCAATGGTGGAACAGGCGCTGGCCTACGCCGGCCTTTCGGTAGAAGCCATGGAGGCTGTGGCGGTATCGGCCGGACCTGGCTCGTACACGGGCCTCCGCATTGGCGTAAGCACGGCCAAGGGGCTGGCGCTGGCCACGGATGCGGCCCTGATCGGGGTCTCCTCGCTGGCCGCACTGGCTGAACATGCAACGCTCACGGCACCCGCGGGTACGGCGGTTGTGGCTGCCCGCAAGGCTCGGCGGTCGGAGCTTTATGCTGCGGCATACCGTGTCTCCCCGAATCGTGCGCTCGAAACGGTGGCGCCACCTGCAGCGCTCACGACGGATGGACTTGCCGCGTGGTGGGAAGCCACGGGGCTTGACGACACATGCTGGGCGGTAGGCGATGCCGCCGCCTCAATGCAAGATGCCTTGCCGGACGTCCCGTTTCACGTCCTGCCGTTCCCCCACATCGGTCCGGACGCACGGACCGTCGGGCGGCGAGCGCTCCACCGCCTCGCGCGCGGCGAAACGGACGATATGGCGATGTTTGAGCCCTACTACCTGAAGGCCTATCATGCCAAAAAGCACGAGGGGTGAGGGGCCTGCGCGGTGCGAATGTACCGACGGGCATGGCGCTTCAGCTGATTTTTTTAGATGTTGAAGGACCGTACACGGCGCGCTTGCTTTAACGACCTGACAGTTTCCCAACCCTATGAGCTGGTTCAAACGAAAAAAGAAAGGCATTCTCACGGAGCTCAGTGAGCAAAATGATATGCCTGAGGGGCAATGGGTCAAGTGCCCCGGCTGTAGCGCCATCCTGAACCGGCGCGAGCTGGAAGAGAACTTCCTGGTGTGCCCTAAGTGTGGCCACCATTTCAACCTGTCCAGTCAGCGCTACTTCAACCTCCTCTTTGATGAGGAGGCGTACGAGCGGCACGACGAGCACCTCACCTCCCGCGACCCGCTCCACTTTGAAGACCGCAAGCCTTACACGCAGCGGTTGGAGGCTGCGCGCAAAAAGACCAGTCGCAATGAGGCGGTCCAATCAGCCACCGGTACGATCAACGGCCTACCGCTTTCCGTGGCGGTGATGGACTTCTCCTTCATCGGCGGCTCGATGGGGTCGGTGGTGGGCGAGATTCTGGCGCGGTCTGTGAAGCGTGCGTACACCGAAGACCGGGCCCTGATGATCATCTCGCAGAGTGGCGGGGCACGCATGATGGAGGGGGCCCTGAGCCTCATGCAGATGGCCAAAACAAGCGCGCACCTGACGCGCCTGGCCGATAAGGGCCTGCCGTACCTGTCGTACATGTGCAACCCCACCACCGGGGGCGTGACGGCTTCCTTTGCTATGCTGGGCGACATCAACATGGCAGAGCCCGATGCGCTGATCGGGTTTGCCGGGCCGCGGGTGATCCGCGAAACGATCGGGCAGGACCTCCCCGAGGGGTTCCAAAAGTCGGAGTTTTTGCTGGAGCACGGCTTTCTGGACCTGATTGTAGACCGCCGCAACCTGCAAGAGGAAGTGGGGCGGCTCCTCGGTCTGCTGATGGCATAGCGCGCCGGCATCTTCCGTGCCCCCGCATGATGCATTGCTCTGCAGTACGTGCCCATCGTCCGGGCCTATTCGATTTGTTTGTGCCATCACGTGTACGTATGCGACTCCTCCTGTTTGATATTGACGGCACCCTCCTTACGTCCAGCGGAGCGGCCGGACCTGCCATTCTGCGGGCCCTCAGTGACCTGGTCGGGCGGCCGGTTGGCCTCAACGGCATCAGCTTTTCTGGCAAGACGGACCCCCTCATCCTTCGGGAAATCCTCCAAGCCAACGAGGTGCCTGAGGAGCAAATAGAGGCCCTTTTGCCACACGCGCTGCAGGCCTACGCTACGCTGGCTTCCTCCGCCATCACGGCCGATACCGTGCGTGCCCTACCTGGTGCTCAGGCCCTCTTGGAGGCCCTTGCTCCCCAGCATAACACGCAACTCGCTCTGCTGACCGGCAACATCAAGCGCACGGCCTACTTGAAACTGGACGCCGTGGGGCTGGGCGGCTATTTTGCCTTCGGCGCGTTTGGCAGCGACGATGGCGACCGGAATGCGCTTCCTCCTGTCGCCCGTCGCCGTGCCGAAACCGTCCTCAACGAGCCCGTAGCGTTTCAGGATACCGTCATCATCGGCGATACGCCGCGCGACATTTCGTGCGGCCGGGCACACGGCTGCCGTACCGTAGCGGTGGCTACCGGCTCGTTCGACGTAGACGCGCTGGCTGCCCACACGCCAGATATCGTACTGCCTGACCTTGAGGACATGGATGTAGCCCTTGCTGCGCTCTTGGACTGATCTGCAGCACGGTAGCCACGGGCCGCCTGCTCTTTTTACGCGGTCCATGCGGACAAACCGAAAAGCTCGCTTCTGTGGCCCTGTATCACTATATTGCGGGACTCCCACACCGAATCCTGTGCTCCCCCCACCGACGCGCAGCATTCATTCCCATCGTTCAGATCGCTATGACTTCTTCCCCTCCCACTCCGGGCGACGAGCCGTCGCCGGAATCTACAGATAGTGCCCAGGAATTGGCACCGGAGATTTATGAAGAACTCCGGCGGATTGCCCATTTTCAGCTGCGCCGCGAGCGCAGTGGACACACGCTTAACACCACCGCTCTCGTGCACGAGGCGTACCTTCGCCTGGCTGACCAGTCGGATGTCAGCTGGGAAAACCGCACGCACTTCATGGCCCTCTCGGCGCGTATCATGCGCCACATCCTGATCGACTACGCCCGCAAACGCAACGCCCTCAAGCGCGGCGGCGACCAGGTACGGGTCACCTTCAACGACGAATTTCATGGCGGCGAAGCCCGCATGTCGCAACTCATCGCGCTGGACAATGCGCTGGAGCGGTTGTCCGAGCAGGACGAGCGACTGGCCCGCGTGGTGGAGCTGCGCTTCTTTGGCGGGCTGAAGGAGCAGGAGATCGGCGACGTGCTGGGCATCTCGGCCCGCACCGTACGCCGCGACTGGCGAAAGGCGCGTGCTTGGCTATCTCTTACGCTCAAAGAAGACGAGGAGGCCGCAAGCTAAGCTCGGTCCGCAGGCGTGAGGTGGCCTGGCTGCTATGCCAGGGGCTTCGCGGCGGCGCGGATCGCCTCGTCCACCGACTGCGCGTAGCCGGATCCAAAGATGTTCAAATGGTTTAGCAGGTGGTACAGGTTGTACACCGGGCGTCGGGTAGCATACCCCTGCTCCAACGGCCAAGCGTCGTCGTAGGCCGCGTAGAACTGCGGGCTGAACCGACCAAACAGCTCCGTCATGGCCAGGTCTACCTCGCGGTGGCCGTGATAGACGGCCGGGTCGATGAGCGCAGCGCCGCGAGCGCCGGTCATCAGCACGTTCCCGCCCCAGAGGTCGCCGTGTACGAGCGACGGCGGTGGCGTGGCCGGGAGCAATGTAGGCAGCCCCTCCAGTAGTTGCGTGAACGGCGCATCCCAGGCCGCACGCCACAGACCACGCTCGCGCGCCCACGCCGCCTGCGGCTCCAGGCGGCAGGCCCGGAAGAACGCCGGCCAGGTGTCATGCCAGGTGTTCTGCTGCGGCATTTCGCCGATAAAATTGTCGTCTGGGAAACCGTATCGCGGATCTCCATTCCGAATTTCACCCTGAACCTCTTCATCCGGTACGCGGTGCAGCATGGCCAGGCCCTGACCCAGCGTGCGCGCATGCGCTTCCGTGGGAGCTGTACTGTCGATCCACGGGGTAATGAGAAAGCCGGGGTCATCACCATCCGCGGGAGCCGCCGCCACAGGCGCAGGAATACGGAGCTCGTCGGCCCGGGCGGCCAGCGCGCGCAGCCCCTCAGCCTCCGGCATAAATGTTTGCGCGTTGGGTCCCGTTGCCCACTTGGCAAAAAAGGAGCCCGCGTCTGTATCCAGCCGTGCTGTAGCGCTACGCCCCCCACCAACGGACGCTGCGTTGGTCACAACAGCACCAACGGCCTTTTCCAAGGTTGAAGCGAGGACGGGGGGGATCTCCATAGGGCTGCGATCGATTCCGACGTATGAGCGCTATAAAGGTACGGTCAATGCTTACGCATCAGCCGCGGGCGCGGTGGTCATCTCGTCTTCGAGGTCGTACTCTTCAACCAGCCGGTGGAGCAGCAGCCGGGCGGTCCGTTCCACAATCGCGTATACGTTCTCGAAGCCATCCGTCCCGCCGTAGTACGGGTCCGGCACCTGGTAATTCTCCGGCTCGGGGTCAAACTCACGAAAAAGGCGAACCTTGTGGGCGTAAGCGTCTTCGTCGTCCAGCGCGAGTACGTCTTTCAGGTTAGACTTGTCCATGGTGAAGATGTGATCGTACATGGCGAGGTCCTCCGCCTGAAACTGCTGCGCCCGGTGCTCTTCAAGCGAAAGGCCGTGCTCCTGTGCCGTCTGCCGCATCCGGGCATCAGCCTGCTCCCCGACATGCCACTGGCCCGTCCCAGAAGAGGCGACCTCGAAGTATGCCTCCAGGCCTGCCTGTTCCACAAGCGAACGGAAGACGCCTTCCGCCAGCGGACTCCGGCAGATGTTGCCGAGGCATACGAAGTTTACACGGATAGGAAAGTCTTGGTCGGTTGCCCGTTGCGTTGCCATGATAGGTTTGGGAGATTACCCGACAAATAATAATGTAGTTAACGAGACGCGAACAGATGCCGCAAAGTTCAACCGCTGCCTCAAACGCGGCCACGCCATGTTACACCGTGGGTGAGCTGCTCCGTGGGCTACAGGCCACCCTCGACGCCCACCACAGCAACGTTCGTGTGCAGGGGGAAATCACCAGCTGGACGCGTCACCGCTCCGGTCATTGCTACTACACGCTCGGCGACGGAGATGCCCAGATCGACTGCGTGATGTGGCGCCATCAGGTCCGCTACGTCTTCTTTACCCCAAAGGAAGGAATGGAGGTGGAGGTCAAGGGCGACGCGTCGATCTACGAGCGGCTGGGGAAGCTGCAACTGGTGACGCGGTCGATGAAGATGGCTGGTGAAGGGGCGCTGCAGCAGGCGTTCGATAAACTCAAACAAAAGCTCACCGCAGAGGGATTGTTTGCGGACGAGCACAAGCAACCGCTGCCCGCGATGCCGCGGGTTGTGGGCGTAATCACCGCGGGCGATAGCGCGGCGTTTCAGGATATCGTCTCCACGCTGGAGCGCCGCTTTCCGCTGGTCCACGTGCAGCTGGCATCCGTTACCGTGCAGGGCATGGATGCCGCACGGGAGATCGCAGGGGCCCTTCGGATGTTTGGCGCACGAGACCCGGAAGACCGCCCCGACGTGTTGATCGTGGGGCGCGGTGGGGGCGCGCAGGAGGACCTCTGGGCCTTCAACGAAGAAGCCGTCGCCCGGGCGCTCTTTGCGTGTCCGATTCCCACCATCAGTGCGGTAGGCCATGAGACGGATGTGTCCATTGCGGACCTCGTCGCGGACCGCCGCGCGGCGACGCCTACCATGGCAGCAGAGATCGCCGTGCCGGACCGCGTGGCGGTGGAGCAGCGCGTGGTGGCGCAGGCGCGCGCGCTTCGCACAGCAGTACAACAGCGGCTGCAGCAGGCACGCGACCACGTGGTGGCCCTCACACAATCCCGAGCGTTTGCCCGTCCGCAGCAACTCATCGACGCGCACCGGACGCAGGTAAAGACCCTGCATGGCCGCCTCAGCCGTGCCACCCGCCACGTACACGCCCAAAACGCTGCCGCGGTGACTTCTCTTCAGCGGCAACTCGAACTGCTGGACCCTGAGCGGCCCCTGCGCCGAGGGTTTGCCCGCGTCGAGAAAGGCGAAGCGGCCATCATGCGGGCAGATGCGCTTCAGCCCGGCGACCGCGTCACGCTCCGGTTTGCCGATGGCGCGGTGCCGGCAGATGTGACCGCTCTTGAGGCAATGGATCCGGACGCACCCGGCACCAAAAACGCGTGAGGCTGGTGCGCCCCGTCGTCAGATCAGCGTGTGCGACTGCCCCCCGTCCACGTTCAGGCAAGTGCCCGTCACCAGGCTGGCCCGGCTGGAGGCCAGGAAGGTCACCACGTCAGCCACCTCTTCTGCGCGCCCGAAACGGCCGATGGGCAGGTTGTCGGCGATGAACTGCGCCATCTCCTCCGGCGCTTCCTTGACCCGGCGATCCCAGCTTCCACCGGGAAACCGAATGGACCCTGGCGCCACCGCGTTCGCCCGGATTCCTTCTTCTGCCAGCTCCAGCGCAATGATTTTGCTGAGGCTGTTGAGGGCCGCCTTGGTCGTGTTGTAGATGGAGAGGCCTGCGCCGCCGGCCTCCCGGCCAAAGATGGACGAGATAAAGATCACGCTCCCCTGCCCTGCTGCTCGCAGATGCGGAATGGCTGCCCGGGTGCAGCGCACGTGCGACTTGAAGTTGAGATCGAGAATAGCGTCCCAGTCCGTATCCGTGGTTTCCTCAAACGGCTTCCGGCGGTTGCCGCCCACGTTGTTCACCACCACATCCAGCTGGCCGAAGCGCGAAACGACCGTATCGACCAGGCGGGCCGGCGCCTCCTGCTCCGTGAGGTCCAGCGGGACGGCGAGGACGTCTGTGCCGTGCGCCCGCAGCTCTTCCGCCGTTGCCGTCAGCGTCTCCTCGGTGCGGGCACAGATGGCCACGTGGCAGCCCTCGGCCGCAAGGCCTGCCGCAATCGCCTTTCCAATGCCGCGGCTGGCGCCTGTTACGAGGGCCACGTTTCCTGAGAGTCCAAGATCCATAGGTGTAGCGGGTTGATTAAGGATAATCGCGCAGCGGTGCGCTTTGTGATGCCGTGTGTGATGCCGTGTGTGATGCTGTGCAAGGTACTGGTTGAGGCAGCCGTTCACAAGCGCACGTTCATCCCCTAAACACCGGTAGCACGCATGCTCCCCTGGATTGCCTACCGCGAACGCACGCTTATTTCGCGCGTGAGGGGCACCGAGGCCCACAACTCAACAACGTGTAGCAGGCAAACCGAAAACCTAATGAAGGTCCGTCAGTAAAGCATGTAGCACATACACTTCTGCTCCACCGTCGCCCCCTGGCTTGGAGCGTAACCTGATGTTTGTTCAATCGTTATGGCTGAATCTACTCCCTCGTTTGATGCCGCCCTCCAGCGCCTGGAGGCCCGCGTAGCCATGCTTGAAGAGGGCAATGTGACGTTGGAAGAAGCCCTAACGGCGTATGAGGAGGGTATGGACGCCGCCAACGCGTGCCTTGCCCGGTTGCGGTCCGCCGAACTCCGCATCGACGCTATAGACCTTGACGCCTCGGCCTCGTCGTGAGATAGCTGGACGCCTCCCTTGCTTTACCTCGCCTATCCCTTCACCTGATCCCCACACCCATACCATGGCCACTAAAGACGCCCCACTGTTTCCGGACATGCCGCCTCAGGCCCGATGCTGGATATATACAGCCACCGAGCCGATGAGCGCTGCGACGCAAAAATCTTTTTTGAAGCGAGCAGCTACCTTCTTCGAGGACTGGAGGTCCCACGGACGACCGGTACACGGCGATGCCGTCATTCGGGGCGATCGGTTCCTGATTGTAGCGGCCGAACTGAAGGGCGGTTATATTTCCGGCTGTGGGATCGACGCTTCCGTCGAGATGGTGGAGCAGACCGGCGAGGCGCTGAATGTATCGTGGCTCCCCGCGCTGATGGTCCTGTACCGCGACGCCGACGGCACGGTGCAGCACGCCACCCGCTCGGAGTTTCGCGCGCTGGCCAAAGCCGGCGAAGTCACCTCGAAGACGCCGGTGTTCGACCCCACCGTGAATACCGTGGGCCAGCTACGCGCCGGTGCCTTTGAGCAGCCCGCCCATGCCTCCTGGCATGCCACCGCCTTCGGGCTTGCGAACCGACAGCCGGCGTAGGCACGCTCCTTGCCTGCTTGGCACCTTGCACTAAACATCCCCGTCCATCTGCCAGATCTACCCGATGAAGCCTCGTTTCCTGTCCCTCTTGGTGGCGCTCGCCGTGGTGCTCCTGGGGCCCCATGCGCTCCTGGCCCAGGGGTACATCAACCAGACGGAGATTGAGGAGGTGGTCAACTTTGAGAAGACCGACCTCGATCTCATTCCCGAAGTGTACTACGAGTATCACGTGCTGGCCAGCACACGCGGCAATAACGTCTTGGCCCGAGCCAATCTCTATCACCGGCTCGGCGACGGGGACGTTGAGAAAGGACGGAGGCGCGCGCGGGTGGTCGAACTCATCAACCGGCGCCTGGTGACTCAGCTTTCGATTGGGGATACGCTGGTCGTGCCCACGGAATTCGATGTCGACTTCCGTGCGTACGCACCCTTCCCCCGCTATTACCCGGGCGGCCGCTCGTTCGATAAGCTCTTTGTGCTCGATAAGACATCGCAGGCCTGGGCGGCGTACGAGTACGGCGAACTGGAACGCTGGGGCATTGTCAACACGGGCGATCCTACCCAATATCCGACGCCCAATGGGCGCTTCAATTTCAACTGGAAGACCGAGTACCGCGTCTCCTCGCTAAGCCCGCCCAACGAGCCATGGGAGATGTACTGGGTGTTCAACTTTCACGATGCGCGGGGCATCCATATTCACCAGTACCCCATGCCTACCGGCGGCCCCACCAGCCGCGGCTGTGTGCGGTTGGTTGATACCGATGCCGAGTGGATCTACAACTGGGCTGATCCGTGGCGCACCACTACTGGCACCACGGGCGTGGGCAGTCGCCAGGGCCGCATCCTGGAGCAAGGTACGACGGTGCTGGTCATTGGGGATGACCCGGAGGGCGACCCGCAGCCGTTCTCGTTCCGCAACCGCTACCCCGTGCTGGAGCGGGTGCAACTCCCAGCGCATCCTTTCGATGTGGAGCCCGGCACGCCGCAGCAGGAGCACTTCGACCGGCTTCGAGCGTCACGTTAAGCGGCCGCTGCATCTCAGCACCCTCGCCACTACAGCTGCGCTTGCTCCGCCTGTTTTAAAGGATTGGGCGGACAAGCGCAGCTATCGGATGCGGTGAAAGAGGCGGCTAAACCGCGGCATGGTGGCCTCGCCGTCCCAGGAGAAATACACCACGAGGGCCTTGCCAACGACGTGGTCCATGGGCACGAAGCCCCAGAAGCGGCTGTCCTCCGAGTTGTCGCGGTTGTCGCCCAGAACAAAGAAATAGTCCTGGGTAAAGGTGTATGAAGACACGTCCTCTCCGTCGATCTGGAAGGCCGCCCCATTACGCCCGGTGGCCCGGCCTTCAAAGCGACGAATCACCGGTTCATAGGCTCGCCAGTTCTCCTCCGTCAGGTCAACGGTCATCCCCGCAGCCGGGAGTACCAACGGACCGTAGTTGTCCGGGGTGAAGTCAGAGCCTTCCGGAAAGAGGCGCTGCCGATACTGCGGGTGCGGGCCACTGATATATGGCTGGACGTCGTTGACGTACGACCAACTCGCAATCTCGTCACTGGCCCGGCGCGTGGCGGTAACAGCGACCTCGTTTTCACTGGGGAGGGCATGGGTGGTCGTTACCCCGATCTCGCGCAGGCGGGACCCAGGCAGGCGCGTGCGCTCGCTGTCCAGCGTCACACGCCAGAGGTGCTGCATCGTGTCCTTAAACTCCAGCGGCGCCCCATCAATGAAGGGCACCTTGTCCTGAATAGCGATTTCCTCGCCAGGTAGCCCTATGACCCGTTTGATGTAGTGCATTTTACGATCCGTGGGGGCCTCCGGCTCAGGCCAGTTGAAGACGATGTTATCGTTGCGCTGCACCGACGAGAAGCCCGGGATCCGGGTGTAAGGTAGCCTGGGACTTGGCAAGTAGAGGTCGGTAAAGGGCACCCCCAGCGTCATAGGCAACCGGGGGCCGTAGTGCACCTTCGAGACGAAGAGGTAGTCGCCCACGAGCAGGCTCTTCTCCATGGACGGCGTCGGGATCCGGAAGAGATCGAAGAAGAGCGACCGGATAATGAGCACGATCACCACCGCAAAGATAATGGCTTCCAGCCATTCCCGGGTGGCGCTTTTTGTGGGGGCGTCCTCCCCCCGGCGGCGTGAACGGGCAGCGCCTGAGCGGCGGGACGATGGACGATCGGGCGCGTTGGCCACAGGCTTTCAGGATAAAGTGGAACAGGAAGGAGTGCGTGCAGTCAGGCCGGGGCAGGCGGTGCCTGGCAGGGCACGCCAGCGACATCAGGGCGGCGGGGCCGTCGTCCCGTGCGGCAATCCGTAGTTTATAGCTGGGGGCGGCCGCGGCGTAAGTTAGGCGGACGGATACGCTCAATGAAGTACGCCGATCCGTCGTATCCGGTATGCTGCCAGTGGTTAAACTCGCGGTCAAAGTAGTAATCCACATATGGGGCGGGTTCAACCTCCAGCAGAGGCTCCAGCAGCGCCTCCCGCAGTTCGGGTAAGCGATCGCGCCAGCGGCTTTCCGCCATCAGAATGAGCCCCCGGTCTTCCGGACCGTTCACGTCCCTGATTTGCACAGCCATGCTGTCGTTCACCACGAGGGCGTAGACAAATTGAGGCGATGGCTCTCCGGACGCCCGCTGGCGCCCCAGTTCGGCCATGGTGACCGTGGGGTCGCCGAAGTGTGCCTGCAGCCGCGCCCGCAGGTGAGGGGTCTGGGTGGTGTCCAACTGGGCCAGGCCTTGGCTGCCCATATACCCAAGGTACGACCAGGAGCTATTGCCGTAGGCCTGTTCGAACCAGCCGAATTCGAAGTGGCGTACGTGGCGCACCGCCTCCACGACCAGCGGCGCCGGGCCCTCCGCCTCCTCTTCGTACGTAACCCCCGGCGTGCGAGCCGCCAGCCACGGGCCCAGGGTATCGGCTGCGGTGGGCAGCAAGCGCGCAGGGCGTCCGGGAAATCCGTCCTTCGTCTCCCTCAGAAACCGCCGCACGCGCTCTTGCGCAATCGCTTGCTGATACTGCTCAATGAGGGCATGCGCACCACGGTCGCCCTCGGTCTGCGCTGTAGCCGAGGTGGGTATCATCCACAGCACCAGGCCTGCCAGCACCAGCCACAAGCAGCTATTCCTATCAGGTCCACCCTTCGTACGTTTGATGCTCCCGCGCATGATGGGGTGGTATGATTACTCGTCCATTGAAAGCACCGCCAGAAAAGCCTCCTGCGGCAGATCCACGCTGCCCACTTGCTTCATGCGCTTCTTCCCCTCCTTCTGCTTCTCGCGCAGCTTCCGCTTTCGGGAGATGTCACCGCCATAACACTTGGCGGTCACGTCTTTCCGCATCGCGCGGACGGTTTCCCGGGCGATAATGCGGGTGCCGATGGACGCCTGTAGCGCCACCTCGAAAAGCTGCTGCGGAATAAGCTCTTTCAGTCGCTGAATGAGCTTGCGCCCCACATGATACGCTTTGTCGCGGTGCACGATCGTGGAAAGCGCATCGACCGGGTCGCCATTGATGAGCACCTCCAGCTTTACCAGATTCGTCGAGCGGTACTCGATGAATTCGTAATCCAGCGAGGCAAAGCCGCGGCTGACGCTCTTAAGCTTGTCGTAGAAGTCGAACACGATGTCAGCCAGCGGCAGCTCGTACTGCAGGTTGACGCGCTCCGCATCCAGGTAGGTCTGATTTACATACACCCCCCGGCGCTCTTCACAGAGCTGCATCAGATTGCCGATATAGTCGCTGGGCGTGATAATCTCAGCCGTAACGAAGGGCTCCCGGATCTCCTCAATCTGCCCTGTGTCGGGCATTTCGTCGGGGTTTTGGATGAGCTGCCACGTGTCCGGGTTCTTTTGGGTACGCACCCGGTACGTCACGTTCGGCACGGTGGTGATGATGTCCAGCCCGAACTCGCGGTCCAGCCGCTCCTGGATGATCTCCATGTGGAGCAGGCCGAGGAAGCCCACGCGGAACCCAAAGCCAAGCGCGGCTGAGGTCTCCGGCTCGTACGTCAGCGAGGCGTCGTTCAGCTGCAGGCGATCAAGGGAGGCCCGCAGGTCTTCAAAGTCGTCGCTGTCGGTGGGATAGACGCCACTAAATACCATGGGCTTGACTTCGCGAAACCCTGCGATCGGCTTCTCAGCGGGGTTGTGCGCGCTGGTGACGGTGTCGCCCACCTTTGTGTCCCGCACGTCCTTCACCGATCCGATGACGTAACCCACCTCCCCGGCTCGGAGGCGGTCAACCGGCTTCATGTCGATCTGCAGGTAGCCGATCTCCTCCGCGTCGTACTGCTTTTTGTTGGCCATAAACTGGATCCGATCGCCCTTCTCCAGGGTGCCGGAGAATACGCGGGTATAGACGATGGAGCCACGGTACTGGTTAAAGACAGAGTCGAAGATAAGGGCCTGCAGCGGCTCCTCGTCATCGCCTCCAGGCGGCGGTACGCGGTCCACCAGCATCTGCAATAGCTCGGGGACCCCCTGGCCCGTCTTAGCGCTGATCGTGAGGATGTCTTCGGCTGGCTCGCCAATCAGGTTCTCGAGCGACATAGCCACCATATCCGGACGGGCGCTTGGGAGATCGGCTTTGTTGATCACGGGGATGATCTCCAGATCCTGCTCCAGCGCAAGGTACACGTTCGAGACCGTCTGTGCTTCAATGCCTTGCGCTGCGTCTACCACGAGCAAGGCGCCTTCACAGGCCTTGAGCGCGCGCGAGACCTCGTAGGTGAAGTCCACGTGGCCGGGGGTATCGATAAGGTTGAGCGTGTACTCTTCCCCGTCGTCCGCCGTGTGCTGCATGCGGATGGCGTGGCTCTTGATCGTGATGCCACGTTCCCGCTCCAGGTCCATGTTGTCCAGCACCTGCTCTTTCATATCACGCCCCTCCAGCGTCCCGGTGTACTCCAGCATGCGGTCCGCCAGCGTGCTCTTGCCGTGGTCAATGTGGGCAATGATGCTGAAGTTACGAATGTAATCCCGGTACGACATGCAAGGCGGAAATATGCGTAGAAAGCGGGTGGCAGGAGGCAGCGCGTGAAGCGCGGGAAGTGCGCGCTTATTTATACGCGCTCATCCGGAGGGTTCCTCTGCGTGGCCGGTGCGGAGCCCCGTAAGCCCGGCCGTAGGTGTGGGTTGATGCCGGGTAGGGCTACTCCTTCGCGGATGGGCGGGAGGCGTCTTCTGCATCGGCATCAGCAGTGATGGGTGGAGTAGGCCCCATGGGCGCGGACGCCTCTGTATCCGAAGCATCATCGCCCTTCGGTTCGCCTTTGCCCGACGTGGTGTTTTGCTTGCCGTTACCCTGTAAGGCCACATCATCGGCATCAGCGGGGTTGATCACAGCGTCATCAGGGGCCGTCTCGTTTGTGGCGAAGCGCGCTCCGCGTGGATCTGCCTGCTCTGGCGGCTCCGCTTCCGCGGCGGCCTCGGTGAGTTCCTCATGAAAGCGATTCTGAAACAACAAGATGCCTACCACCCCGGCCACGATGGCCATATCCGCCACATTCCAGATGGGAAAAAGAGCCGTGTACGAACCGCCAATCAGGGGCAGCACCTCCGGCAGGTGACCGCGCCAGATGTCTACGTGGATGAAATCCACCACGTGGCCCCGAAAGTAGCCGCTGTAGTCCAGCATCACCCCATAGAAGACCCGGTCGATGATGTTGCCCAGTGCCCCACCCAGAATGAAGGCGAGGCTCAGCCGGTACGGAAAGTAAGACGCACGAATCTGGTAGACATAGTAGACGATGAGCCCCGTAACGATCATTGCGAACACGGTGATCATGCCCGGTGGGCCCACCTCAATTCCAAACGCCATCCCAGGGTTTTCCGTGAAGGTAAAGCGCAGCCAGTCGCCTACCAAGGGAATGGACTGGCCGCGATACATCGTCTGCAGCACCGTCAGCTTCGTGGCCTGATCGACCAGAATGATGAGCGCTGCGACCCAGAGAACACGCATTGGCACGACGTAGGAGATACAACAAAGGGGGGTGCCCCGTACCGTTTGCACGGGCGGGGCATCACCCAACCATTAGGAGTTAGCCTGTTTCTGTTTCTTTTTCGCCGCGATTGAGATCTCGGTATGAGGTACCGCTTCAAGGCGTTCCTTCGCTATCGGCTCCCCAGTCACGCGACACACGCCGTACGTCTTGTTCTCGATACGCTCCAGTGCGCGGTCCAGATATCCGATGTACTTTTGCTGACGCGCGATCATCAGGTACACTTTTTCGCGCTCCATCGCGTCCGTGCCCGCGTCGGCCATGTGAAAGCTGTAGGCCGTGTTGTCTTCCGCCTGGTCGCGGGAGTCTCTCAACTGCGCGCGAAGACTTTCGATGTCTTCCACCGCGTCTTTCCGTCGAGAAATCAGCAGGTCTTTGAAGTACTGCAGTTCCTCTTCAGAGAACGGCGAGACGCGCTTATCGCCGCCCCGCTGCTTTGAGGCCTGTTGCGTATCGATATCATTCGACTGGTCTTTTGCCATATCAGCACTGCGCGTAATGAAAAAGTAATGGGTGTGGGGCGCCTGCACACAGAAGCGCCAAGA
This sequence comes from Rhodothermaceae bacterium Tc-Br11_B2g6_7, assembly GCA_001564055.1. Lineage (GTDB taxonomy): Bacteria > Bacteroidota > Rhodothermia > Rhodothermales > Salinibacteraceae > Tc-Br11-B2g6-7. The sequence continues at coordinate 56,011 of LKNB01000007.1, forward strand.
GACGACCCCGTGCGGGGTCACCCTTAACTTCCGGACTTAAGACGCGGATGCGCTCACGGCGCGAGGCGACGAACCCCGAGCGTCAGGTCGTGCTCTCCGATTTCGAAAGAGTCTACAACCTCCCCTTCCGGCGGGATAGCTTCGTACAACCTCAAGGCTAAGGTCTCGTTCCGTATCCAGTCGCTGTGGGTGGTGATCGCATCGGCGATTCTACCGCTGGCCTGGTACTGAATTTCGATACGGTCGGCCACGTCAAAGTCGGCTTTCTTCCGAAGGGCCTGGACGCGGTTTACCGACTCCCGAGCGAGGCCTTCAGCAATCAGCGCGTCAGTCAGTTCGGTGTCGAGGGCTACGGTGACACCCTTCTCCTGCCCTACGAGCCACCCCTCCACCCCTTCGCTGGTGATCTCCAGGTCGTCCGGGCCGAGCACCACCTCTTCCCCGTCAACCTCCAGTACGAGTTCGTCGTCTTCCAGGTACTGGCCAATCTGCTCGTCGGTGAGAGCGCGGACCTGCTGGTTGACGGGTTTCATGAGGGGCCCGAGCCGGCGGCCGAGCCGGGCAAAGTTGGGCTTAGCCGAGCGCTCCACCACGGTGCTGGAGCCTGATATATACTCGATCGCCTTGACGTTGACCTCGTCCATGATAATGTCACGCACATGCTCCACGTCCGCCTGCCGCACGCGATCGCTGGTGACTACCAGGATGCGGGGCAGCGGCTGCCGGGTGTTGATGTGGGCTTCGTTGCGCAGCGACAGCGTGATGGACGCAATGGTGCGGGCCAGCCCCATGCGGCGCTCCAGATCCACGTCAATAGCCGCCTCATCCACCGCGGGAAAACGTGTGAGGTGCACCGAGTCAGCTGCGTCTTGGGCCGTCACACCGTTAACGCGGTTATAGAGCCACTCGCCGAAGAACGGTGCATTGGGCGCCATCAGCTTGCTTACCGTCAGGAGGCACTCGGCCACCGTCTGATAGGCCGCTTCCTTACTATGGTCCCCATCGCGATCCGCGGCACCGTTGCTTTTGGCGCTCCAGAAGCGGCGGCGGGAGCGGCGGAGGTACCAGTTGGAGAAGGCGTCGACGAAGGCTTCCGTGGCGCGGGCCGCTGCCGTCGGGTCGTACCCGTCCAACGCCTCATCCACGGCCCGTACCGTGCTGTTGAGACGGCTCAGGATCCAGCGGTCAAGCTCTTCCCGCTCGGCCACCGGAATACGGTCGTCGCTGTAGCGAAAATCGTCGATGTTGGCGTAGGTGGCGAAAAAGCTGTAGACGTTCTCCAGCGTGCCAAAGAACTTGCGCTTCGTGTCCATCAGCCCCCGTTCGGAGAACTTGATGTTCTCCCACGGCGGGGTGTTGCTCATCATGTACCAGCGGACGGGGTCGGCTCCGTAGGCGGTGATCGTCTCGAAGGGATCGAGCGCGTTGCCTTTTGATTTCGACATCTTGAGGCCGTCCTCATCCAGCACGAGGCCGTTGACGACCACATTTTTGTAGGCCACCTCGTCGCGTACCAGGGTGGCGATGGCGTGGAGCGTGTAAAACCAGCCGCGCGTCTGATCGACGCCCTCGGCAATAAAATCGCCGGGGAACGTGGCCTCAAAGGCGTCCTTGTTCTCGAAGGGGTAGTGCCACTGTGCGAACGGCATGGAGCCGGAATCGAACCAGACGTCGATGAGGTCGGGCACGCGGTGCATGGTGCCGCCGACGTCGTCTGGGGCGGGCCACGTCAACTCGTCCACGAAAGGCCGGTGCAGGTCGATGGCGTCATCGTCGTCCGGCAGCTGATCGCCGCACTTGGCGCGCAGTTCGGCGATGGAGCCAATGACCTCGACGTAAGAGGGGTCGGCGTCGGACTGCCAGATGGGCAGTGGGGTGCCCCAGTAGCGCCGACGGCTCAGAGCCCAGTCGACGTTGTTTTCGAGCCACTCGCCAAAGCGTCCGGTGCCGATGGTTTCCGGCTGCCAGTTGATGGTGCGGTTGAGCTCCAACAGGCGCTCCTTCACCGCCGTGGTGCGGATGAACCAGCTCTCTACCGGGTAGCTCATCAGCGGGGTGCCCTTTCGCCAGTCGTGCGGGTAGTTGTGCAGGTACGTCTCCTGCCGGTAGAGCAGCCCGCGCTGCTTCAGATCCTGGATGATGGTGCGGTCGGCGTCTTTAAACCACGCCCCCTCCACCAGCGGGGCCGCTTCGGTAAACTGTCCCTCCTCATCGATGGGGTTGAAGAGCGGTAGGCCGGCCTCCTGCCCCACCGCATAGTCGTCTGCGCCAAAGGCCGGCGCCATGTGCACGATACCCGTGCCGTCTTCGGTGGACACGAAGTCGGCCGACAGCACGCGCCAGGCCTCTTCCTTTTGCACTTCGTCGGTGAAGTATGAGAACACGGGCTGGTACGTCATGCCCAGCAGTTCCGCGCCGGTGTAGCGCTCCACGATCTCGTAGGCTTCGTCAATGACATCAGCCAGCAGCTCTTCCGCCAGGATCAGATGCTCGGTGCCGTGGTGCGGGTCGTCGTGACGGATCTTCACGTACGATAGGTCCGTGCCCACCGCGAGGGCGGTGTTCGAGATGAGCGTCCAGGGCGTGGTGGTCCAGGCCAGGAAGAAGGTGTCTTCCTGCCCATCGACGGGGAAGCGCACGTACACGCTCGGGTCCTGCACTTCTTCATAGCCGAGGCTTACCTCGTGGGAGGAGAGCACGGTGCCCGAGCCCGGGCTGTACCATTGGATCTTGTACCCTTTGTACAGCAGCCCCTTGTCGTAAATCTGCTTCAGGAGCCACCAGACGGTTTCAATATAGTCCGTTTCGAAGGTGACGTACGGATCGTCGAGATCGACCCAGTAGCCCATCCGCTCGGTAATTTCGTCCCACTGCTCCTTATAGCGCAGGACGCTCTCGCGGCAGGCGGCGTTGTACTTCTCAATCCCATAGTCCAGGATGTCCTCCCGCGTCTCCAGTCCCAGCTCCTTCTCAATCTCGATTTCGACCGGCAGCCCGTGGGTGTCCCAGCCGGCCTTGCGGGCCACCTGATAGCCCTTCATGGTGCGGTAGCGGCAGAACGTATCCTTGATGGTCCGCGCCATCACGTGGTGAATGCCTGGTCGGCCGTTGGCCGTGGGCGGCCCTTCAAAGAAGCTAAACGGTGGCCCATCGGCGCGCTCCTCCACACTGCGCTCGAAGATGCGGTGCTCCTTCCACCAGTCGAGCACCTCCTCTTCCATGGTGGGATGGTCCAGGCGTTTTATTTCTTTAAAAGCGGTCATGAGAACGGGTGAAAACGGAAACGGTAAAACAGGGTGATGGACATGATCCGGCAGCGCCAGGCTTCTTTTTTAGCAGGCGGATTCCCATGGGGCGCCCCCTCAGTCGATGCCCAGATCGGCACGGGCCCGGAGGTCTTGCACGTAAGCGCCGAGGGTGTTGCGAAGTTCGTACAGCGGCTCGTAGAACCGGGTGTACGCCACGCGCCACGCATCGCCTTTACGCTTGCGGCGGCGCAGCTGGTCCAGGCTCTCGTTGGCTGCGCGGAGGGCCCGGCGCACACAGGCGATGTTGCCCGGCATGCTGTCGCTGGCGTAGCCAATCTGGTGGCCCTGCGCGATGTACGCGGGGACCTGACTGACGCGGCTGCACCACGTGACCAGGTCCAGGTCTTTCTCGCGGACATCCAGTTGCTGCGCCCAGCCGAGCGCGTCGCTGGCCAGCCCCGCGGCTTCTGTATAGGCCGGAATAGCGGGCAGCAGGTGGGCGTCAGCGTCCGGAGTGTCAAACGGGAACGCTGCGGCTTCCGGCGCCCGGCCCTCGCCTTTGGTCCAGAGCAGCGGGAGCGGACTGAGCCCGGCATCCCAGCCGTGGCGCTCCAGAAAGCACCGGAGGCTTTCGCGCCAGGCGGCCAAGTCCTCTGGAGAGCCCCCCAGCGGCCGTGGGTATTTGGTAATGAAAAAGAACACAAGGTCGACGTACCGGCTGGCTTCCCGGTCGTGGGCTGCCAGGTATGCCTCCCACTCCTCCTCGCTCCAGAAGGCGTCGGACCCGGGGCCATTTGGTGGGACATGAGGCATGACAGAGCAGGGCAGTCGAGAGGAACTATGCGACGACGCTGGCGCCGATGTCAGCAACCACAGCGCGGGTGAGCGCAGTCAGTTTGGGCTCGGCTTCGCCAGCAGCCGCCAGTACGTCATCCAGCGATACGGGCTTCAGGGCATCAGGAAAGCATTCGTCGGTGATGACCGACATCGCCATCACGCGCAGGCCCATGTGCCGCGCCACGAGGACCTCGGGGATGGTGCTCATCCCGACCACATCTGCACCGATCCGGCGAAGAAACCGGTATTCAGCCTTGGTCTCCAGGTTAGGGCCAAGAACGGCAAGGTAGATCCCCTCCTGCAGCTTAATGCCCTGGTCGAGGGCATGCTGCTTGGCCAGCGCCCGAAGGGCTACGTCATACGGCTCGCTCATATCTGGGAAGCGCGGCCCCCAGGCCTCCACATTGGGTCCTTCCAGGGGGTTGGCACCCTGGAAGTTCATGTGATCCGTGATGAGCATGAGGTCGCCCCGGCGGAAGTGCGGATTCATCCCGCCGGCGGCGTTGGAGATGAGTAGCGTGTCGATGCCCAGCACGGCCATCACCCGCACGGGAAACGTGATTTCGTGGGCCGTGTAACCTTCATAGAGATGAAACCGCCCCTGCATGGCCAGTACCGGTACACCGTCGAGGTGGCCGAGAAGCAGGCGCCCATCGTGCGACTCGACGGTAGACGTAGGGAAATGCGGGATGTCACCGTAAGGGAGCGTCTCCTCCGCCTCAATGACGTCGGCCAGCTTGCCCAGGCCAGTGCCCAGGATGATGCCAATGGAGGGATGCGTCATGCCAGAAGGCAAGGCTTCGCGGATGTGTGCCGCGGCCTCGCTCACGTGGTGCTGGTACTGCTGAATATCGAGCACAGGAGGAGAAGACAGGGATGGTATAGTGGACGGGCGGTAGAGCGGTTCGCAGGCGTTACCCAAGATCATCCAGAATGCGGCGGATGCGCTCGATCTCCTCGTCGCTGGCCGCTTTGGACTTCTCCTGCCGGGACGCAGGCTCCTCAGCCGAGGGAGCCGCAGCCCCCGGGGGCGTTTCCGGCGCAGGTGGATCGGATTCTGGTGCCTCAGGCGTGGGGGCTGTGGGCGGCGGACTGCTGGTGTAGCGGGCTTGCTCTCCTTCGCTCTCGGCCCTATCGCCAGTGGCCTCATCGCGGGTTTCACCAGCCGCTTCTTTGTCGCCATAAACCGGCCGAACAATCCAGCCCGGCCCTGAGCGTTCGCCGCCGCGCTTCGCTTGCTTCGGAGCACCCGGCTCGGCCGGCGGTGCCTCCGGCGCATCGGACGCAGGGGGTGCCGGCGGGGGCGGAGTAGGTGCGGGCGGGCGTTCCTCTGCTGCCGAAGCCGAGTCTGCCGGTGCCACAGGCGTCTCTGGGGCATCGTCCGGCGACTCTTCATCCAGCGAGAAGAAGGCAAAAGCGTCTTCCAGGGCTTCTTCGTCTTCGGTGGACAGTGTGCCTGCCGGTCGGGACTCATCGGCCGGTGCCTCTGGCTCCGTGTGGCGCTCCCGGAACGCGTCTGCCGGCTCGGCTGGCGCGTCGGTGCTCCTTGGCTTCGGTGACGGGGGCGGCGGCATGTCGTCTGGCACGGCCGAGGGCTCGGCGGAGGGTGGCGGAGCTGGTTCCTCAGCGGCCTCTGATACGGGCGGTGGCGGCGGTGGAGGTGGAGGCAGGACGTCTTCCGTCATGCCCTCCTGCTCCTCATCGGCTGAGGCTACCGGGGCCACCAGCTCCTCGTCGGGCATCCACGCATCCTCGTCGGGCGTCCAGTCGTCGGTCTTGGGTGTGTCTTGCTCAGCAACATCGGGCTCAGCAACATCAGGCTCAGCAACATCAGGCTCAGCAACATCGGGCTCAGCAACATCGGGCTCAGCAACATCGGGCTCAGCAACATCGGGCTCAGCAACATCAGATGCGGCCCCAGCGGGTGGCGCGTCCTCGTCCGGCGTCCACGTCGCCTCTTCTGGATGAGCCAGCAGTTTGGCCGGTTCGAAGGCCCCGATGGACACACCCTGGTCGAAATGCGAGAGCAGCTCGAGTTCGGAGGTCAGAAAGGCCCGCAGCCGCGCCACCACCTCATCGCGCCGGTCCTGCAGGCGATCCACCTGAAGCTCCAACCGGTCGCGGTCCTGCTCTGCCTGATACACGATGCTCTGCGCTTCGGCATTGGCCTCGCGGATAATCAGCTCCGCCTGCTTCTCCGCCTGCTGCTCGGCCTTGCGGGTGGTCTCGCGGGCCGTTTGTAAGGCCTCTTGCAGCGCCTCCTCCACCTTCTCGTAGTGGTCCAGCTTGTTCTCGAGCTCCTTCACCTTGTCCTGCAGGCGGCGCTGATCGGCCTGCACCTGCTCCCACTGGTTGGCCATGGTATCCAGAAAGGCCTTTACCTCGTCCTTGTCGTAGCCTCCGAAGGAGCGGCCCGTGAAGTCTTGCTTTTTGATGTCGAGCGGCGTCAACTGCATGAGCGGTGGCGTCAGGTAAGCGGATACAACTGGTGTGGCGACAGAGCCGCAACATAGCAAGTGTCGGGCTGGAATCCAACAGCTACCGGTGGGTCTGCGCCCACAACATGCGTTATATGTCCGAATTCCGTACTTGCTTCATAGAACGTCGCGTCTGGGCGCCTTAGTAATCGCGCGGCCCAAAGATGGCGGTCCCCAGGCGCAGATGGGTAGCCCCCTCTTCGATGGCTACCTCAAAATCGTTCGACATCCCCATCGACAGGGCGTTCATCTTCACCACCGGGTTGTCGCTGTCATCATATGTGTCGCGCAGCTCGCGCAGCAGCTGAAACTGCGGGCGGACGTCCTCCGGGTCATCCACGAACGAAGCCAGCCCCATCAGCCCGATGACGTGGAGATGCGGGAAGTCCTTCAGGGTATCGAGATATTCGTGGGTCTCCTCTGGGTCAAGGCCATACTTGCTCTCTTCGCCCGAGATGTGAACTTGCACAAAGCAGGGCAGCACCCGCTCCTCGCGGCCGGCGCGCTTGTTTAGCTCTTTAGCCAGGCGCGGGCTGTCCAAGGCGTGAAACACGTCAGCGTGCTCCACGATGTCTTTAGCCTTGTTGCGCTGCAGGTGCCCTACCATATGCCAGCGGATCTCCCCGCCGAGGTATTCGCCGGGCCATGCCGTTGCTTTTTCTGAGAGTGGCCCCGCGCGGTTTTCGCCAAAGTCGGAGATCCCATGTTCGAAGGCCACGCGCGAGGCTTCCAGTGGAAAGGTTTTGGAGACGCCGACGAGGGTGATGTCCTCCGGCGAGCGGTTAGCCCGCGCACAGGCCGCTTCGATGCGTTCACGCACCGTGCGCAGCCGATCGGCGAGGGCGGCGGCGTCGATGGAAGGTGAGGTCTTGGGTTGGGACATGAGCGTAAGCAAATGGCAATGGATGATGCAACAATGGATGATGCCGGGCCGGGTGACCTACCGGTAGGTTGGCCGGGCACTGAACGATTGCAGCGCGTCGCCGGCTACTTCATACTGCACCGTGATGGGCCGGCAGCAAACCTCGCAGTCTTCCACGTAGGTTTGCCCCTGCACGGAGGTGTCGAGCAGCATGGTGATCTGCTCCCAGCAATACGGACATTGAAATGCGTGTTCGAGCATGACGTAGCGGTACAGGCCGACCGCTCTCGATGAAAGAGTTGGCGAGGAGTTCCCCTCTCCGTTGATGCCCACGAGCAGGCGGAGTGGGAGTTTCGCTCAGGTGGTGGCGGCGCGGAGTACCTCCAGCGGCGGGCGATTGTACAAACCACGGCTGTTGAGGAGCCCCACGCCCACGGTAAGCCCCGTCACGACGACCAGCGTCAGTGCAAGTGCATCCGGGGCCCAAACGAAGGGCGCGTCAAACACGAAGAAGGCAAGGATGCCGGCCCCGGCCAGCGATAACACGATGCCGGTCAGGCTGGCCAATACGCCAAGGAAGAGGTACTCAATCAGCAAGATCTTGAAGACCTGCGCGCGAGAAGCCCCAAGCGTTTTGAGCAGGACGCTCTCTGCCACGCGCTGATAGCGGCTCACGGCTACCGCGCCGATGAGCACGATGAGCCCCGTCAAAATGCTAAACAGCGCCATAAAGCGGATGACGAGGGCTACGCGCTCGAACAGGTCCTCCGCCACGGCAAGAATCAGCGATAGGTCGATGGCGGAGACGTTCGGAAATTGCTCCACCACCGCACTTTGTATCGCTGCGGAGGCTTCCTCCGTATCGGTGCGCGTCAGCAGCACACTAAACTGTGGGGCCGCCTCCAAGACGCCTTCGGGAAAGACGACAAAAAAGTTGGTCTGCACCCGCTGCCAGTCGACGGCACGGAGGCTGGTGATTGCGGTGGTCATGGAGCGCCCCTGCACGTCGAACGTAAGCTGATCGCCCAGCCCCACGCGTAGCTCTTCCGCAATCCCTTCTTCCAGTGAAATAGGAATGGGCTCCGAGCCATCGGTATGGCGCGCGGTAAACGAGCCAGCGGTGATCTCTTCTGAATCAATCAGGTGGTCGCGGTAGGTGGAGCGGTATTCGCGGCGGTGGGCCCAGGTGGTCCGCGCGTCCGGGTCCTCGCGCAGCTCCTCTACCGTGCGCCCCCCCACCGCCTGCAGACGCATCGACACCACGGGCACCTCATCCAGCACCGGTAGCCCTTGCTCGCGGACGAGCGTGCTGACCTCCTCCACCTGCTGCGGCTGAATATCGAAGAGCACGAGGTTGGGCTGCCCCTCCCCACTGCTGACTTCGATTTGCGTAAGCAGCATGCGCTGGACCAGCACAAGCGTCAGGATCAGGAACGTGCCCAGGCCCAGAGCCAGCATCAGGATGGAGGTCTGGTTGTTGGGGCGATGCAGGTTGGCCAGCCCCTGTCGCCACGGATACGACCACGAGGTCGGGGCAAACCGCTGCGCCGCCCACATCAGCCCCTTAGCTACAAGGGCCAGCAGGCCAAACACCACTGCCACCCCCGCGGCGTAGCCCGCGCCGAGCCACCACGTGGGGGCCTGCAGCACCGCGAAGCCGAGTACGGCCACGCCAATGAGGCCCCACACGGCGATACGCAGCGGGTCGCGGTCGCCATCGCCGTCGTAGGCGGCGCGCAGCGCTCGGAGCGGCGACACATTCCGCACGCGCAGCAAGGGCAGCAGCGCAAACAGCACCGTCACGCCCACCCCAATCAGCATCCCTATGCCAAGGGCAGACCACGCCAGCGACACCTCTACCTCCACAGGGAGAAAATCAGCCAACACCAGCGGGAGCAGTTGCTGAATGCCTACGCCCAGGGCCCCGCCCAGCACGCCTGCCGTCACGCCCATCGCGACGGCCTGCGCCAGGTAGATGCCGAACGTACGGCCCGACGAGGCGCCTACGCAGCGTAGCACGGCCACCGTGTCGAGGCGCTGCTTCACGAACACGTGCACCGCGCTGGCTACGCCCAGCCCGCCCAGCAGCAGCGCAATGAAGCCGACCAGGCTCAGGAAGCGGTACAGGTTTTCGAAGCCGGCGCCCCAGGTGCTCATCTCCTGCTCCGCCGTTCGAATGCGTACCGGTGCCTCCCCGAAGGCCTCTTGCAACTCCGACTTCACGGCGTCAGCGCTGGCCGTGTCGGGAAGCCGCAGGTAACGCTCGTAATCTACGCGGCTGCCAGCGCCCAGCAGCGTGGAGTCCACCTTAGCGAGCGGCACATAGATGCGCGGGCTGAAGGCCCGTTGGGCGGCGGATTCGCTGGACGTCCGCACCAAGCGCCCGGCAATGGCATACCGCGTGCGCCCTATTTGGATGGAATCGCCCGGCGTTAGATCGAGCTGGCGCATGAGGCCGCTGTCAACCAGTGCCGCCCCGTCAGCCTGGTAAGTCTCAGCGGCATCGGCCGGCTCGGTTTCAACGGTGCCGTAAAACGGATAGCCTCCTTCAATGGCCCGGATGGTGGCCAGGCGCGTATCGCCCGTCGCCGGGACGCGCGCCATGGAGGTAAACGTGATGCGACGGGATTGGTCGGCCTCCACCTCCTGCAGCACCGCATCCACGCGGGCCTCGTCGCCGCGCTCGTAGCGGAGTTCAAGGTCGGCCCCCAGTAGCGTCCGCGCCTCCCCGCTGACGGACTGCTCTAAGTTCTGGCCAAACGAGTTGATGGCTACCAGCGCGGCAATGCCCAGCACCATGGAGAATAGAAAGAGGAGGAGCCGCTTCCGGCTCCCGCGGCTGTCACGCCACGCCATCGTCAAGATCCAGCCCATGTCCTCTCCCCTTACGTCTAATCTCGTGTCGATGCTTTTGTACTGACCGGTGCCCTCAGCCCGTCGCGCGGAGCTGCGGCACCGCTGCCGCCTCATCGCTCGCGATACGCCCGGCCTTCAGTTGCACCACGCGGTCGGTCTGTCGCGCGAGGTCGAGGTCGTGGGTAACCAAGACGAGCGTGGTGCCCGCCTGCTCATTGAGATCGAAGAGCAGGTCCTCGATCACCGCGCCGGTCTCCGCATCCAGGTTACCCGTAGGCTCGTCCGCAAAAAGGATTTCGGGCTGGTTGATGAACGCGCGGGCCAGGGCCACCCGCTGCTGCTCACCACCCGAGAGCTGAACCGGGTAGTGCGTCAGGCGGTCGCCCAAGCCCACACTTTCCAACAGGTCCTTGGCTCGGGGGCGGACGCCTTTCTGCCCTCGCAGTTCGGCCGGCACCATCACGTTTTCAAGCGCGGTAAGCGTGGGGATCAGCTGAAACGTCTGAAAAACAAACCCGACATGCTGATTGCGCAGCGCCGCCCGCTCGTCTTCCGTGAGGGTCCCCAGTGACTGACCGCAGAGCTCCACGGTGCCTTCGGTCGGCACGTCAAGCCCGGCACAGAGGCCCAGCAGCGTCGTCTTCCCACTGCCTGATGGCCCCACGATTGCCATGGTGCTTCCAGCAGCCACCTGGAAGGAAACATCCTCCAGGACGGTTAACTGCCGCTCGCCGCTCTGAAACGACTTGGTGAGGTGGGTGGTCTGCAACATGGGGTCGCGCATCATAATACCCGTGGTGTCGTACATCGAATCGCAACCGAGTGGTGGTCGCCACGCCGGGCCACTGTGCTGCTGTCATTAAGCTCTCAACGTGTATGAAACCGCTATACCTGCCGCGCTTCCTGCGTGTTCTGCTCCTCGTCAGCATGTTTACAATTGCCGGCTGCGGATCTGCAGACGAGGCCGACCCGGATACCGCGGTATCTCCAACCGAGGGACCTGCTGAAGCGCCTGCTACTGAGGTCCTTGATCCGGACGCTGACGTGGCTGACGATGCGGTGCATGTGCTGGTGTTGGGCAACAGCATTGCGGCCGGGCTGGGGCTGGAGGCCGACGCGGCCTTCCCTGCGCTCTTGCAGGCCCGCGCTGAGGCTCGGGGCTGGCCGGTGCAAGTTACGAACGCCGGCGTCAGCGGCGACACCTCAGCCGGCGGGCTCAATCGCATCGATTGGCTGCTTGACAACCGCGTCGATATCCTCATCATTGAGCTTGGCGGCAACGACGGCCTGCGCGGGCTCGACCCCAACGTGACGCAGGAAAACCTCGGGCAAATCATCGAAACGGCGCGCGACAAACAGCCTGGCATCGAAATCATCCTGGGCAGCATGCAAGTCCCCCCGAACATGGGGCAGGACTACACGGAGCAATTTCGCGGGATCTATCGGGAGGTGGCCGATGCGTACGATGTACCGCTGGTACCCATCGTACCGGACGACCTGGCCAGCGTGTCGGACTACATACAGGATGATGGCATCCATCCCACGGCCGAGGGGCAAGAAATCATCGCGGAAAATGTGTGGGAGACACTTGGTCCGATGCTGGAAGCGGCTGTGGAGGAGCACACCGCTGCTGTGGCCGAGTGAATTGGCGCTACCCGAGCGCCTTCACCTCGGTCGTGAGTTCGCCTACCGATTCCTTCGCATCGCCGAAGAGCATGCGCGTGTTGTCGTTATAGAACAGGTCATTCTCTACGCCGGAGTACCCCGGGCGGAGGCTGCGCTTGAGCACCACGACGGTGTCTGAGGCATCGGCATCAAGGATGGGCATGCCGTAGATCGGGCTTCCTTTCTTCGTGCGTGCGGCGGGGTTGACGACGTCGTTGGCGCCAATGACGAGCGAGACGTCGGTGTTGGGGAATTCAGGGTTGATCTCGTCCATCTCGTAGAGCTGGTCGTAGGACACGTTGGCCTCAGCCAAAAGCACGTTCATGTGCCCTGGCATGCGCCCCGCCACGGGATGGATACCGTACTTGACCGTCACGCCGCGCGCTTCCAGCACCTCCGCCAGCTCGTGCACCTGATGCTGCGCTTGCGCCACAGCCATCCCATAGCCCGGGATGATAACGACCTGCTCGGCGTAGGTAAGCAAGATGGCCGTATCGGCTGGCGACGTTTCCCGGACCGTGCCTCCGGTCGTCCCTTCGACATCAGGCCCGTCGTCGTCGTCCGCGCCCCCAAATCCGCCCAACAGCACATTCCAGAGCGAGCGGTTCATGGCGTCACACATGATGCGGGTGAGCATCAGCCCGGAAACGCCGACGAGGGTGCCGCTGATAATGAGCACGATATTGTCGAGCACGAACCCGGTAGCCGCGGCGGCAAGGCCGGAATACGAATTGAGCAAGGCCACCACCACCGGCATATCGGCCCCGCCGATTGGAATCACCAGGAAAATACCGAGGATCAGTGCCAGCCCGCCCAGCCCCAGCAGCCCGCCCATCAGGAAGGCCGAATCTTCAGCAAACACGTAGGCGCCGTACAGAATGAGGCCGATCGCGGCCGCCACCCCCAACAGCAGCAGCACCGTGAGCGCGCGCATCCCCAGAAACTGCGCCGGCTGTCCGGAAACCAGTCCTTTCAGCTTGGCAAAAGCCACAAAGCTACCTGAGAAGGTGACCGTCCCGATCAGCACACTGGCTGCTACCGTCACGGCGAGGGTAAGGGTAAGCGGAGCAAGCGGGGGAGCGCCCCCTGTTACGGCCTCAGCAGCAGCCGGCGTCTCGGAGAAATAGCGGGCAACTTCCGCCGAGGCTACCAGCGCGGAGGCCAGGCCCCCGAAGCCGTTAAACACGGCCACCAACTCCGGCATGCTGGTCATTTCCACCCGCCGCGCCAGCACGGCCCCAATCCCCCCGCCAACGACCGTCGCAGCGATCATCTCCACAGGCGTCAGGATTTCGTAGAGGAAGAGCGTAGCGATAACCGCCACCAGCATCCCGAGGGCGGCCATCTGATTGCCCCGTCGTGCAGTGACGGGGGATTGCAACCGCTTTAGCCCCAAAATAAAGAGGCAGGCGGAAACGAGGTAGGCTAAAGCAATAACGGTGTACACAGGGTGGGGGCTTTGGAGAAGCAGGAGCATCGAGCATGCGAAGGCGCGGGATCAGTCGTCCCGAGGCGGCCTCGGCTTGCGGGTAAACATCTTCAACATGCGATCCGTCACCAGAAAACCACCCACCACGTTGATGGTAGCCACCATGAGCGCCAATGCGCCCAACCACTTGGCTACAGGCGTCCCTACCATCCCGGCAGTCACGAGCGCCCCCACCATAGTGATGCCACTAATGGCGTTGGCCCCAGACATCAGCGGCGTGTGCAGCGTCTGCGGGACCTTGGTGAGGATCTCGACGCCGATGAAGGCCGCCAGCACGAAAATAATTAAGTTTTCCATCAGTCGGTGGAGGCTCGGTGAGCGTCAGAAGAAAGAAGGGACTGTACGCGGTCGTTGACGACGGCGCCCTCACGCGTCAGGGCCATCTGCTGGATGATCTCGTCTTCCCAGTCGGGCGCAAAGGCCGCATCGTCCGTGATCGATAGCGAAAGGAAAGCGGCAAGCGTGCGGGCGTAGAGCTGGCTGGCATGGCCGGGCACGAGCGCCGGGAGGTTGCGGGGGCCGAGGATGGTGGTGGTGTGTGCGGTGATGGTTTCACCGGGGCTGGTAAGGGCACAGTTGCCACCGTGGGAGGCGGCGGCGTCTACGATGACGCTGCCGTCGGGCATCGCTTCAACAGCCGCTTCGGTGATCACGAGCGGGGCGGGGCGCCCCGGGATCAGGGCTGTGCTGATGACGACATCGGCCTTGGCCAGATGCGGCACCAGCAGTTCGGTCTGCTGCCGCGCCTTCTCCTGTGCCAAGGCGCGCCCATAGCCCGCTGCGTCTTGGCTCTCCTCAATCTCGACGTCCAGCTCAATAAACGATGCGCCGAGGCTTTCTACCTCCTCCCGGGCAGCCTCGCGAATGTCATACCCTTTCACCTTGGCTCCCAGCCGTCGCGCGGTGGCAATGGCCTGCAACCCGGCGACTCCGGCCCCAATGACCACCACCTGCGCTGGCCGAATGCTACCCGCCGCGGTGGATAAAAGGGGGAAAAAGCGGGGCAGCGCGTTAGCTCCCAGGAGGGCCGCCTTGTAGCCGCTTACCGCGCCCATAGCAGAAAGCGCATCCAGCCGCTGCGCACGTGAGATGCGTGGCACCAGCTCCATGGCAAAGGCCGTCACCTTAGCATCGGCCAGTGCGGAGGCAATTCCTGGCGCGTCAAGCGGGTGCAGCATCCCCACAAGGGTGGCGCCCGGGGCCATCTCCCCGATCGTCTCCTCGTCAGGCGGCTCCACGCCCCACACGACGTCCGCTTGCGCTGCGCCTTCACGGTCCGTGATGGTGGCGCCAGCCTCCTCAAAGGCAGCATCCGGCGCGAGCGCTTCCGCCCCAGCTCCTGTCTCCACGCGCACCGTCCACCCCTTTTCTACCCACTCACCCGCAATCTTCGGCGTGCAAGGCACGCGTGTTTCGTCGGCGGTGGTGGCACGTAAGATTCCAAGGGTAGCAGGCATATAGCGTGGCGGGGTAGATGGGGGACGGCGGCAGGCGTGGGCAAGTCAGCCCTTCACCGCCTCGAAGTGATCCATGAACTGTACCAGGGCCTCTACAGCTTCTGGCGGACAGGCGTTGTAGATGGACGCCCGGATACCGCCAACGGACCGATGGCCCTTGAGCGCAAGCAGGCCGGCGTCTTCGGCCTCACGACAGAACTGCGCATCCAGCGTCTCTGATGGCGTGCTGAAGGTAGCGTTCATCAGGGAGCGATCGGCGATGCGGGTGGTGCCGGTGTAGAAGTCCGTGCGGTCGATGCGGTTGTACAGGCGCGCCGCTTTCTGTTCGTTGCGCCGCGCCACGGCCTCTACCCCACCCTGTGCCTCCAGCCAGCGCATCACCTTTTCAACCAGATAAATAGCAAACACCGGCGGGGTGTTGAAGCGCTTGCGGGCGTGGGTCCCGTAATCCAGCATGGTGGGAAGCGGCTGATTCCGCTGGGCCAGAAAACGGTCGTTTACCAGCACAATAACAACCCCGGCCGGGCCCACGTTTTTCTGTGCGCCAGCGTAGATCAAGCCGTAGCGATCAACGTCGATGGGACGGCTGAGGAAGTCGCTGGAGGCGTCGGCTACGAGCGGGGCGTCGGTCGGGGGCTCAGTTCGGTACTGGGTGCCGTAGATGGTGTTGTTGGAGGTAAAGTGAACGTACGCGGCGTCTGGATCGAGGACATCGGCCGTCACGTCTGGGATGTAGGTGTGCTTTTTATCCGCACTGCTGGTTGCTGCCCGGGCCGTACCCAGGAGTTGCGCTTCCTCCAGCGCGTTCTCGGACCAGCGCCCGGTGAGCAGGTAGTCCGCAGAGCCGTCGGGGGGCAACATGTTCAGCGGCACCTGATGAAACTGCATCGAGGCCCCACCTTGAAGGAAAAGCACATGCCAGGTGTCGTCCAACCCCAACAGGCGCTTGATGCGGTGCCGGGCCGATTCCTCTACGGCATCGTAGGCATCCGAGCGATGGCTAATCTCGAGCATCGACGCGCCTTCGCGGTGGTAGACCGGGAGCTCTTCCTGCAGCTCCTCGAGCACGGGCAAGGGTAGCGCGGCGGGGCCGGCGCAGAAGTTGTACAGGCGCTGATCGGCCGAGCGGGCGCGAAGGGCAGTCAGCGGATCGGCAACATCCATGGGGGGCATGTGGCTGGTCAACGAGGCGCGAGGCGGTAAGATACAGCACGCCCAAACGACACGACCCCAGCCATGCTCCCGATCTATGCCGTGCTGCGGACGCGAGGTGCTATCGTGTTACGATTTTCACCTATCGCCTGCTGCTTCCGGCGCGGGGCTATGCTTCATCGAACAGATGAACGAGCAACCCGCTGCTGAGCTTGGGCTCAAACCAGGTGGATTTAGGCGGCATGAGCAGGCCGGCGTCTGACACGGCCAGCAGTTCATCAACCGACGTGGGATACATAGCAAAGGCAGCCCGTGCGGCCCCGCGGTCCACCCGGTGGGCCAGCTCCGTGGGCGCATGGCTCCCGCCCACAAAGGTAATGCGGTCGTCGCGCCGCAGGTCTTCGATGCCGAGCAGGGGCTCCAATACATGCTCGCTCAGGCGTGCCACATCAAGGGTGTCGGCTACGGTGTCGCGCTGGGTGGCGGGAAGCGTGAGCGCATGCCACTGGCCGTCCAGGTAGAGGTGCACCTCGCCGGGGGCACTGGGGCCCGTCGGCGTAGCCTCTTCCCCCAGCACCTCAACGGTCAGCACCTCGTCGCAGGCTGCAAGGAATTCAGCCGGTGTGCCTGGCAGCGTGGTGACAAGGCGGTGGTAGGGCAAGATCTGCAGATCCCCGATCGGAAAGATGGCGGCTGGGAAATGCTGCACATTGGCAGCCACTTCCGCATTGGGCTCATCCAGCGCATCTGCGACGCGGCTGGCGGCTTTGCAGCGATGGTGTCCATCTGCGATGTAGAGGGGCGCAATCGGTCCAAAAGCCGCCATCAACGGGTGCGGGGCCGCCACCCGCCAGATCCGATGCTGCACGCCGTTTGCAGTCGTCAGGTCGTATAGCGGATCGGCCTGTGTCTCTTTTTCGATCAAAGCGGCCACCTGCGCATCGTCACGGAAGCATAGCATTACCGGCTCGGCATGCGCGCGCTGCGCCAGCATGTGCCGCGTGCGGTCAGCCTCTTTTGCCGGGCGCGTCTTCTCGTGCCGCAGGATCCCGCCTGTTTTATACTCCTCCACCGATACGCACCCAAACACCCCGGTCTGTGTGTGGTCGTCCAGCTTGAGTTGATAGAGGTACAGTTGTGGAGCCTCATCGCGCACACTAACCGCACTCTCACTGTACTGCTGCAAATTCTTTGCGCCGTGGAGGTAGACCGCCTCGTCGTACTCATCGACATGGGGTGGCAGATCCAGCTCCGGGCGGATGACGCGCAAGAAGCTATGCGGTTTGCCCTGCGCCAGCACCCGCGCTTCGGCGACGTCAATGACGTCATACGGCACAGAGGCAACGGCCGCTGCATGGGAAGGCAGGGGGCGGAGGGCACGAAACGGACGCAAGATGGCCATGAAGCACAGCGTATAGGCAGCAAAGAAAGACGGGGGTGCCCTGCGTGTGAACATCTGCCAAACATGAACAGGTGAAGCCGTCAGATCGGAAACCCATCGGCCGGTCCACACGTCGGAACGACTCGAAATAACAACCGCGACAGGTCAATATCTACCACCGACCGCGATTCGCGCAGGCTTCACGCGCAGGTAGTATCGCACGGTTTCTTCACTTGACTTCGGTAGCGGAACGCAGTACATTTTGAATTCTATTGCGGGGTGGAGCAGCTGGTAGCTCATCGGGCTCATAACCCGAAGGTCGCAGGTTCGAATCCTGCCCCCGCTACTATCACGCTCCCTGAGTCTTGGCTCAGGGAGCGTTTTTTATTGTACGCCCTTTCCGTGATGTAGACCGTCGCGCCAGCCGGGGCATGCTGAGGGCTACAGACCGATGCGCTACAAGCCGATGCGAACGTGGACGGGTGGGAGCGCCAGAGTGCGTGGCGCTGCCGGTGCTTCGTGCCATACGGATGGGGTGAGTGCGGCACGCATCCAGTGCACCGTGAGCCCAATGCCCACGCCCAGTGCTGCGCCCAGCAACACATCCGAGGGGTAGTGCACGCCCTGCCATATCCGGCTAACGCTTACCCCTGTGGCCCATACTACCCCGGGTCCAATGACGTACCACCGCGGGTGCGACAGACTCCACGACGTCACCTGGGCAGCGGATAGCGCCGCATGGCCAGAGGGCATAGCGTACGAGTCTGAGACTGGCCGCCCTTCATGAAACTCGGGCGAGCGCGAGGTGATAGCCCCATACATATAAAATGGACGCGGCCGGCGTGTCAGCCGCTTGATGGCGATCGTCGCGCCCACGGCACCGGCTGAAGCCAGCGTAAGGCGGTAGGCCGGCGCGGGCGGCGTGCCAGTAAGCAGTGCCCCCGTTGCCGCAGCAACAGGACCACCGTAAAACACAGGGTACGCTGTGCGATCCGCCACGCGCAGCGCGCCCGTGCCAAGCGGGCTGTCCCATGCGTACACCGTGTGGAGCACCCGCACGTCCGGCGGTGCCGTGTCTGTCACTTGTCCGGTGGTGGGCACCGGCGCCAGGCCCCAGAGCACCAGCAGCAGCGTAATGACCGGCCAGGCAAACCTCAGAGCCATGTCACGCAGTCTCCTCGGCCGCCTCCTCTTCTGCCTCTTCGTCCTCTTCCTTAGGCACCAAGCCCATATCCACCTTGATCTGATGCTTGATGGTCTCCCGTTCCTCCTCGTGCTCTTTGAGCCATTCCTTTGTAGCTTCCCGTCCCTGCGCCAGCGTGTCGTCGTTGTAGGAGTACCACGAGCCGCTTTTGGTAATCACGTCGGCATCGACCCCAAGGTCGATCAGTTCGCCCAGGGATGAGATGCCCTCCCCGTAAATGATATCGAACTCGGCCTCCCGAAACGGCGGAGCCACCTTGTTTTTCTTGACACGCACACGGGTGCGATTCCCGATGACGTCCGTCCCGTCCTTGATGGCGCCAATGCGGCGAATGTCCATCCGGATGGACGCGTAAAACTTCAGCGCTCGTCCTCCGGAGGTCGTCTCCGGGCTACCGAACATCACGCCAATCTTCATCCGAATCTGATTGATGAAAATGAGCACCGTCTTCGTCCGGCTGATGATACCCGCGAGCTTGCGCAGGGCCTGGCTCATAAGGCGCGCCTGCAAGCCCACGTGGCTATCGCCCATTTCACCCTCGATTTCAGCCTGTGGCACAAGCGCGGCTACGGAGTCAATAACGATGACGTCCAGCGCCCCACTGCGTACGAGCGTCTCGGTGATGTTCAGGGCCTGCTCGCCCGTATCGGGCTGAGACACGAGCAGGTCGTCCACGTCGACCCCCAGCTTGCGGGCGTAGTTAGGATCCAGCGCGTGCTCCGCGTCGATGAACGCGCACGTCCCGCCCTCCTTCTGTGCTTCGGCGATGATGTGGGTGGCCAGGGTCGTCTTCCCCGAAGACTCCGGACCGTAGATCTCCACGATCCGCCCGCGGGGCACGCCCCCGATCCCCAGCGCATGGTCCAGCGTCAGCGATCCGGTGGAGATAGAGTCGATATTTAGCGGCGGGGTGTCGCCCATCCGCATGATGGACCCCTTGCCGAACTGCTTGTCGATTTGTTTTAGGGCGAGATCAAGCGCCTTCTTTTTCGGTTCGTTGTTCTTGGAAGCCATAGGGCCTTGAAATCTGTCAGGTAAAAAGAGCGGAGGCGCGTTGCTGCGCCGTACACGAGCGATCGCGGCTCGTGGCGTAGACACCTCCGACGCCTTCGGGATGTCTGCATGGCGCACGATAACAATGTACGGCGCGCGAGTGACAACAGCCTGTCACCCCCACAGCATCCAGCCCGCTGTCGCGCACGCGATCATTCGGGGGCGTCTGTCTGCACCGCCAACGGTGGACCTTCGATGGCGTCAACGGCTGACGTGTGGGCCAACCGTAGTATGTTAAGCGCTTCGGTGCACGTGCGGTCCTTGTTGAAGAGGCGATCGGACGTAAAAACGAAGTGATGTGCTGCGGTGGCCTCCGGCGTGGCCACACCAATCCACACCGTACCGACCGGTTTTTCCGGCGTGCCTCCCTTGGGCCCAGCAATGCCTGTTGTCGATATCCCGATGTCCGTATCCAATTGCTCCCGCACCCCCACGGCCATCTGCCGAGCTACAGGACCGCTCACCGCGCCGTATTCTTCCAGCATCGTCGCCGGTACGTCAAGTAGCGCCTGCTTCACGGCATTACTGTATGCTACGATGCCCCCACGCAGGTAGTCGGAGGCGCCCACAACATTGGTCAGCCGATCGGCCAAGAGCCCCCCCGTACAGCTCTCCGCTACCCCCAAGGTGAGGCTATTTGCTCGCAGCAAGTCGCCCACAATAGCCTCCAGCGACTCCGCGCCCGTTCCGTATATGTGCACCCCGGCCCGGGCCCGGATGTGGTCCTCAAACTGTGCCAGGCGCGTTCGGGCTTCCTGCCGTGTAGCGCCCTGCGCGGTGATGCGCAGGCGCACGCCTTTGCTGCTGGGCAGATAGGCCAGCGAGAAGTGATCCTGTGCGAGGAAGGACGACGCTTCAATGGCGTCCTGCAGGGCTGATTCGCGAATGCCAGCGGTAAGCAAGGTGCGCTGCGCGCTGGGGGCCACAGTGACCTCGTCCTTGAGCCGCGGGATGACGTGGTCCTGCACGATAGCCTTCAGCTCGTTCGGGACGCCGGGCAGAGCCACAACGAGGACACTGCGGTCCGCTACCGGGGCCATGTGCAAGAGGCCGGGCGCCGTTCCGATGGGGTTGGGCAGCACCTCGAAGCCCTCTGGAACCTGTGCCAAGCGCCGGTTGCTTTCCGGCGGGGTCTGGCCGCGGGCTGCGTAGCGCTCCTCGATGCGCTGAAAGACGGACGCGTCAAAGCAAAGCTCGGAAGTAAAGTAATCGGCCAGCGCCTGCCGTGTTACGTCGTCGTGGGTAGGCCCAATGCCGCCGCTTACGATCACGGCGTCAGCGACGCTCAGGCTGCGGCTGAGCTCCGCCTGAATCGCATCCGCGTCATCTGCCATGGTCACGACGCGCCCAATCCGCGCGCCCGCCGTCGTGAGCTGCTCCCCCAACCACGTCGCATTTGTGTTGACCACCTGGCCAATCAGCAGTTCATCTCCTACGGTAAGAATATCAACGCGCATGAAGCACACGGGGTGGGTGGAAAGCTTACGAGCGAGCGGCAGACCAGGCCTTCGGATCCTGCTGCCAGTCAGCCAAGACGGACGCGGCAGCGGGTGAGAGCAATCCTTCTTGAAGGGCTACGGCTTGCAGCGCCTCAACGTCTGTCAGAACGCTCAGGTCAACCTGTGCATCTGCAAAACGTTGCGCGGTTTCTTGAAAGCTGTACGTAAAGATAGCAACAACAGCGACGACCTCCGCGCCTGCTGCCTGTAGCGCATCGACCGCCTGCAGGGCCGACCCACCCGTAGAGATTAGGTCTTCGACTACTACGACCATATCGCCCGGATGCACTACGCCTTCAATCTGGTTTTCCTTCCCGTGGCCTTTGGGGGCTGAGCGCACATAGGCCATCGGTTTGCGTACCATATCGGCCAGCCATGCCGCGTGTGGAATCCCCGCGGTTGCCGTCCCGGCGATCACATCTACCGGCCAGTTGTGGTCCGCGATGCGCGCGGCAAACGCGGCAGCAATCCGCCGACGCAGCGCCGGATAACCGAGCGTCTGGCGGTTATCACAATAAATGGGCGACTGCAGCCCCGAAGCCCAGGTGAAGGGCGCATCGGGCGAGAGCGTCACGGCCTCAATCTCCAACAGCGCTCGGGCAAGGTCACGGTCCGTCAAAACGGCGGTATCATCCATGAGGGTTGGCAGAAGCAGCAGGTTCTTGATTGAAGGCGTATAGCACGCCCGTATACACGGTAATGGCGACCACAACCATCAGCAGCCAGAACAAAATGGTGGTGTCGTAGAGCAGCCATGTGGCCAAGGCACCCGCGCTGCCCGGTCGCTCTGCAAGGGCCAGCGTCGCCAACATTACAATTAGAAAGGCCAGCTGGCCCGCTGTCTTGGCCTTGGCGATGTACAGCGTCTGAAGCGTCCATCCGCGGGCCTCGGCCCAGGAGCGCAGCGCCGTTACCCCCACATCCCGCAGTGCGATGAGGGCCACCGCCCACCAGGGCACGATGGCCGGCTCCAGCCAGGCGAGGGCGATGAACGTGCCAAGCACCAAGACCTTATCCGCCAGCGGGTCGAGAAACTGGCCAAACCGCGAGCTTACCTCCAGTTGCCGCGCCAGCTTTCCGTCCACCCAGTCCGATACCGCAGCCAGCACAAACAGCAGAAGTGCACTTGTAATGCCCCAGAAGGTGCCGCTAAACAGCAGTACCAACACGACCGGCGTGAGGATGATGCGGATGATTGTAATCGAATTGGGAAC
Source organism: Rhodothermaceae bacterium Tc-Br11_B2g6_7 (assembly GCA_001564055.1). Lineage (GTDB taxonomy): Bacteria > Bacteroidota > Rhodothermia > Rhodothermales > Salinibacteraceae > Tc-Br11-B2g6-7. Next base: position 78,405 of record LKNB01000007.1, read on the forward strand.
GTGGCGTGCGTACACCATACCGCTGCGGGATGAGGAACCGGAGAACTGCGTGCGAGGCATCCGAAGGGAATCAGGATAACAGGTTGCGTAGGAATAGGCATACAACGGCGCATCGCCGGTGCCGTTCTGCAGAGGTGACAGATGCGCGTGGCTACAGCCGAGCACACCTCAACCCGTATCGCCGTTCCCTACCATGGCTCTGCCAATGTGACGCAGCATTGCACACGGCATTGTTCTTGGTCCGAAGGTAGAATGACTTGCCAGCATAGCTTACACTCGACTATTGACCATAGCTACGATTACATCATGGGAAAGATAATAGGTATTGACCTCGGGACCACCAACTCCGTCGTCTCGGTGATGGAGGGCGGCGAGGCCAAAGTAATTGAAAATTCAGAAGGCGCCCGCACCACGCCATCTGTGGTGGCCTTCAAATCCGACGGCGAGCGCCTCGTGGGCGCACCAGCCAAGCGCCAGGCAATCACGAACCCGGAGAACACGATCGCCTCTATCAAGCGGTTCATGGGGCGGAAGTACGACGAAGTGAAAGGGGTCGAAGACTCGGTCGCCTACACGATCTCCTCTGGCGAAGGCGGCACAGCCCGTGTCGAGATTGAGGATCGCCAGTACACGCCCCAGGAGCTTTCGGCGATGATCCTGCAGAAGCTGAAGCAGGAAGCGGAAGAGTACCTGGGTGAGAAGGTCAGCGAAGCGGTGATTACCGTGCCGGCCTACTTCAACGATGCGCAGCGTAAGGCCACGAAGGAAGCCGGCCAGATCGCCGGGCTAAACGTGCGCCGCATCATTAACGAGCCCACGGCCGCGTCCCTGGCGTACGGACTGGATAAGCAGGACGATGACGTGACCGTAGCCGTGTATGACCTCGGTGGCGGTACGTACGATGTGTCCATCCTGGACCTCGGCGATGGTGTCTTCGAGGTGAAAGCGACCTATGGAGATACCGAACTGGGCGGTGACGACTTCGATCAGCGCCTCATCAACTACATCGCCGACGAGTTCAAGAAGGAGCAGGGCATCGACCTGCGCGATGACGCGATGGCCCTCCAGCGCCTCAAGGAAGCCGCGGAGAAGGCCAAGATTGAGCTGTCAAGTGCGTCTAAGACGACGATCAACCTGCCGTTCGTGACGGCCACGCAGGAAGGTCCGAAGCACCTCAACATGGACATCACGCGCTCGAAGTTTGAGCAGCTGGTGGACGACCTCATCGAGCGCACCATTCCCCCGATGGAGAAGGCGCTGAAGGATGCCGGCATCGACAAGAGCGGCATCGACGAGGTCATCCTCGTGGGTGGCTCCACGCGCATTCCCAAGGTGCAGTCCACCGTGGAAGAGTTCTTCGGTCGGAAGCCAAACAAGTCGGTGAACCCGGACGAGGTCGTCGCGATCGGCGCCGCCATTCAGGGTGGTGTGCTGGCCGGCGATGTAGACGACGTACTGCTGCTGGATGTGACTCCGCTGAGCCTCGGGATCGAGACGCTGGGCGGCGTGACCACCAAGCTGATCGAAGCCAACACCACCATTCCGACACGTGCTCAGGAGACGTTCTCCACGGCGGCTGATAATCAGACATCCGTTGAGATTCACGTCCTGCAGGGCGAACGGGAGATGGCCCGCGACAACCGCACCATCGGCCGTTTCCACCTCGACGGCCTGCCCCCCGCCCCCCGTGGCGTGCCGCAGATCGAGGTCACCTTCGACATCGACGCGGACGGCATCCTGAACGTGTCGGCCAAGGATAAGGCCACCGGCAAGGAGCAGTCCATCCGCATTGAGGCCTCCAGCGGACTTACCGAGGAGGAGATCAACAAGATGCAGGAGGAAGCCGAAGCGCACGCGGAAGAAGACAAGAAGCAGCGCGAGCGCATTGAGGTGAAAAACCAGGCAGACTCGCTGGCCTACTCCACACAGAAGAACCTGGACGAGTACGGCGAGAAGATCTCCGACGAGAGCCGCTCCACCATCGAGAGCGCATTGGAGCGCCTAAATGAGGTGAAGGACCAAGAAGATGCCGAAACCGCGGCCATTCAGTCGGCCATGGACGAGCTCAACGAGGTCTGGAATAATGCCAGCCAAGAGCTGTACCAGGCGCAACAAGAAGCCGCCGAAGCCGCGCAAGAAGCACAAGCGGAAGGCGGCGGTAATGGCGAAGCTGCCGACGGCGATGTGACCGACGCGGACTACGAAGTCGTGGACGAGGAAGGCGAACCGAAGTAATTCGCGCGTCCTGACCCGTAGCATTTTCGAAAGACCCCGGTGGCTGGTTGGCTGCCGGGGTCTTTTTATTGCGATCCTGCTCGCTGCTTGCACGCCACTCGCGGCGACACGCGTGCGCTTGACACGGGTCAACCAAGCAGTGTGGGAGCGGCGGGATCGATGCCAAAGAGGGCATGCGCCGTGGCGGTGGTCGTACCCGCCAAGTCGCTAAGCGGCACCCCTTTGACCTCTGCCAGATACGTTGCCACGTGCCGCACAAAAGCGGGCTCATTGCGAGAGCCGCGGTGAGGCTCTGGCGCCAGATACGGCGCGTCCGTCTCTACCACCAGGCGATCCAGCGGTAAATCAACCACTGCTTCGTCCACGGCGCTGTTCTTAAACGTCAGGATCCCGCCCAGCCCCAGGTGAAAGCCCAGGTCAAGAATAGCTTCCCCCTCGGCCTGTGAGCCGACGAAGCAGTGGAAGATGCCCCGCAGGCGATCTCGGGCGTCCAGCGCGTCCCGTTCCTCGCCCACAATCTGCACGAGATCGGCAGTAGCTTCCCGGTTGTGAAGAATGAGGGGCAGGTCTTTTTCTACGGCCAGTTGGATGTGCGCGCGCAGAAACTGCTGCTGACGATCGTCAAATGACCGGTCCCAGTAGTAATCGAGACCACTCTCGCCCACAGCCACCACTGCATCCTCATCACACAAATCGGCCACCTCCTGCAACTCGCGCTCCGTCGCCTCTTTGGTCTCCGACGGATGCAGTGCCGCCATCGCGTACAGCCCGTCGTGCTTTGCACAGAGCGCCAGGGCCGCATGAATCGAGGGCACATCGATGGCGGGCAGGACGATGGCCTCCACCCCAGCCTCGCGGGCGCGGTTCAGCACCGCTTCACGGTCGTCATCGAAGGCGTCGAGGTAGAGGTGCGCGTGGGTATCAATGAGCATACAGGCGAAAGCGTCGTTCGGGGAGTGAGGTAAGAAAAGAGCGCGCGTGTCACAACGAAGCAGCCCATGATGCGTGCCCGGACCACCGGCGCAACATCCTTCCAACCTGAAACGTTCAGGCGCGTGAAGTTGTCGTCCTCATGTGATACTTTAGGTACGACAGGTGTCCTCCTCTCTCCAGCCCCCCCACGACTTATGGGTTTTCGTTATACAGCGAGCGCTACCCTGTTACTCCTGCTGAGCGTGGCGTTTCTGCTGGACGCTGCGGCCCAGTCGTCCGATATTCGCGTGCGCATCCTTGATCAACAACTGGTGGACGACGTCCGCATCACGGCGGAGGCTCCCGTGAGCGTGTACGCGGGCGCTGTGGACAACGTGTTGCTGACCGTCTCGCCTGACACGCCCCTGCACATCAATCGGCGCGGCGATGAACTACAAGCCGAGGCGGACGGCGCTTCTATTTTTGCCCTGGAGCTCGGCATCGTGGCCGACGAGCAAGCGCCGCTCATCGTCAACACCAGCCGGCTGGACGGCGAACGAGCCTACACGGGGCGTCTCAAGATTCAGCCTGAGCGCGAGTCGTTATCGTCGCTGCAACTGGTCAATCACGTGCCGCTGGAGGATTACGTCGCCAGCGTGGTGGCCAGCGAGTATGGCTTCGAGGACCTGGAGGGATCGAAGGCCATGGCGGTGCTGGTGCGCACCTACGCCCTGCGCAACAAGTTCGGGGAGGCCTACGACCACGTCGACCATGTGATGTCCCAGCACTACGACGGAGCAAACGCCATCACGCCGACCTCGCTGGAAGCCACCCGGAGCACCCAGGGGCAAGTGCTTGTGCATGCTGATAGCCTTATCGAGGCGGTCTACTTTTCAGCCAGTGGAGGGCATACCGCCAACAACGAAGACGTGTGGGATGCACGGCCGCTGCCCTACCTGCGGGGACGCCCCGACCCCACGGGCACGTCGTCACCCCATCAGGCGTGGGAGGCTACCCTCAATCGGGATGCCCTCCTCCAGGCGCTCAGCCGCCACACCGGGACGAACGTGCGCGGATTTGTGATCGGTGAGCGGTCCAGCGAGGGCCGGGTGCGCACGATCGACTTGCTTACCGGTGCAAACCGCCGCCCGATGCAGGCCAATGCCTTTCGCCTGCTCGCAAACCGGCACGCCTCCGGGCACGGCATCAAAAGCACCTGGTTTGACGCCCGGCGCGATGGCAACCGCTACGTCTTCACCGGTCGCGGCTTTGGGCACGGGGTAGGGCTGAGCCAGTATGGCGCCCGCGGGTTATCGGCGCAGGGCTACGCGTACGGAGACATTCTCGAGTACTACTTCACCGACGTCCAGCTAACCTCCATCGATGAGCTTTCGCTGCCCGCTGTGCCATGGCAGCCGCCTACCCTGGCGGAAGCCCCTGTGCAAGCCGAGAGAGCCGATGAGGAGCCGGTAGATGATCAGCCCCGGCAGCAGCGAAGCCGACGTATTGGCTGGTAGGCCTCACCCGTGACGCATGGGTTACGGCCGAACCGCACCCGCGGCTACGGATGTAAGAGGCATACGATTTCACCTCTCCTGCCTTTCGTTTCCCGTATGCCTGTTCGGACCCTGCTCATCAGCGCTGTTTTACTGCTCCTTATTGCCTCACCGGCCAACGCCCAAACGCCCGCCGACACCGTCGCGGCCGAGCTTCCCGAAGTGTCCGTGGAAGCAGCGCGCGGGCTGGAGACGTCCGCCACCGCACCGTTCGCCGTATCGGTGGTGCAACGCAGTCGCATCGCCCAGCAGGTGGAGGCGCCGGTGTATGTGAAAGACATCGTCCGGGACGTCCCCGGGGTGTGGATGAACGATCGCGGCCACTTTGCGCTGGGCGAGCGCCTGATCGTCCGCGGGATGGGCTGGCGTTCACCATTTGGCGTGCGGGGCGTCCAGGTGCTCCTTGACGGCATTCCCCTGACGATGCCTGACGGGCAAGCTTTCCTCGACATTGTGGATCCGCTCTTCCTCCGCAGCGCCGAAGCCATCCGTGGGCCCTCGTCTCTCTTCTGGGGGAATGGCAGCGGCGGCACCCTTTTCCTCGACTCCCGCCCTGCCGG